>CAMNFJ010000009.1:0-33409 GCA_946536955.1 uncultured Lachnospiraceae bacterium
GGGCGTGGCCCTGGCTGCCGTAACCGACGATCGCGATGGTCTTGCCTTCCAGAAGAGAAAGGTTGCAGTCCTCCTGGTAGAAAATCCTGGCATCTGACATTTTTGTTTCCTCCATTTGCTAAATAATACTACTATATTTTCATCGAAACGTCCTGCGTTCCGAGTCTGACAAGAATCCTGCCTGGCGTTCTGATCAAACTTCCGCAGCATGCCGGACCGCGCAGGTGCGCAGGCACCGTCACAGGCAGCCGCAGGGAAGTTCGCGCCGCCGGGTCCTGATCAGTTCCTGATCCCGCGGTCCCTGGAGATCCCGGCACCCAGGCGAAGGTCATCGATATAGATGACATTCTTTGTGCCGCGTCCCAGTCCCGCGACGCCGGTCCTGGCCAGCTCGAGAATCTCATATCCGCTGATCAGCCTGATAAAGGCATCCACCTTGCCCGTATTTCCGGTGATCTCGATCATCAGGCTCTCCTGGGAGACGTCGATGATATTTCCCCTGAAAATATTGGCGAGCGCGATCACATTCTCGCGCTGGGAGGCATCCGCCCGGACCTTGATCATGGCCAGTTCACGGTAGACACTCTCCTCGGGCTTGAGCTCATGGATATCTCTGACATCGACCAGCTTGCTGACCTGTTTCTCGATCTGCTCCATGATATCGTCGTCGCCTGAAGTCGCGATGGTGATCCTGGTGATGCTGGGATCGGCCGTCACACCTGCCGTGATGCTCTCGATATTGTAGCCGCGCCTGGAAAAGAGGCCGGCGATCCGGCTCAGAACGCCGGAATTATTGTCTACGAGGATCTGGAAGACCTTGGTCTGATTATTCGTACTCATGATTAAAGATCCTTTTACAGTATCATATTTTCAACAACAGTTGTCTGCACGGCCGGGCCATGACATACACGCCATTATAGCGCTGTGACGTGATAAAGTCAATGTTGAATCTTTTTCACCAGGCCCGTCCCTGACAGCCGGGTTACTGTCCACACCCCCTCGAAAGGCGTGAACTGTATCGCTGCGTCCGGAGATAACAATGCTTCGCATTGTCCAAAGCTCCGCATTGTCCAAAGCTCCGTATTGTTCAAAGCCTCGCATTGCCGCGCAAAACATCTCGAATTCGAGACGGTCTGAACAGTTACTCACTGCACTTTGTCATGGCCAGGACACCTGTCCTGGTGATCTCGACGATGCTGACGGACTTGAGCGTATCCATGAAGATGGATACCCGCTCGGGTGTATCGCACATCTCGATCATCATGAGGTTTCTGGACATGTCCACGATCCTGGCTCCCATGATCTGGCAGTTGTCCATGATGTCCCTGCGGTTGCCCCGGTTGTACCTGATCTTGACCAGGAGGAGCTCCCGGTTGATGCTCTCGGACTCATCAAAGGTCTTGACCTTGATGACATCCAGCTTCTTGTTGAGCTGTTTCTCGATCTGCTCCAGGGTCCTGTTGTCCCCCGAGCTGACGATGACCATGCTGGAGACATTTTTGTCGTCGGTCTCCCCGACTGTGATCGAATCGATGTTAAAACAGCGCCTCCAGAAAAGTCCCGCCGTCTTGCACAGGACGCCGGCGCGGTTTTCTACCAGAATGGAATATATTCTTTTCATACTTTTGTCCCCTCCATTCTCTCAGCAGAGCTCCTCGCGGTCGACGGTGACCTCCAGGATCGTGGACTCGTCTCCCTCCAGGAAGGCCGCCAGCTTTTCATCTGTATCGCCGCTGTTTTCCAGCTTCAGATAGCGAATCCCGTAGGCCTGGGCGATCAGAGAGAGGTCGGGCAGGGCCCCCAGGTCGATGACCGAGTATCTGTTCTTGTAATTGTAGTGCTGGTACTGGCGGACCAGGCCCAGGACCGTGTTCTTGAGAATGACCAGCTTGACGGGGATATGATACTGCATGATCGTGGCCAGCTCCTGCATGGTCATCTGGAAGCCGCCGTCACCGCAGACCGCCACGACCTGGCGGTCCGGCGCCGCGACCTTGGCCCCCATGGCCGCCGGCAGGGCATAGCCCATGGTCCCCATGCCGCCGCTGGTCATAAAGCGTCCTCCGCGGGCGACATAGTTGGAGCAGGACCACATCTGGTTCTGGCCCACGTCCGCGACATAGACCGCATCCTTCTTCATGGCCAGGGAGAGCTGGCGGATGAAGTCGACCGGGTTGACCCCGTGCAGGTCTCTCTTGTGGGAGATGATGTCCTCCTCTCGCTGGAACATGCGGCGGCGCTTGGCATTTCTGGCCTCGTCCTTGAAGCCGTCCAGCATATCGATCCAGTCCGTGTAGTCCGCCTGGAAATCGATCTTGTTGAACTCCTCAAAAACATGTTTGATGTCGCCGACGAGCGGGATCGTGGGGCCGGCGTTTTTGCCGATCTCGGCGGGATCCACATCGATGTGGACCAGGACCTTGTTCTCCATGATCAGGTCGGGCTGGCTGATGGACCGGTCCGCGACGCGGGCGCCGACCATGATGACCATATCCGCGTTGTTCATGGCCCTGTTGCCGTAGGGCTTGCCGTTGTTGCCCACCATGCCGTAAAAGAGGGGGTGCTCCGTGGGGATGGCCGACAGGCCCATCATGGTGCTGACGACGGGAATGTCATTTTTGTCGACAAACTCCAGGACCTCCTTCGCAGCCCCGCTCAGGTGGACGCCGCCGCCGACGCAGATGATGGGTCTCCTGGCCTTTTCCAGCTGGTTGATGACCTTTTTGATCTGGACCGCGTGCCCCGTGACCGTGGGCTTGTAGGTGCGGAGATTGACCGTCTCTGGGTAGGAAAAATGACGGATGGTCTTCTGCTGTACATCGACCGGCAGGTCGATCAGGACAGGCCCCCTGCGGCCCGTATTGGCTATATAGAAAGCCTCCTTAACAATCCTGGGAATCTCGGCGGCGTCGCGGACGATATAGCTGTATTTGACAAAGGACTCGCAGGCGCCGGAGATATCCGCCTCCTGGAAGACGTCGCTCCCCATCATGCTGCTGTCCACCTGTCCGGTGATACAGACCAGGGGGATGGAGTCCGCGAAGGCGGTCGCGATCCCCGTGATCAGGTTGGTGGCTCCGGGGCCGCTCGTGACGACAGCCACGCCGACCTTGCCCGTGATCCTGGCATAGCCGCTGGCCGCGTGAGCGGCGCACTGCTCCTGCCGGATCAGGATCGTATGAATATCTGTCTGGAGAATGCTGTCATAGAAGGGACAGATCGCCACACCGGGATAGCCGAATACATATTCGACACCCTCCGCAGCCAGACATTTTACCATAGCATCAGCACCATTCATTTGCCCCTCCTTTCCGGCATTCCCTCTTCTCTGAAAAAATGCCTGATAGATCTCATATCTTTTCAAAAACCGCCCGCAGGTCCTGCGCGCCGGGTGCGGACCGCCCCGGGGGGCGCCTTTCCTTCCGCACCGCAGACGCACGCATTCCTGCGGGTCCCGTATTTATTCCGCGCGCAGACGCTTGTAGCTCTTCTTGCCCCTCTGCAGGAGGATTCCCTTCTCAAGCGTCTCCCTGTCAAATACCTTGTCGATATCGGTCACCTTCTGGCCGTCGACGCTGACGCCGCCCTGCTTGACATCGCGGCGGGCGTCGGACCGGGACTTCTCCAGTCCGCTCCTGACCAGGGCCGTCAGGATATTGAGACCGTCATTCTCCAGCTCTTCTGCTGCCACCAGGACCTCCGGGACATTGGACATGTCGCCGGCTCCGCCCGCGGCAAAGAGGGCCTTGGCTCCCTTCTCCGCCTTGACGGCCTCATCCTCGCCGTGGACCAGGGTGGTCAACTCGTGGGCCAGGATCTCCTTGGCCGTGTTGAGCTGGGCGCCCTCCCACTTGTCCATCTCGTCGATCTGCTCGAGGGGCAGGAAGGTCATCATGCGCAGGCACTTGAGGACATCGGCATCACCGATATTGCGCCAGTACTGGTAGAAATCGTAGGGAGAGGTCTTGTCGGGATCGAGCCAGACCGCGCCCTTTGCCGTCTTGCCCATCTTCTTGCCCTCGGAATTGAGGAGCAGGGTGATGGTCATGGCATGGGCGTCTTTGCCCAGCTTCTTGCGGATCAGCTCGGTGCCGGCCAGCATATTGCTCCACTGGTCGTCGCCGCCGAACTGCATATTGCAGCCGTATTTCTCGTACAGGCAGAGGAAGTCATAGGCCTGCATGATCATGTAGTTGAATTCCAGGAAGGACAGACCCTTCTCCATGCGCTGCTCATAGCACCTGGCCCGCAGCATGTTGTTGACGGAAAAATGCACGCCGATATCGCGGATAAACTCAATGTAATTGAGGTCGCGGAGCCAGTCGGCATTGTTGACCATGAGGGCCTTGTCGGGCCCGAACTCGATAAAGCGGCTCATCTGCTTTTTGAAGCACTCGCAGTTGTGGTCGATCTGGTCGACAGTCATCATGCTGCGCAGGTCCTGGCGGCCGGAAGGATCTCCGATCATGCCAGTGCCGCCGCCCACCAGGGCGACCGGTTTGTTGCCCGCCTCCTGCAGCCGCTTCATCAGAAGCAGGGCCATAAAATGACCAACGTGCAGAGAATCCGCAGTGGGATCAAATCCGATATAAAAAGTGGCCTTTCCATTGTTCACGAGATCACGGATCTGGTCCTCGTCCGTCAGCTGGGCCAGAAGCCCCCTGGCCTGCAGTTCCTCAAAGATTTTCATTTTGATGTACTCCTTTTTGAGAAATAGCTATTAGCTTTTAGCTTTAGCTTTTAGCTTTTAGCTATTAGCTTTTTTTACAAATTATCAGAAACAGAGCTGACAGCTAACAGCTAACAGCTCAACACCCTACTTCTTATCCAGATCCAGGCGCTCTGAATTGCGCTTGAAAATATAGGTCTTCCTCTCATTGCCCCCCAGCAGCCGGCCGATATTGGCGCGGTGGCGGTACCAGGCCATAAAGGTGAGAAGGCCCTGTATGATGATGAGTTCCACCAGCATGGGACCCGAGACGCGGAACATTCCCATACATCCCTCGACCATCAGCTGGATAAAGGTCCCCAGGTAAAGCAGCAAAGATCCCAGGGATACATACTTGGTGGTCAGGTAGGGAATGAAGAAGAGGAGCAGGCCCGTGGGGATGAAGGACCAGTGGAAGCCGAAGACGAAACCCGCCATGACGGCGACGCCTTTTCCCCCCTTGAAATTCATATAGACCGGATAGTCATGTCCCAGGACAACGCCCGCGAAGGTCCAGACCTTGAGCAGGTAGACCGCGTCGGGATGGGATTTTCCAAAAAGGGCGCCGACCAGCAGCAGGGCCAGAAGGCTCTTGAGCATGTCCCCGACAAAGACGATCAGTCCCGCCTTGGTGCCCAGGATCCTCATGGCATTGGTGGTGCCGGCGTTGCCGCTTCCGTAGTCCCTGATATCGATTCCCTTGGACTTTCCCAGAATATAAGCGGTCTGAAACAGACCGAACGCATATCCGATCGCCAGACAGACGATGCGCAAAATAATGAGCTGGTCCATACTTTACCTCCTTTGACCGGCAGGCTCCTGCCGGAATGCACTGGCCGGATCCGGCATGTCTGCTGCCGGAACTCTGTGCCTGTTTTCGTTCCGGCTGCTGCCGCCGGAACTTACTGGTTGATCCGTTCCGGCTGCTGCCGCCGGAACTCACTGGTTGATCCGTCCTGACTGCTGCGGGAATTCACTGGTTCTTGTCCGACCGTTCCCGGATGATAAATTTCATGGGTGTGCCGCGGAAGCCGAATGCGTCCCGGATCCGGTTCTCGATATAGCGCTGGTAGGAAAAATGCATCAGCTTGCGGTCGTTGACAAAGAGGACGAAGGTCGGGGGGCAGACCCCGGCCTGGGTGCCGTAATAAATCCTCAGAGACTTGCCCTTGTCGGAGGGGGGCTGCTGCATGATGCAGGCCTCGGCGATGATCTCGTTGAGGACGCCGGTCTGGATGCGGAGATTCTGGTTGTCATGCACCATGTCGATCATCTCGTAGAGCTTTACCAGGCGCTGGCCGGTCTCGGCGGATACAAAGATGAGCTCCGCGTAGGACAAAAAGGACAGGATCTGGCGGACCTTGTCCGTAAATTCCCTGACGGTGTGGTTGTCCTTTTCGACCAGGTCCCACTTGTTGACGGCGATGATGACCGCCTTGCCCCGGTCATGGGCGATGCCCGCAATCTTGGCGTCCTGTTCGGTCACGCCCTCGGAGGCGTCGATGACCAGGATCGTGATGTCCGACCGCTCCACCGCGCCCACGCTGCGGGCGATCATGTAGTGCTCCAGGTTCTCCTTGATCTTGTTCCTGCGCCGGATGCCGGCCGTGTCGATAAAGACATATTCCTTTCCGTGGTAGGCGATCCTGGTGTCGATCGCATCCCTGGTCGTTCCGGCTATGTCTGAGACGATGACCCGGTTCTGGCCGATCAGGCGGTTGATGATCGAGGACTTGCCCACATTGGGCTTGCCCACGATGGCGACCCGCACCGCGTCGTCCTCCTCATCGGAGGCCGAGTCCTCGGGGAAATACTTGATCATCTCGTCGAGCATGTCCCCGATCCCGGTCCGGTTGGCCGAGGAGACCGGCCAGGGGTCTCCGATCCCCAGATTATAGAATTCATAGATGTCCGCCATCATTTTTGACGGGCTGTCTACCTTGTTGACCACGAGAACGACAGGTTTCCCCGACCTGCGCAGCATATCGGCGACCTTGCTGTCCGAATCCACCATGCCGGTAGACCGGTCGACCATGAAGAGGATCACGTCCGCCATATCGATGGCGAGCTGGGCCTGTTCGCGCATCTGCGACAGGATGACATCCTTTGAATCCGGTTCGATTCCGCCTGTGTCAATAAGGGTAAAATCCCTGTCCAGCCAGGAGCAGTCCGCGTAGATCCTGTCCCTGGTCACCCCGGGAGTATCCTCCACGATCGAAATGCGCCTGCCCGCCAGGACATTGAAGAGGGTGGACTTGCCGACATTGGGTCTGCCGACAACTGCCACGATCGCTTTTCTCTTTCTTTTTGCCATATATTGTCGGATTCCTTTCTCCGCGCCTGCATGAAGAGGCGGGAGGCCGCCAATCCTTCCCGCCTGCAGCGCGCGCAGCTGTTTTCTCGTTACAGTTCAGACCGCCACGAAGGCGAGGTGTTTTTGCGGCAAAGCAAAGCTTTGACAAAGCTTTGCTTTGTTATTTTCAACGCAAAAAACCCGAGTTATACGTTTTCTCAGATCTCCATTCCGGACTCCTCGTCGTGAAGCGCTTTCTTCTCCATGCGGTTATATTCCGCCAGGAGCGCGTGGATCTTCTGGGTCGCGACCTTCATGCCGGAAATGGAGGCATCGTGGTTGAAATAGTCGATGATCGTCGCCAGGAAGCTGCTCATATCCGCCTCCGCGAAATAGGGCCTCTTGGTCAGCCCCTCCGGCAGATAGGTGAGGTTGGTCGTGACCAGCTTGTCAAACCAGCCCGCCGCATAGGCCCTGTCGAAGGCGTCGAGCCCGTCCGTAAAGAGGCCGAAGGTCGTGCAGATAAAGACCCTGCCGGCATGCATATGCTCCTTGAGCTGGCGGGAGGTATCCAGCATACTGCCGCCCGAGGAGATCATGTCGTCGATGATGATCGCGTCCTTGCCCCGGAGCTCCGTCCCCAGGAACTGGTGCTCCACGATGGGGTTCTTGCCGTTGACGATCCTGGAATAGTCGCGGCGCTTATAGAACATGCCCGTGTCCGCCCCGATGACGTTGGCGAAATAGACGGTCCTGTCCAGGGCGCCCTCGTCCGGACTGATCACGACCACATGGTCCTTGTCGACCTCCAGGTCATCCACCGTGTTGAGCAGGGCGTGGAGGAACTGATAGGGGGAGACGAAGTTGTCGAAATTCTCCAGAGGGGCGACGCTGGCGATCCTGGGATCATGGGCGTCGAAGGTGATGAAGTTGTCGATGCCCATCTCGAACAGCTCATTGAGCATGTTGGCAGCATCCAGGGATTCCCCGAATCCCTTGTGGTGCTGGCGTCCCTCATAGAGGAAGGGCATGATCACGGTGACGCGTCTGGCCTTGCCCTGGATCGCAGAGATCACCCTCTTGAGATCCTGGAAATGGTCATCCGGCGACATGTGGTTGATGAACCCGTTCATCCTGTAAGTAACGGTCCAGTTCATGACATCCACAAGGATAAAAACATCTCTGCCGCGGGCGGACTCCAGCAGGACAGCCCGGCCCTCCCCGCTGGGGAAGCGCTCGAGATTCACATTCATCAGAAAATCATCCTTGAGATAATCATCGTGATAGGACAGAGAGGAATCCCTTTTGAGGGCCTCTTCCCTGTAGGAAGTGATATAGCGGCTGATCTTCTGCCCGAGCTCCCTGGCCGACGGCATGGCGATGATGGCAAGCGGCGCGACCGGCTTGCTCCTGTCGAGCTGCTGTGTGAGCGAAGTGGTAGTATCTGAAGCCATGGATTCTCCTTCTTGCTGGTGTTTATTGATAGACTGTCTGTTTCTGACCGCAGGTTCTGATCCCGGGGCGTTTTTGCAGATATTTTCATGCAAACCCCCGAGTGGAAAGACTGATCAGACAGTCTGCTTATGTAGATACAGTTGCCCTTATCATAGCGACTGCAGTCAAAAATCGCAAGTCCAAATTAGCGGTGGGCCTGCGGCTGTCCTCTCTCATGTATGGAAGGGGAAGGCGTCGGTGATCCACCGGATCTGCCCGCCGGTCATGCTGATCACATCAAAGCGGACGGGCTCCTGGAGGCTTCGCCCGGTCCTGTGCAGGTAGTAGAGGGCGGTCCTGCAGATACTGCGCTGCTTGGCGGGGGTGACGGCCTCCGCGGGATCTCCCGGCCGGCTGCTGGTCCTGTATTTGACTTCAAAAAAGATCAGAACGCCCCTGTGCTCGCCGATCAGGTCGATCTCCCCGTCCCTGTCGCGGAAATTGCGCTCCAGGATCCTGACTCCCCGGGCGGCCAGCCAGGCCGCGGCTGTCTCCTCCTGCTCCCGGCCCGTCTCCCTTCTGGACACGCTTCCGGACATGCTTTGGGATCCGGAAGCTTCCGGGCTTGCCGCGCCCACAATATTGCCGAGAAAGCTCCTGCGGTGGATGGGACAGGGGCCGAAGAGGCGGATGGCCTCACAGTGGGTCTTGGTTCCGTAGCCCTTGTGGCCGGCAAAGCCGTAGGCCGGATAGAGGGCATCCATCTCCTTCATATAGCGGTCCCTGGTCACCTTGGCCAGGATACTGGCCGCGGCGATGGACCTGCACTTGGCGTCCCCCTTGATGACCGGCACCTGGAGGATATCGACGCCGGGTATGGTCACCGCGTCGTTGAGCAGGACTCCCGGCCGGACCCCGAGCTGACGGACAGCGGACCTCATGGCCTCATAGGTGGCCTGGAGGATATTGATCTCATCGATCCTCTCCGGAGGGACCATGACGACGGCCCAGGCGGCCGCCTGCTCCCGGATCTGGTCGTAGAGGACCTCGCGCCGCTTCTCCGTGACCTTTTTGGAGTCATTCAGATAGGGAAGGACCAGGTCCTCGGGCAGGATGACGGCCGCGGCGGCAACGGGGCCGGCAAGGGGGCCTCGGCCGGCTTCATCGATCCCGCAGACAGGGCCGGATCCTCCCGAGCGCCGGGCCAGGTCCAGTTCAAAAAGCCGCATCCGGTCCACCCGGTCCAGTTCCGCCTGCAGGCGTGCCTCTCTCTTCTGCTTCGCTTCCTCTGCCCTGGTCATTTCTTCCTCCTGCCTTCCCGGCCGGACGGTCTGCCGCCCCTGCTTCCGGATCCGGACCGGCCGCCCGGCCTGTCCCCGGAGGAGGGCCGTCCCTCCGCCCTGTCCCGGCGCCCCTGGGGCCGCCCGGATGCCCGGCCTTTTTGTCCTCCGGCCGGACCCGCGCTCTTCTTTACAGCTCTTCCCGAAGTCCCGGGATCGCGGTCCTCTCTCCTGGCCGTCTCGGACATCCGTTTTTCAAATTCAGCGGCCATGCCGGGATCCTCCAGGGAGATCCTGCCGATCCTGCCGTTCCTGCAGTCGTCCAGGAGCATGGCGGCCGCGCGCCCCGCGTCCGGTTCTCCCCCCTTCATGAGGAGCCTGCGGGCGAGGGCGATCCTCTGCAGCAGGAGGTAGTCCGCCGGCAGGAGGGAATCCCCGGGGAGGGCCATCTGCTCCGCCTGGTCTGCCCCTTCCAGGTATTTGGCCTCGACCAGACCCGGATATTCTCTCTGCAGATAGGCCAGAAGCCACAGGGCCAGTTCCTCCCTGTCCAGGATCTCATCCCGGATCGCGCCGGCCAGGGCCAGCCGCATGCCGATCTCCTGATCTTCAAACTTGGGCCAGAGGATGCCGGGCGTATCCAGAAGCTCCACGCCGCCGTCCATCCGGATCCACTGCTTGCCCCTCGTCACGCCGGGCTTATTGCCCGTCTTCGTGCTGGCCCTGCCGGCAAAGGAGTTGATGAAGGTCGACTTGCCCACATTGGGGATGCCGGCCACCATGGCGCGCAGGGGCCTGCCCACAATGCCGCGCGCCCTGTCCCTGGCTGTCTTTTCCCTGCCGGCCTCCTGGATAAAGCGGCGGACGACCTCGCCCGTCTTCCTCTCCCTGGCGTCCACTGCCACGGCCAGGATCCCCTTGTCCCTGAAATAATCCTGAAAGTTTCCGGTCCTGACCGGATCCGCCAGATCCGCCTTGCAGAGCAGAAGGACCCTTCCCTTGCCCTTGCAGAGCGCGTCAATATCGGGGTTCCGGCTGCTGAAGGGGATCCTGGCATCGACCAGCTCGATCACCAGGTCGACCAGGCGGATGTTTTCCTCCATCATCCGCCTGGCCTTTGTCATATGTCCTGGATACCACTGATATTCCATGCTTTATTCCTTCGATATTTTTAATAATAAGTAAGTGTTCAGCAGCTGCGGTCACGGCCTGAATGCTGAACAGATTCGATTATAGAAAACGAGTGCCGCGCCTGCACGGCGCGGCACTCCTTCGGGTGACCATTGTCTGAAATAAATAATGAAAATTATTTCTTTCTGTCGTCGATCCTTGCTTTGACCTTTGCCTTCTTGCCGCTCAGGCCGCGCAGATAGAAAAGCTTCGCTCTTCTGACCTTACCTCTGCGGACGACTTCAACGTTCTCCACATTGGGGGAATGGATGGGCCAGGTCTTCTCAACGCCGATGCCATTGGAGATCTTTCTGACCGTGAAGGTAGTCCTTGCGCCGCCGCCCTGGATCTTGATCACAGTGCCCTCAAAGATCTGCACTCTTTCGCGTGTGCCTTCCTTGATGCGGTTGTGAACACGGACCGTATCACCGGTCGCGAACTGAGGTACTTCCTTCTTCAGCTGTTCCTTTTCCAGTTCCTTGATGATCTCAAAATTCATGATTTTCTCCTTTCCACGCCGGACGTTCTTGCCCTCTCTTTGGACCTCCGTCCCGTCCGCCCTCCCGGGGGCTTCCGGACCGGGATCCTCTCATCACTGACCGATGATCTTTTTAATTGTATCTGCCGGGAGCAGCCAGTCCCGGGACAGGTCCTGACCGGAGCCTTTCCCTGACCTCTCCCGTGGCAGAGGAACGTCTTAAGTGAATAGAATCACGGCATAAATGCCGTATTGAAAGCAACATTAGTAATCTACCACATCCGTCTGAAATGCGCAAGCAGATTATTTTTACTTTTTTCTCCGGCCCCGGTATCTGTAGACCCTGTGGATCCCCTGCTCATCGGGCTGCACGCCCTTCTGGGCCAGGGTCACATGGTCTTTCCCGTCGGGACTTTTGATCGAGATGGCGGCCGTATATCCCTTGAGCAGCTTTCTGGAATATTTGACCGAGCCTGTGACCGTCGTGGACTCGCCGGGCATCAGGCCGCTGACGGCCAGGTCCAGGACCTCCTCCCTGACGCACTGCCCTTCCCTGTCATAGATGTACATGGTGACCGGCCAGTCCCAGTAGAGGGGGGCATGGCCGATGTTGGAGAAGGTAAAGTGCAGGAGCAGGTCGTCGCGGATAAAGTCGACCGTTGTCTGCAGCCGGCTCAGGTAGATACAGTAGCCGACGTCCCGCAGGATCATGCCGGATCCGTTGGTCCCCTGTCTGGAGGCATCCGGGCAGACAGGGCCGATAAAGGAGACATGGGCGCTCCTGAGCTGGCCCAGGGTATCGGAAAGGCTGTCCATCAAAAGATCATCCATGGGAACCTTTTCGGTAAGCCCGCCGCCGACAGGTCCCTTCATCCAGGCGGACAGCTCTTCTTCGCCCCCGGTCTCCGCGATCCCCTCCGCGGCGGCTCCCGCCGCTGTCTCCTGAGACCGGACCGCAGGCACATCGATCCTGGCGGCGATCCAGCCGGGTACAGTCTTTGCGTCGCCGAGGGCATCCTTCCATTCTCCCGCTCCGGCGATCTGTCCCGAGACGGAGCTGTTCATGAGCCGGATCCCGCTGTCCGCGGGAAAGGCCTGCTCATACTGGGCCGCATACCTGGCCAGGGTCTCCACCGAGGGAGCCAGCCCCTCCGCGGAAGGCGCCGTGCTGTCCCAGTCCCCGTTCTGGCCGACCGATCCCATCTCAACATAGGAGATAAAGCTGTCCTTCCGGCACCAGTCCGCCAGCCTTAGCAGGGCCTCCTCATGGGCCGCGAGAAAGGCCTCGTCCGCGTAATCGGGCGCATAGCCCTTTCCGGAGGCATCCGCGTAGGCCTTTCCGGTCCCGGTCGCGGCGTAGAGCCATTCCGGGATATCCCTGTGGGCCTGGCTGCCCGGGGAGTCACAGACCAGGCGGAGCACTCCGTGCTTGCCGGCCCTGCGGTATTTCTCCAGATGATATTTGTCCTCGATCCGGTCAAAGGCAAACGTCCCCTCCTCCGGCTCCAGCTCGGAAAAAGGAAGCTGGATAAAGACCAGGTTCGTATTCTCACAATCCTCCTCCAGCTCCGCCCGGGGGGCATAGCCAATCAGGGGATTTTCGGGCACGTTCTCCGATGCGTCATAGAGGACGATGTCATAGAGCCGGTAGCGTCCCGGCACTATATAAAGAAGAAGGCCGCTGATCAGGACCAGCTGTACAGCGATCATGATATAGGGTAGTTTAATACGAATGAATGATTTCATGCTTTCATCTGCGCGGTCTGACCGCCCTCCTCTTTCCATCCTGCAGGGGCTGGTACATTTTCCTGTCGGCCAGATTTCTCAGGCGGCTGTCCAGGCGGGTCAGCTTCTTTTCCAGCCTGAAAAAGAGACCCGCGGGGGCTGCGGCAGCGGCCTGTCTTCCCAGGAGCAGGTAGGGCAGGCGCCTTGTGGCCCACTCCAGCCGGACCAGGACAATGACAAAATAGATGATCGCTCCGGCCATAAAGCCGGCCCCGTAGTAGGCCGTGTCGCCATAGGCCGCCTGCCAGATCGTGAGCACGTTCGCGACAAGCGCGAAAGCGGCCGTGGCCATGACCGACCCGACATAGTCCTCGAAATAGAGGAGGATCAGCATCATGGCATTGGCGATGGCATAGAGGCCATAGCCCACACAGAGGGTGCGGAAAATTCCCTTGCCCAGGTCGATCATGCCCAGGGGCAGGATATCCATGATAAAGCCGCCGAAAACGACGAACAGAAGCGTGCTGACGATCTGTCTGTATCCGCAGTAGGTGAGCTCCCGGCTCAGCACATCCACCATCCGCTCCTCTGCCGCCTCAATATCACTGATCGACCCCCCGTCGTTGAACAGGCTGTAATACTGCCTGTACTCCGGGTAAAACCGGACCTCCACGGAGGTCACAAAGCTGATCGTCGTGATCAGGATGGAGAAGAAAGCGGTCAGGGACGGGATATCATAGCTCGGCGCCGCGTAGAAGAGCCCCATGATCTTTCTGTGAAAGGGACTGAAATACATGATGACCAGGTGGCCGTAGAGGCCCAGGTTTACAAACACGCCGGTGAAGGCAAGGGCCCTGCACTTGTCAAACCACTGCAGAAAGGAGAAGGGGCTCCCCTCCCCGTGCGGAAAATAGCCCAGCATCAGGACGAAGTACCAGATCCCCATCACGCCATAGGCCAGAATCACACAGAACATCAGGCTCAGGACCGTGCCCCGGCGCAGGACCGCCAGGACCAGGGCCAGCAGAAAGCCAGTCAGCATGGAGGCCGCAAAGCCCAGGGCGATGGACCGGTAGTCCTTGAGGGCGGAGAGATAATTCATCTGGGTCCAGACCACGATCATGGTCATGGCGAACCACATGGAGACGACCCTGTAGACAAAGGGGACCCCGGAGAAGGCGAGCACGATGCCGTAGCCGACAAAACACATGGTCAGCATGATGGCGAGCGCCCCGTAAAAGGAGGGCATGACCCTCTCCCGCTTTCCCTCGTAGAGCATATCCGATATATACCGGGTCAGGATCATGTTAAAGAAGCTGGAGACAAACAGAGAGACCAGCAGGCTGTAGGTCAGCATGCAGTTCATGATCTCCCGCTCATTCTGCGGCATGCCCGCGACCTGGGAGACAAAAGAGATCCCCAGCAGCAGGCAGACACCCATGACCATGGGGCCGATCGCGACCGCCCCCGCGTAGGCATAGGCCCGACAGAGGTTCAGCATACCCTTTTTCTGAAAAAGCCTGTTCAGGCTGAATCCGATCCCTGCCATCTGAATGCAATCCTCCTGTTCAACAACCCTTTACTGTAATCCGGTTTTCCGCAGCTGTACACCCTGCGGACCGTCAATTTTGCCACCTCCGGAAGACCTCATCATAGGTCTCCAGATAATGTCTGATCATATCCTCGTGCCGGTAATAGGTCCCGGCTCTCTCTCTGGCGATCTGCCCCATCTGGATCCGCCTGGCGCTGTTGCGGCACATATCCTCCATGGCCCGCGCCAGGGCGTGGGGCTGCATAGGGGGCACGCAGTAGCCGGCCTGGCCCAGCCGGTCCTCCCCGTCGCCGTAGATCAGCTCCTTGCAGCAGCCGACATCCGTCGTCACACAGGGCCGGCCCGCGGCAAAGGACTCCAGGACCGAGAGGGGCTGTCCCTCCGAGATACTGGACAGGACCGTGAAATCGAAATCCCCCATGTGGTCGAGGACATTGATGGTGCCCATAAAGATGGCGCCGCGGATCCCCAGCTGCCTGACCAGGTTTCGGCACTCCAGGGCATATTCCGGATCATCCTCCGGCCCGGCGATATAGAGCTCCACGCCGGGGATGTGCTGCTCCACCTCCGCGAAGGCATAGAGCATGGTCTTGACGTCCTTGATGGGGGCGATCCTCAGGATGGCCCCGATATGGATGGATCCCCCGGGCTCTTTGACCGGGATGGCCGCAAAGCGGTCGTAATGGATGCCGTTGGCCACTGCCCTGCACCTGGCCGGATCCGCCCCGATCTCGGCCTGGGTCCGGCTGGCCCGCTCGAAGAGGCTCGTGACCATCTGTGCCCCGTCATAGGCGGCGCTGGAGAGCATGTAAAAGAAGCGGATCCAGAGGTCCTTGAAGTCCGGCAGGACCCAGCCCGCCCGGATGATCTCCTCCTCGCGCTCCCTCGTGTAGATCCCGTGCTCCGTCAGAAGGAAGGGGACCTGATACCTCCATCCCCCCAGCCTGGCCAGGACCCCGGCATACCCCGTCGCGATCGTGTGGTAGACATCCGCGGCAGGGACATCCGCGCAGAGGATCCGCAAAAGGGGCAGCAGCATGGACCGGACCGTGTGGAAATAGTCCGAAAACGCCGTATAGGGATATTTTTCCCTGCAGATATCCGCCAGGATATCCAGGAAATACTCACTGGCCAGAAAATCCACGGGAGAGACCTTCTTTTCCTGAAAGATATGAAAGAGAACCTCCCAGTCGGGCCGGCCGCACTCGATCAGGTCCCGCAGGGCCCTCAGCTCCACATTCTCGAATTTGAGGCTTTTGCCGCCGGTCCTGCGCTCCTCCCCTCCGGTCAGGGAGATCTCCCGCACCTCCACGACATTATCGGGGAGCTCATAGCGGAATTTCCCGTTCTGGGAGGGATCCGCATTGATCGCCCAGACGACAAACTCATGCTGGGGCATTGCCTGTATATACTGATGCATCCAGGACGACACACCGCCGGTCACATAGGGGTAGCAACCTTCCAGGATCACACAAATTCTCATAACTGCCTTTCTATGATAAGGATCATCATCTGTTGATCTCGATCTCCAGATCCGGGAGGACCGCCTTGACCAGGTAGAGACCATCGGCGGCCTCACTGATCGAGCCTCCCGTCACACGGCCGGGCCTGCCGTCATTGATCCTGAGGTAGAACCAGGCCTCGTCGCAGAATCCGCCCAGTTCGAGCCGGATGCCCCTGTCCGTCTTCTCACGGCGGATCTCCAGCGCGTCGTAGCGCTGGACCGCGCCCGTCAGCTCACTTCCGGTCAGGTTCCGCAACTGGGGCAGGGCATTGTGCAGCCATTCCACATAGTCCGTAAGCCTGCGGAAGAGTTCCGTCCATCCGAGGGCGGCGCCCCTGTCCGTGTCCAGACAGTCGTCGGGATGCTGGAAATGGGTGTTGACACAGTGGAAATACAGCTCGCTCATGGCCGCGGCCCGCATGTAGTCATCGAGCACGTAGCCGGAGATGATGCGGGGGGTCTGGACCATGCCGTCCTCCGTCACGGTGAAGTCCTGGCTGTAGGAGACATCGTTGTCGTCCGGCAGATAGAGGCTGGCGATCGCGCGGATCTCGGGAAAATCCTCCGCCAGGAGCTTTCTGCCCTCCTCGGAGATGATATTGGAGGGCGGGACATAGGTCTCAAACACTTCGTTGGGGAAGAGGTCGTGGCAGAAGTCACTGAGCTCCGTCAGGGAATCCCGCATGGCATCGACGCTCTCCCACTGGCGGTAGGAATCGTACTGGCCTATATAATCGAAGCTCTCCGGGACCAGCGGCATGTGGTTATAGCCGTGAAAGCCCAGCTCCCCGCCCTCCCGCAGGAGCATATTGCCGAAATACTGGAAGCGGGTGATGTCCTTGTTGCGGGGAAAGACCCCGCTGACCTGGGCGGAGTAGTCCTCGATCACCAGGCCCGTATAGCGGATATTGTATTTTTTGGAGAGATTATAGACATCCTTCCACCAGTGATGGGTGTAGAAATCCTTGATGTCCATCCCGAATTCGTGCTGGATAAACTGGCTGTCGCCCTCGGGGACCGGAGACGGAAAATCATCGATATAGAAGGTGGAGCCGTTGATGACCGGCCAGACGCAGGTCTCCTCCAGGAGGGAAAAGGCGGCGCAGTGGAAGCCCCGGTAGGCCTTTTCCAGGAAGCTGAGATTGTCAAAGACGATCCTTCCCTTTCCGAAGGCCCGTCTCCAGATCAGGGGCGTCTCAGAACTCCCCTTTGCCTGGACAAAGACCTCACAGCTGTCGTCCAGTGTGACATC
The DNA here is from genome assembly GCA_946536955.1 of uncultured Lachnospiraceae bacterium. Lineage (GTDB taxonomy): Bacteria > Bacillota > Clostridia > Lachnospirales > Lachnospiraceae > CAG-791. The sequence goes on from CAMNFJ010000009.1 coordinate 17,397, forward strand.
CAGGGAAGACCGGTAGGGATCGACGATGGAAAGATCTCTCTGATATCCAGGCATAAAGGAGGAGGTAAAATGCAGTCCCTCCACCTTGGCCAGGGCGTTTTCGACTGCCGTGATCCCGACCTTGTCCGCGATGGACAAAAAGGTAGCTTCATTGTAGGGCGGGTATAAAAAGAGCAGGGAATGCCCCTTGTAGACCCAGTCCAGGAGTTTGGTCAGATTTGTCCCCAGGGTCCCCAGGTCCGTCACCGAGAGGACGACAGTCTCCATGCCCTGAAGATCGTCCTCCGTGAATTCCTTCGATTCCTTTTCCGCAAAGGGAATCCTCATCTGAGAAAAGATCGCCCCCATCTCCTCCCGGCCGTTTCTGCCGTTGTCATCCCTCTCCCAGATCAGGAGCGTCTCCGCCTCCTCAGGCTTGACGGTTCCGCGGAAATCCTTCTTTTCCAGGATCGTCACGGCACTCTTTCTGACATTGTAGAGGACATTGCGTCCGACAGACAGCACGACGGCAAAGAGCAGGACATAGATGACCAGTATTTCAAGCAGCTGCAAAAAGCGCGGTTTTCTTTTACGTTTCATAAAAGACCCCAAATCGTAATCATAATTTCAGCGGATGCTCACACACCCCCGGAAGAGGTAGACCAGAAGGCCAGCTCCTCCCTTGCGCCGGGGGACAGGTAGATCCCCTTTTCCTTGATCTCGCGGATGATCCCCGCGATCCCGGGGCCGTCTCCGGCGATCGCCCGGGCCCGGATCTTGATGAGGAAGCCCTCTTCGCCGGTCCGGCTCTGTCCGATCAGCTGATCGGCCGCCGCCTCCGCCCCCGCGCAGTCCTTCTGCTGCAGGCAGACATGGGCCAGTCTGGTCAGGATGGAGGGGATCTCCATCCTGAATCCCGGATTTTCCGGTCCTTCCGTCCCCGTGTCAGCGGGTGCGGAGGGCATCCCGGCATTTTTCTGCCAGCTCAGCACATTCAGGAGCTGTTCCAGCATGCGCCTGCAATGCGCAAGAAGCTCCGTCCTCTCGGAATTTTCGGGTATTCCGCTCCTTAGATACTCCTCATCGAGATCCGCAAAGGCCAGCAGGATCCCCGGGTCAGAGGGGCGGGCGGCCAGCTTTTCCTCCATGGAGGAGATCCGCTGGGCATAGTGGCTGCGCATCTCGACGAGGGCTGTCACCGCATAGTGGACGACTTCCGTGTCATCATTGACACCGGCTGTCCGCAGGGGCCTGACAAACTCCTCCGGCCCGGAGTGCAGGACCGACAGGAGCAGCCTTCTGCGCTGCTGCGGGCTCCCGCTCACCAGGACGTCCTCGATCGGGAGGACATCCTCCACGCCGCCCTTTTCCATGCGGATGTTTCTGTAGACCTCATCCGTGATCCCGAATCTGCTGCTTTCCGCCTCCCGGTCAGCTTTTTCCCCGCCCAGATAGTGGATCTCCCAGGCGGCGGCAAAGACGGGTCCCCACAGGGGGAGCAGCAGGGCCACCGGCAGCAGGGAAGGAGGAAAATGCATCCTGCCCCGCCTCCACAGGGCCGCGGTCACGACAGCGGCCAGCAGATGTAAGCATAGAATAAAGATTGTCATTCGAGGATCCTTTCCCGCAGGGAGGCGCGCTCCAGCGCATCCTGCAGCAGGCTGCACATGATCGAGAAATGATTGACATACCAGGTGCGGAGCTGTTCCTGTTCCGCCTTTTCAATGGTGACAAGGACCTTCATCTCCACCCGGTTTCCCTGGGGCTGCAGCACTCTGGAAAAACGGACCATGGAGGCGTACATGGGAGCGCCTTCCAGGAACTGAATGTTCTTCCAGGTTCCGCCCTTCTCCACGACCTCCATCATTTCCGGAAAGCGGGCCAGGCTGATCTCATGGCGCACGGCGTTTTCCCGGCAGAAGGACATAAGGTCGGCATTGCGCCCCCGCATGTCGATCTGGTACATGGAGACCGTCCCGTTGTCCAGCACCTGGCGGAAGACCTTTACCGCCTCCACAAATACAGCCTCCGGCGTTCTCTGGGACATCCTCCGGACAGCCTCATAGATCCTGCCGTAGCTCTGCTCCTCGCTCAGGATCTGGGCCCGCAGTTCTTTTTTGTCCTTGACGCAGGTCTGATAGGCCTCGTTGAGGAAGAGATACTTGTTGCGGATCAGTTCATTTTCGGCCTGTACGGACCGGACCTTCTGATGATATTTCTGATGGGTATAACCGCTGATGACGCCCGCGGTCAGATAAAATACAAAGGGGATCCAGTTCTCCACATTGTAGAAAATGAGCAGGCCCGAGATGCCGATCTCACTGTAGCGGACCAGGAGCATGATGCATTCCAGAGCCGACGCGATCGTTCCCGCCGCCAGTCCGTGCATCATCCCCATCAGGATCACATACAGGAGGCGGACATCCACGACCTTGAAATAAACGGAATCGGACGTGATCCCGGCCAGAAATTCCGCCAGGACAAACATGACCGCGATATCCAGCACGGCTCCCGCGAACATCCCCACCCGGGGCAGGCAGCCGGAAAGCTTCTCCCGCAGGGGGGCTGAGGCGGAGGACCTGTCCAGAAGCCTGGTGTACTGGGCGGCCAGGTCCATCCCCCAGTCCATGGAGGCGGGGAGCCGGTACATGTCCGAGAGCCTGCCGTCACACTTTTTCGAGTCCGGAACGGGCAGACGGAAGATCGCCGCGCCGCGGGAATCGGCATCCGCGCTCTTTTCGGCCAGAAACTCAATGCGGGCATCCGGGCGGACAGACAGAAGGACCTCCCGGAAATTCTCCAGGGTCCCGTTCTCATCCGAGGCCGTATAGACGCCGGGGCGGAACCAGGTCTCGGAGGTCATTCTGGAAAGAACGGCGCATAGCTCGCGCACCGGCAGGACGCAGACAGGGGTCGATCCCCTCCCCTCCAGGACGATCACGCGCTTCTTGCGCATCTCCGCGAAAATGGTGCTGATCCTGCTGCCCGGAGTGTCAGTCCCGGACAGAAGGGGCAGGAAGACAACGGCTATGTCCACGCCCTTCCCGTCTCTGCCGTCGGCGGACCAGCGTCTGATCAGCTGGCGGTAGTCCGTGGAATCCCGGCTCTCGGTCAGAATGACCAGGCGGGGAACCCCGAACTCGGAACACAGACGCAGGATCACCTCGAGGCCGGCCGTCTCGTCGGCGGCCTTTCCCCCGTCCGCGCAGCTGCTGACATGCCAGACAGTCCGGATCCGGCTGACCTCAAAGATCTTCCGGAAGTCTCCCTCCAGGGGGGTCGCCGAAAAAACCCGGATGTTTTCCGCAAGCTCCGACCTGTCCTCTCCCCGCGTTTTGTCCGCCGCGAAGACCTGATAGGTCCTGCTAAGATTTTCAAGCGCCTCCTTGGAAAACAGGCGCGTCTTTCCAGTCAAAAGGATCGTATCCATCGCTATATCCTGTATATGAGTAAATGGGGGCTTTTCCCCGTTTTTCGTTGCGGCCTCCGCCCTCCTTCAGGCGCGGATGCAGATACCGGCTGTCAGCCGGACCCGGATCTGCCGGTGTCGTTACTGTTCACCGATAACAATGCTTCGCATGGTCAATGCGCTTATACAATACGAAGCATTGTTGACGCTTGAACGCCGTTCAACCCGGGGTTTGTGCGAGGAGAACAAAGCTTCGCCTTGTCGCGCAAAACACCCGTATTTCAGGTGGGGCTGAACAGTACCCCGTTTCCCCTGTCACCGGCTTTTCAACTGTCGGAAGGAACCAGATTCACATGGGCTGAAATGTAATAGCGGAAGCCATTGCGCCGGCAGTACTTCCGGATCTCTTCCTCCAGCTCCCCGTCCGTTGTATATTCCAGTAAAAAGACATCCAGCCCTGCCTTTTTGCAGGTCTTGAGATAATCCGTGTAATATTTTCTCTCCTCTTTGGAGTGGGCGCCGAATTTGTCATGATCGTAATCTTTGATCATGCTGAAGACCGTCTCCTGGTTCACGCCCCGGATCAGGTCCTGGTCCCCTTCTTCGATCAGTCTGGTTACGAATTCATCCGCACCATTGATCAGGACCGGCAGGTCCTGGTCCTGGTAGCTGCCCAGGATATCGGCCAGGGACTCATAGGCATCCTCGGCCAGGTCCCGGTATTTTCTCTTTTCGGACAGGTGGGAATAGACGTCCAGATTGTCGAGAAAGAGGCCATCTACGGCGGGGTCCTTGGCCAGGATCCTCTCTGTCAGGTCCTGTGTCACGAAATCCTGCCATTCCAGTTCCGTCACGTCCACCCAGTACTCGTCGGGCCAGTTGTCATACCGGTCCAGACAGTAACCCTTATAATCTCTGTAGTAATCCCTCGATTTCTCAAGAGAGCCGACATTCAGATAGGAGTAGACCGTGTGGCCGGCGGAATGCAGCTGGGCCAGCTGCTCCGCGCGGAGCTCCTGGGCATCGATGACCACGAGGTCATATCCCTCGAACTGGTCGATCCTGAAGGACGAGGCATCCACGCCCACAAAGACCCCGTAGCTTTCTTCCGAGGTATCCTCCGTTATCTCCTCACTGCCGGATCCTTCTTCAGATTCTTCTCTGCCGGGCCCCTCTTCCCGGGCCCTGCAGCCGCCGGCACAGAGGATGACCAGCAACAGCAGGAGCGCCGTCACGCCCGCAAACCCTTTTTTAATCATCCACCGACTCTCTTTCCTTTCTTCTGCGCCGTTCTTCAATCCGTCTCTCTCTTTCGATCCTCTTTCTCCTCTTCTCCATCACATCGGGGTGGTCGCGGACAAACTGCTCATAGAGGTCCGGTCTCCGCTCCTTTGTGAGGGCCAGGGACTGGTCCAGCCGCCATTCCTCCACACGGGCGTGGTCTCCCGACAGGAGGACCCCCGGAACCTCCCGCCCCCTCCACACGGAGGGCCTTGAATACTGGGGATATTCCAGGAGCCCGCTCATAAAGGAATCCGTCTCGGCGGACTCCGAGTTTCCCAGGACCCCCGGGATCATCCTGGACACCGCGTCGATGATCATCATGGCGGGAAGCTCTCCCCCCGTCAGGACAAAATCGCCGATCGAGACCTCCTCCGCCCCGATCTCCTCGAGGGCTCTGGCATCGATTCCCTCGTAGTGGCCGCACAAAAGGATCAGCTCCTCCTCCCCGGCAAGTTCCACTGCCATCTTCTGGTCAAAGGTCCTGCCCTGGGGGGCCATATAGAGGACTCTGGCGGGATGCCCGGTCCGCTCTGTGATCTTTTTCTGCACATCCGCCCAGCAGTCATAGACCGGCTGGGCCTGCATGAGCATACCGGCGCCGCCGCCATAAGTATAGTCGTCCACCCTCTTGTGCCTGTTGCAGGTATAGGTCCGGATGTCGACCGCATCGACCGTCAAAAGACCCTTCTGCGCCGCTCTCCCCAGGATGCTGCCGGCCAGAGCCGCGCTGACCATCTCCGGAAAAAGGGTTAGTACATGAAAAATCATCTGCCCGGCCTCTTCTTATAAGTCTTCCAGCCCGGGCATGACATAGACCGTCATATAGCCCTCCTCAGGCTGCACATCCAGTATACAGTCACGAATAGCAGGGAGCAGCAGATCCTTCTGCCCCTCCCTGGCGACTGAATAAACATCATTTGAACCGGTCTCGATGACTTCTCTGAGACGGCCGATCTCTCTTCCATCCCGCGTGCGCACGGACAGACCGATGAGGTCCGCCACATAGTACTGGCCATCCTCCAGCGGGATGGCATCCTCGCGGTCGATCAGGAGCGCGCAGCCTCTCAGCCTTTCCACATCCTCGATGCGGTCCAGGCCTTCAAATCCCAGAATGACAAATTTCTTGAAAAACTTGACACTCCGTATTGTCAGCCTCCGCTCCCCTCCCGGGCCATCGAGGATCACCTGCTCCAGGTCCAGAAAGCGGGAGGGGTCATCCGTCGTGGGAAAGACCTTGACCTCGCCTCTCAGACCATGGGAGGATGTGATCACGCCAACCTGGAAACGTTCTGTCAAATCCAACCTCCATTATTAGGTAACTATCCTGCGGGGTGCTGAACAGATACCATAAAAGTAACAAAAAGCGGCGTTTCCGCCGCCATTTTGTTTCAGCCATTTTCAATCGATGTCTACATCGATCCGATAATCCTCCTGGGATGAGGCAGCCTTGACGACAGACCTGATGGCTCTGGCGATCCTGCCCTGCCGGCCGATCACCTTCCCCATGTCCGAAGGCGCCACATGCAGCTGAACCCGGATGTTCCTGCCCTCTTTTTTCTCGGTCACGACGACCTCGTCCGGATTATCGACAAGGGCCTTCGCGATCACTTCAACCAATTCTTTCATAGACAATCCTTCCGGTCATCAGAAACAGATTATTTGATTCCTGCCTGCTTGAACAGCTTCTTGACAACAGTTGTGGGCTGCGCGCCGTTACTGAGCCACTTCTTTGCTGCTTCTACATCGATATCGACTGTACCGGGATCGGTGTTGGGATTGTAGTGTCCGATGGTGTCGATCGCCCTGCCATCCCTGGGAGTGGACGCGTCAGCGACGACGATCCTGTAAAGCGGAACCTTCTTCTCACCGATTCTAGTAAGTCTGATTTTTACTGCCATTGTTTTTTCCTCCTCTTTCTGACGCCTGTTTCCGGCGTTTTCTCTGATGATTTTTTCGTTTTTTTAATATTCTTTCTATCTTAAATCCGGTACCGCGTCAGGTCCTGCCCGCCGCTGCTGCCGGAACAGATTTCCTCACTGTACACGACCCATCGGAAAGAGTGTACATTGTTCCTGTTCCTGAAAGTCTCAGAAGGGGAATCCTCCCCGCCGGCCGCCCATGCCGCCGAACATGCCGCCCAGGGGATTCCTGCCCCTGCGCCGGCCGCCGCCCATGCCGCCGACCTGCTTCATCATTTTCTGCATCTGGGTGAACTGTTTGATAAAGCGGTTGACCGTGGCGATGTCACAGCCGGAACCCCTGGCGATCCTGAATTTGCGCTGGGGGTTCAGGAGTTTGGGATTGGCCCGCTCCTGGGGCGTCATGCTCAGGATGATGGCCTCCGTCTGCCGGAGCTGCTTTTCATCGATCGCGCCCTCCAGCATGTCCTTGCTCATGCCCAGGCCGGGCAGCATGGACAGGATGCTGGACATTCCGCCCATCTTGCGCATCTGCTTCATGCTCTCCAGGTAATCGTTGAAATCAAACTTGCCCTTGCGGACACGGCCTGCCATGTCCCGGTTCTTCTCCTCATCCTCCTTGTCCAGGGCCTCCTGGGCCTTGTCGATGAGGGTCAGGACATCTCCCATGCCCAGGATCCTGCCCGCCATGCGGTCGGGATAGAACTGCTCGAGGTCGGAGAGCTTTTCGCCCATACCCACATAGAGGATGGGCCTGCCGGTGACCGCCTTGATCGAGAGAGCTGCACCGCCTCTGGTATCGCCGTCCATCTTGGTCAGGATCACGCCGTCGACGCCCACCTTCTCATCGAAGGTCTTGGCGACATTGACCGCCTCCTGGCCTGTCATGGCGTCCACGACCAGGACTGTCTGGTGGACCGTCACGGCCTCCTTGATATCCGAGAGCTCCTGCATCATGGCATCGTCGATCTGCAGTCGTCCGGCCGTATCCAGGATGATCACGTTTTCACCCTTTTCGCGGGCATAGGCCATGGCCGCTTTGGCGATCGCCGCCGGCCTGCTGCCGTCCTCCATGGCGAAGACATCGACCCCCTGCTTTTCCCCGTTGACCTGGAGCTGCCGGATGGCGGCCGGCCTGTAGATATCCAGGGCCACCAGCAGGGGCTTCCTGCCTCTGGACTTGAACTTTCCGGCCAGCTTGGCCGCGGTCGTCGTTTTACCGGCGCCCTGAAGGCCGGCCATCATAATCACGGTCGGCATGCCTCCGGGCTGGAGCTGGATCTCCGTCATATCGGAGCCCATGAGGTCCGTCATCTCTTCGTTGACGATCTTGACGACCATCTGGCCCGGATTGAGTCCGCTCATCACATCGGCGCCGATCGCCCTCTCCTGGACGGAAGAGACGAAATTCTTGACGACCTTGAAGTTGACGTCCGCCTCCAAGAGGGCCATTTTGACCTCCCGCATGGCCGATTTGACATCCGCCTCGGTCAGCCTTCCCTTGCCGCTCAGATTCCGAAAGACCTGATTCAGTTTGTCAGTAAGACTCTCAAACGCCATGGGTCACCCCAGATCCTTTCTGATCCTGTCCGCGATCCCGCGGACCTCTTCGGCAAGCTCCTCCCTGGTCCCGGCGGACTCAGCCGCCTCCGTGAGCAGATCGGCCGCCTCCCGGATACTCCTGAAGCGCCGGATCATCCCGAGCCTTGCCTCATACCTCTGCATGAGCGCTGTCGTGCGGCGGACAAGATCATGCACAGCCTGCCTGCTGATCCCCTCGCTCTCGGCGATCTCATTAAAGGACAGATTCTCGTAGACAGCCTGCTCATAAATTTTCTGCTGATGCGCTGTGAGGAGCTGTCCGTAAAAGTCATACAGCAGTCCCTGCTCCACTATTTTTTCCATAGCTTCACAGACTCCTTGTTACAGTTCAGACCGTCTCAACCGCGAGGTGTTTCTGCGCGGTCCACAGCGCAAAAGCCCGAGTTGAACTCCTTTTTTTCATACCCGCCTATCATACATGCCAATCCGATACCTGTCAAGCAAAAAATCTTGACTTATATCATTTTTCTTCGACAGAAAGTTCTTCCTTATAAAGAATGCGGGTATAAAGACAGGATTCCCCGGGGACTCCCTCCAGATGCCCTCTCCCGCTGTATTCCCAGCAGGAAAAGCTGTAGGGGAAGATAACGGTCTCCTCGTGATCGGACAGCCATCTCTCATAGCGGGACAGGCGGGACAGGTCGATCCCGGCCGCAAGGGCGCGGATGCTTCCGCCGATCACGGGCCGGACCCGGTCCATTTCCAGAAGCCCGCAGAGGGCCCCGACCCGGTCCGTCCACGCTGCCCGGACCCCACCGTCCTCCGACAGGTCCGCCATATCCCTGATCCTGATCAGGCCCTTCACAGGCTCAGCCGCCGGTTCGTCCGCTTCCGCCGCTTCTCCCCCGGCTGCCCTGTCCACGCCATCAGCCTGTTCACCAGCTTCCGCGTCCTCCTCCCCGGCCTCCGTGTCCTCCCCGGAGGAGAGATCGTCCTCTTCCCCCGGCAGGCCCGGACCGGCCAGGTCCGACACGGCCTTTGCTGCCTCTTCCAGGACCTCATCTCCCGCCGGCTCCTCCATCTGCAGGCAGAGCATGACCGGAATGCCGCGGGCCGCAGCCTCCCGGCAGTTTCTCTCCGCCTCCCGGTCCGGCTCAAATCCGCTCAGCCGGATGGTCCCGGCGCGGATCGCAGCCTCCCGGATCCCGCTCCCGGCCAGGCGGTCCCAGTCGATCCGGCCGTTGTCGTCCGACAGGAGCGCCCCGCTCACAAGCTCCAGGGCCGGATAGGTTCCCAGATATTCCGCATGCTCCCCGTCCCTGCAGACCAGAAGCTCCGTGGGGAGCGGGTTCTTGTCAATCTTTTCCGAGACCGGAAAAAAGCTGTAGCTGCCGCCGTTCTCGACCACGATCTCATCCTCAAAGAGCTCCCGCATGACCTGGGTCGCGGAGAGGCCGGCCTCCAGAGAGGTCCGGATCCTGGCCTGCAGGATCTCACTCTGCCGGGCGGATTCCTCCTTCCTGATCTGCCGGATCTGGTCCTCCGTATAAAGCTTCCTGAATCCGTCTGTCCCCCGGGTCCGCAGCCGGAAATAGACAAGCATGGCAAAGAGCAGGGCCGCAATGGTCAGGCAGCTCAGAAAAATGATATTCCACAAATATACAGTGCGGGTCCTGTTGGGATTGTCCGCCTCTTCCTTTTTGACATGATTCTGATGGCTCTGGCTCATGGCGCTATGCTCCTTTAGCTATTAGCTATTAGCTTTTAGCTATTAGCTTTTAGCTATTAGCCTTTAGCTTTTAGCTTTGTAACTGGGAATTTGTGGTTTAAGAGCTAATAGCTAACAGCTAACAGCTAATAGCTGACGGCTGACAGCTCCCTCAGCTCCTCGTCTTCACCAGGCGGGGCTTGTATCCATTCTTTTCAAGGACGGACATGATCTCTCTCTTGTGGTCTGTGCCGAAGGCCTCGAGCGTGATGCGGAGCTCCACGGCCGCATTGCGGTTGATGGTCACAAACTGGTTGTGCTCCAGCTTGATGACGTTGCCGCTGACTTCGGCGATCAGGCCGGAGACCCTGTGCAGTTCGCCGGGCTTGTCCGGCAGGAGGACCGAGACCGTAAAGATCCTGTCGCGGAGGATCAGGCCCTGCTGCACAACGGAGGACATGGTGATGACATCCATATTGCCTCCGCTCAGGACACTGACGACCTTTTTGTCGGTGCAGTCGATATGGCGGAGGGCAGCTACGGTCAGAAGGCCGGAGTTCTCGACGACCATCTTGTGGTTTTCGACCATATCCAGGAAGGCGGTCACCAGCTCCTCGTCGGGGACCGTGACGATCTCGTCCAGATTCTGCTGCAGATAAGGGAAGATCCTGCTGCCGGGCGTCTTGACGGCTGTGCCGTCCGCAATGGTGTTGACCGCGGGCAGGGTGACCACCCTGCCCGCCTCGAAGGAGGCCTTGAGGCAGGCCGCGCCCTCGGGCTCGACCCCGATCACCTTTACATTGGGCTTGAGGAGCTTGGCCAGGCAGGAGACGCCCGTCGCCAGTCCGCCGCCGCCGACCGGCACCAGGATCATGTCCACCAGGGGCAGGTCCTTGATGATCTCCATGGCGATCGTGCCCTGGCCGGTCGCCACATCCGGATCGTCGAAGGGATGGATAAACGTGTAGCCGTTCTCTTCGGCAAGCTTGGCGGCATGGGCTGCGGCGTCGTCGTAGACATCGCCGTGCAGGACGACCTGGGCGCCCAGGGCCTTGGTCCGGTTGACCTTGATCAGGGGCGTCGTCGTGGGCATGACGATGACCGCTTTGGCCCCGCATTCCCGGGCCGCGTAGGCGACGCCCTGGGCATGGTTGCCCGCGGAAGCCGTGATCAGGCCCCGCTCTCTTTCCTCCTGTGACAGGGTGCTGATCTTGTAATAGGCGCCGCGCACCTTGTAGGCGCCGGTCCTCTGCAAATTCTCAGGCTTGAGATAGACCTTTCCACCGGTCTGCTCGCTGAAATAGTCGGAGTAAATGAGCTCGGTATCCAGGGTCACGCGCCCCACTGCCTCGCAGGCCGCCTCAAATTTCTTTAATGTCAGTGCTTCCTCTCCGGCATGATCCGTCCTTACTGCTTTATCTTCCATCCCGGGTATTTCCTTTCTAATATCTGTCTCTCAGGGAGCTGGTGTAAATCTTCTTTCCTCCAGGGGCGGGCGCCCCCTGCCCCATGCGCTCAGTCGCGGTAAAAGAGCGCGTCCACGTATTCGTCCGGATTGAACCGCTGCAGGTCCTCGATCTTTTCTCCGACGCCGATAAACTTGACCGGGACCCCGACCTCGGCCTGGACCGCGATCGCGATCCCGCCCTTGGCCGTTCCGTCCATCTTGGTCAGGACGATGCCGGTCAGGTTGGTCACGGCCGCGAACTCACGGGCCTGGGAGACCGCGTTCTGGCCTGTCGCCGCGTCCAGGACGACCCAGTTCTCCCGGTAGCAGCCGGGGAATTCACGGCTGATGATCCGGTCGATCTTGGACAGCTCGTTCATCAGGTTCTTTTTGTTGTGCAGGCGCCCTGCCGTGTCGCAGAGGAGGATATCGATCTTGCGCGCCTTGGCGGCCTGGACCGCGTCAAAGACCACGCTGGCGGGATCCGACCCCTCGGCCCCGCTGATGATGTCCACGCCCGCCCGGCGGGCCCACTCCGTGAGCTGCTCGTTGGCGGCCGCCCGGAAGGTATCGGCCGAGGCGATCAGGACCCGCTTGCCCTGGCGCCTGTAATTGGCCGCCAGCTTGCCGATCGAAGTCGTCTTGCCGACCCCGTTGACGCCGATGACCAGGACCACCGCAGGCCCCTTCTCAAAATCATAGGCGCCGGGATCCTGCTTCATCCGGTTGCGGATTCCCATGATCAGCTCCTGCCGGCAGTCCGCGGCGTATTTGATCCGCTCGGACCGGACCTCCTCCCGCAGGTGGTCCAGCAGCTCCTCTGTCGTCTTGACACCAATGTCCCCCATGATCATGGTCTCCTCCAGCTGATCATAGAAGTCCTCTGTCACACGCTCATAGTCGTTGAAGATCTGCTCCATGCTGTCCGTGAAGCTGGCTCTCGTCTTCCTCAGACCCTCTTTGAGCCTGTCAAAAAAGCCCATGTGGTACTCCTTTCATGATAGAAGCTATTAGCTAATAACTCAATCCGCTATCTCCTCGTCGTCGATCAGGTCCACGCTGACCATGGCGGAGATCCCCTTCTCCTGCATGGTGATCCCGTAGAGGCGGTCGGCCTGTTCCATGGTGCCGCGGCGGTGGGTGATGACGATAAACTGGGTCCGCTCTGTCAGATTGTGCAGGTACTGGGCAAATCTGCCGACATTGCTCTCGTCCAGAGCCGCCTCGATCTCGTCGAGCAGGCAGAAGGGGGAGGGCTTGAGGCTCTGGATGGCGAACAGGAGGGCGATGGCCGTCAGGGCTTTTTCTCCTCCCGAGAGCTGCATCATGTTCTGGAGCTTCTTGCCCGGGGGCTGGGCGATGACGCGCACGCCGGCCTCCAGGATATCGACGTCCTCCATGAGCTCCAGTCTGCCGCCTCCGCCTCCGAAGAGCTCCTTGAAGACCTTGTCGAAGGCCTTCTGGATATCCGCGAACTGTTCGCGGAACTGTCTGCGCATGGCCTCGTCCAGCTCGTTGACGATCTTTTCCAGGGAGGCCGCGGCCTCGGTCAGGTCGTCGTACTGGCCCTTGAGGAAGGTATAGCGCTCCATGAGTTCCTTGTACTCGTCGATGGCGGCGACATTGACGCTGCCCAGGGCCTTGATCCTGGAGCGGAGGCCGGCGATCTCTTTTTTCATGGCGGGCAGGTCGGTCAGGGACTGGTCCCGCAGGGAGGGCGCGTCCGCCAGCGTCAGCTCGTATTCCTCCCACATATAGGCCGCGCTGTGCTCGATCGTCTCCTCCAGCTTTTCGCGCCGGGAGGTCAGCCGGTAGCACTCCCTGTCGAGGCCGGAGATGACCTCGGCGGTCGACTCCCGCTCCTGGGCCACCCGGGTCTGGATCTCCTCCAGCCTGGCGTTTTCGGCGCGGAGGCCGCGGAGCTCCTCCTCGTCATCGGTCCGGGCCCCCTCCGAGGACTCGGCCTCCAGATTCAGGTCCCGGATCCTGGCCGTCTTTTCCTCGATCTCCTCCCGGTCCCTGCGGCTCCCCTCCAGGACAGTCTGGAGTTCCTTTTGGAAGCCCTCCAGCTCACTGCGGATCCTGTCCGCGTTCTGCCTCTGAAAGCGGAGCTCCTGGTCCAGGCGGCTGCGCTCGACCTCCAGGCCGGAGAGGCGGGCGGCGTCCTCCTCCTCATCCGCCTGGCGCAGGGCGAGCTTTTCCTGCAGGCCGGCGGCTTCCTCCGTCAGCCTTTTCTCTGTCTCCTCGCTGGCCACCAGGTCCTGTCCGGCGCTCTCCCGCTCCGACCGGGTCGCCTCGATGCGCTCCGTCAGGGCTCTGAGCTCCTGGCGCAGGGCTTCGGCGCTTCCTGAGACCGCCTGCAGCTTTTCCTCCTCCTGCTGGATCTTCATCCGCAGGGTATTCTGACGGATAAAGCTCTCCTGGAGCTTTCTCTTGTTTTCGTCCAGCTTTCTCCGAAGGACGTTTCGGCTCTCCTTGGTGTCCTCGATGGCCTTTTCCTGCCGGTCCACCTCCTGGCGGAAGTGCTCCGTGCTGGCCGCGAGTTCCTCCATCTCCCTCCGTCTGCCCAGGAGATTGCTGGCATTTTTATAGGTTCCTCCGCTGATGGCGCCGCCGGGGGCGAAGAGCTCCCCGTCCAGGGTGACCATGCGGACGCCCCGGCCCGACCGCTTCGAGACGGCGACGGCGTGGTCAAAGCTGTCCACGATCAGGGTCCTGCCCAGGAGGGAGACCGCGACGTCCCGGCAGCCGTCCGCAGTCCTGACCAGAGAATCCGCGGTTCCGATGACACCGGGCTCCGCCAGGAGCCTTCTGTCCGGAGCGGCCCCTCCGGGCCGGATACCGGAAAGAGGCAGGAAGGTCGCCCTGCCTGCCTTTTCTCTCTTGAGGATCTCGATCATGCGCCTCGCGGTGCTCTCGTCCCTGGTGACGATATTCTGGATACTGCCTCCGAGAGCCACCTCGATGGCGGTCTCATATTTCTTTTCGGTCTTGATCAGGTCCGCGACGGTCCCTATGATGCCGGGCTCCCGCTCGCGCTCCTGCATGACCCGCCGGACACTGCCGCCAAAGCCCTCGTAGCGCTCAGCCAGGTTGGCCAGGGCGTCCAGCCGGGACTTTTCCTGATGGTAGGAAAACTCCGCCTTCCTGAGCCTGGCGTCGGCATCCCCCAGGGCGGTCTTGTGGTCGGCGATCTGCTTTTCGATCTCCTTCTGGCCGTCCTGGATCCCACGGATCTCTTCCGCGACCTTGCGGAAGTCCTCCTTGAGGGCCACGATCGAGGCGTCCGCCTGGCTCCGCTCGTCGCTGGCCCGGGACAGCTCACTCTCGATCTCGTCTCTTCTGGCCTCCTCCTGGCCCTGCAGGGTCCTGAGGCTGGCCAGCTTTGACTTGATCGTCGCCCGCCGGTCCATTTCCTCCATGATCCCCGTCCGCCTCAGTTCCAGGTCCTCCCTGAGCCTGAGGACATCCTCCGAGGATGCGGCCGAGGCGGCCCGGGCCTTTTCATAGCCCGCGACGACATCGGCGAACTCCTTCTCCGCCGTCCGGATCCGGGAGCCGAGTTCCTCCTGCTGGCGGGTCCTGTCCTCGATATCGGCCCGCAGGACCTTTTCCTGATCCGCGAACCGGACGACTCTCTGGCCGGCCCCCCGGATCTGCTCCTCGAGGACCTTGATGTCCCCTTCGATCCGGCCCCGGACAATGCTGGCGTCGGTGATCCGGCCCCGGACCTTTTCGATCTCCGCCTCCAGATTCCGCCGTTTTTCCTGCAGGTCCTCCGCGCGGGCCCGCAGGTCCTCATTTCTTTTGCGGGCGTCCTCGAGGTCTTTCGCGGCAGTCTGCTCCTGGTCCGAGAGCTCCGCCAGCTGCCGGGTGTTTTTTTCATTGTCGATCAGGAAGGCATTGACGTCCAGGCGCTTGAGGGAATCCCTCAGGCGCAGGTACTCCCTGGCCTTTTCCTGCTGCTTCTCCAGAGAAGGGACCTGTTTTTCCAGTTCTCCCAGGATGTCCGTGATGCGCAGGAGGTTGTCCTTCTCGCTCTCCAGGCGCTTGAGAGTCTGCTCCTTCCTGTGCTTGTATTTGACGATCCCGGCGGCCTCATCAAAAAGGGCCCGGCGGTCCTGAGGCTTGTCGGACAGGATCCTGTCGATCTGGCCCTGGCCTATGATGGAGTAGCCCTCCTTGCCGATCCCGGTATCATAAAAGAGCTCATTGACATCCCGCAGTCTGCAGACCGTGCCGTTGAGCAGGTATTCGGATTCACCGCTCCGGTAGATCCTGCGCGCGACCGTGACCTCGCTGTAATCGATGGCCAGGGCTCGGTCCGTGTTGTCCAGGGTGATGGCAACATAAGCAAAGCCAAGCGGCCTGCGCGCCTGCGTCCCCGCGAAGATGACGTCCTGCATGGAAGACCCGCGCAGCTGCTTGACTCTCTGCTCACCCAGCACCCATCTCACCGCGTCCGCGACATTGCTCTTGCCGCTGCCGTTGGGACCTACGATCCCCGTGATGCCGTTGTGAAATTCAAATCTGATTTTGTTGGCAAAGGACTTAAAGCCCTGAATCTCGATACTTTTTAAATACAAATCCGTTCTCTTCTTTAAATATGATGCGGAAAAACAGTATGCGGAAGTCCCGGTGGATCAGACGGCCGGTCCGATCCTGGACCCGTTACTGTTCACGCCCCTTCGAAGGGCGTGAACATGTAACGTTGCGCGCGGTGAT
>CAMNFJ010000010.1:0-32644 GCA_946536955.1 uncultured Lachnospiraceae bacterium
CCCAAGGCGTTTGTGCAACTTGACGAGTCGGGGTTTACTTGACCACCTTTTGACCCTTACATCATTATATGAAGGAATGCCTGTCATTATTATAACAGATTTAAGGCCCTGACACGACTCTATCATGTAAAGCGCCGTGCTTGTTTGCGCAGGAATTTCCATATATAATTGTAATAACTGCGGACCTGCGATCTGCGCCGGACGCGGGTCTTATGGAGAAAATGACCGGATCGACAGGATCCTGCGGTGACACGCCGGATATTCACAGGTTTGAAAAAATGAAAAAAATGATATGCCGATTTCTGAACAGGGGAATCCCCGTCCTGATCCTGCTGCTGGTCCTGTCCGCATGCGGCGGAGCCGGGGCCTCCCCGGGGAAGGAAGCCGCCGGACAGGGAACTGCCGGAAAAGAAGCTTCCGGGAAAGAAGTCTCTGAAAAAGAAGTCTCTGAAAAAGAAGCCGCCGGAGAAGAAGCCACCGCGGCCCCGTCCGCGGATGTGGAGGAGGGCCTGCTCCGGATCGGCCTGGTCGAGGAAGTCGACACCATGGATGTCCACAGGACTACGTCGGCCTATATGGTCCCCATCAATGTCTTCGAGCGCCTCTATGACATCCGGCTCAACGACGACGGGACGACCGATCTGGTGCCGGGCCTGGCCGAGGACTACTCCCTCTCAAAGGACGGGCGGACCTATACCTTCACCCTGCGGGACAACGCCTTTTTCTCCGACGGGACAAGGGTCACCGCCTCGGACGTCGCCTTCACCTTCACCCGCATGCTGGCCCTGCCGGAAAGCCTCCAGACGGATTTTGCGGATATGATCCTGGGGGCCGAGGACGTGATGGCCGGAAAGTCGGACACCCTCAAGGGGATCAAGGTCATCGACGACACCCACCTGGCCATCACCCTCAAGGAGCCCTTTGCCGGATATGTCTCCCAGACCGCAACGCCCTCCTGCAGCATCCTGAGCGAAAAATGCGTCCGGGAGTCCGGAGAGGCCTTCGGGACCAGCCCGGAGACCACGATCGGATCCGGACCCTATATGGTGACGGAATTTAGCGGCGGCAGGATCGTGCTCGAGCTGAACCCCTACTACACAAAGGAGACGCCCTCTGTCAAAAAAGCGGACCTCCTCAACCTGGATCCGGCCCTCATGGACCGGACCTTCCGCGAGGGCGGACTGGACCTGCTGGACACGGAGGTGATCCATCCCGACACTATTAAAAATGTCTATAAGTCCGACGCCTGGAAGGACCGCGTCCTGTCCAAGGGCTGCGTGGAGACCAACTATCTCATGCTCAATCTGGAGACGGCCCCCCTGGACAATGTCCGGGTCCGCAAGGCAGTCCAGATGGCCATCGACCGCCAGAAGATCCTGGACGAACTCTACGACGGCGAGGGCACGCTTGTGGACGGCATCTTTCCCCGGGGCCTCATCGGCTTTTGCGAGGAAAACCAGGGCTGGCTCCACTACGATCCCGAGGCCGCGCGCCGGATCCTTGCCAGGGGCGGGGTGAAAAAAGGCAGCCGCATCGAGATCGCGGCCAATTCCACCAGCAGTGTGCGCGACCTGAATATGCTCAACATGATCCGGGATGACCTCGAGGCCGTCGGCCTGGAGGCCACGATCGTCAACTATGACCCGGACAGCCGCATGTATCTGCGCAACGAGGGCAGGCTCATGGCCTACACCGGCGTCTGGTCCGCGGACTACAACGATCCGGACAACTTTATCTATACCTTTTTCGGCAGCCGGGAAAAGACCCGGGGACGGTCCGGCAACTTCTCCGACCAGGAGGTGATGGACCGGATCACAAAGGCCCGCAGCATCAGCGATGAAAAGGAGCGCGCCGCCGAATACGCGGCCCTGGAAAAGCTCCTGATCCGCGACCGGGCCGTCTGGGTCCCCCTCTTTTCCACCAACCACCTCTACGTCCTGGGAGACAGAGTCGAAAAGTTCGTGCCCTACTGGGCCGGCTGGAACTCTTTTTCCATCAAGGATGTCGTGCTGAAATAAGGCGCTGCTTTTGCCATGCCCGCGTACTCACGTGCTCAGGCATGGCAGGGAGAGTTTTCAATCCGGAGGCTTGTGCCGGAGCGCCGCAAGCCCCCTGTCCGATCCAATCGCAGGAATCACTATTGTTATTCCGCCCCTGGCGTTTAGAGCAGGGGTGCCTCGACATTGGCGGACAGCGTAAAAACAGCTTGGCATGGAATTGCGATAAAACCATGAATGAAGTAAAGAATCAAGAGCCCCACGGGGAGAAAACAAAGGAGAGAAAAAGAGAGCAGAAGGACAGGCGTCTCTTCAATGTCAGCATCCGGGATCTGCGAAAGGCCGGTAAAAAGCAGCCCGACACCGGGAAGAAGCCGCAGACCCCGATCAAGAAGAGCCTTCTGACCAAGATCTCCTGGATGAACATCCTGCTGGTAGCCGCTGCAGTGATCCTGTTTGCTGCCACCGGTATTTTTCAGGTGCGCCGTTTTGCCTCCCTGATGGAGGAGACCAACCGGGAGCAGAACACCGTCATCATGGACACCATGTCCGATTCCATGCGGGAGATGACGACGGAGAGCTTTCAGAAATACGTCCAGGCCCAGGCCAGGGTCGTGGACGGGGAATTCTGGACCATGCGCCACGACCTGGAGATCCTGGCCAGACAGGTCCGGATGGTCCTGGAGCATCCGGACGCCTTTTCCCCCCTCCCTGTCCCCCTGCCCACTGAGGCAGAGCCCGGCGAGCTCTCCCTTCAGCTCCTCTACTCCGAGGACGCGGACAAGTCTGATCCTGAACTGGAAAAACAGATCCTCAGGATCGGGGGCCTCCGCAATATGATCCTGGAGATCGTGGAGGGCGGAGACACCCTGCTCGACTGCATGGTCTCCCTGCCGGGAGGCGCCAGCATCATCGCCGACCGCACGCCCGAGGGAAAGGTGGGAGAGGACGGCGAAGTCCTGCCCTACAATGCGGGGCGCCGGCCCTGGTACGTGGGCGCCCAGGTCCACCGGGACACCTACTTTACCCCCGTCAACCTGGATAATTACTACGACAGCTACGAGGTCATGGCCGGCGTGCCCGTCTATATCGACGGGGAGCTGGCCGCCGTCTGCGGCGGATCCGTCCTGGTCTCCAGCCTCGAGGACATCATCTCTAAGGCCCAGCTGGGCGATACCAGCGACACCTGCCTGATCAATGAAAACGGCAACGTCCTCTATTCGTCCAGAAAGGACGGAGAGCTCGGCATGTCCTCCAACGAGCTCAAGAGCCTCAAGGAAAGCGCCAACCCCGAGCTGGTGACCCTGGTCAACCAGGCCCTGGAGGGCGGCAGCGGCTTTTCCCTCATCGAGATCGACGGCGAGGAGACCTACGTCGCCTACGCCCCCCTGCGGACAGTCGGCTGGACCCAGCTCCTGACGATCTCCCAGGAGGACCTCAACCAGACGGCCTACCTGATCACACAGAAGACCGACGAGGTCATGGAGGATTCCATCACCCAGTCCCGCGCCAACATGAACCGGGTCATCCTGATCACCCTGGTGATCGCCATCTTCCTCATCGCGCTCGCCATCCTGACCTCCCGTCACTTTGCAGAACAGCTGGTCAACCCCATCAAGAAGATGACTATGCGCGTCTCCGAGATGGAGGGAGACGACATGGTCTTCGACGTGGAGGATATCTATCTGACCGAGGACGAGATCGAAGTCCTGGCCCGGGCCTTCTCAAGCATGTCCAAAAAAATGAATGGATATGTCCACAAGATCGTCAATATCACGGCGGAAAAACAGCGCCTCGACACCGAACTCTCCGTCGCGTCCGAGATTCAGGCCAACATGCTCCCCTCCCATTTCCCCGCCTTCCCGGACCGGACGGAATTTGACCTCTACGCCGTCATGGATCCCGCCAAGGAAGTGGGCGGCGACTTCTACGACTACTTCCTGATCGACGACGACCACCTGGCCCTGGTCATGGCCGACGTCTCCGGCAAGGGCGTCCCCGCGGCCCTCTTCATGGTCATTTCCAAGACCCTGATCAAAAATGTGGCCCAGTCCGGCCACTACACCGGCCCCGGAGACATCCTCAGCGACGTCAACGACCGCCTCTGCGAGGGCAACGAGGACAGCATGTTCGTCACCGTCTGGCTGGGCATCCTGACCATCTCCACCGGAAGCCTGATCTCCGCCTGCGCCGGCCACGAATACCCCGTTTTTTACCGCAGGGACACCGGCTTCGTCATTGAAAAGGACAAACACGGCATCAGCCTGGGCGTCATGGAAGGAGCCCGCTACAAAGAAGTCGAGTGGCAGATGAACCCCGGCGACCTCCTCTTCCTCTACACCGACGGCGTCCCCGAGGCGACCAACAGCAGCGACGAGCTCTTCGGCAACGACCGCATGCTGACCGCCCTCAACAGCAGCCTGGAGGATGACGACCTCGAAGCCCTCCTCCGCAACGTCCGCAGCCAGGTCGACGACTTCGTCGGAGACGCCCCCCAGTTCGACGACCTGACCATGATGTGCCTCGAATACCGGGGCAGCTGAGCCGGGTGAGTTATTGGGACGGTTCCGTTTGAGTCAGGGGGGGACGGTTCCGTTGACTCATTGTGTACAATGAGCCGGCCTGACCATGGGGATGGATCAGGGATCCTTTGTATAAAATGACTCAGCCTGACATGTCAGGAAGGGGGCGTGCCGGCTGACTTACCGGGAAAAGAGACGTCAGGTCCATACCAGATTCAAACATTAAAGGTTAATGAAAAGATGAGCGATATCACAAATTTTATAGACACGGTTTATAAACGTTTTGAACAGCTGGACTACTGCACCGAAGAAGACCAGGAGCTCCCCTCCAGGGAAGATCTGGAGGATGTATGCCAGGTCCTGCTCAATGTCAGCTGCATGAAGGAGGAGGGAAGATACCCGGCTTTCCGGGTCTGCTTCATCGACCCGGAATCTCCCATCCTGGACGTCTACCTCTATTCCCACGTTCTGCTTTTTGATGAGCCCATCCTCTTTGCCAACAGAGAGCTCCACAAGCTGGCCCCCGCCCTCAACAGCAGCATGAGCTACCTGATCCTGGACATCAGCAAAAAGCCCTTCATGATCACCGGCCTCATCGCCTCCTATACCAACTGGGAACAGATCATGACCAGGGAGCTGACCACAGGAAACCGCATGCCCAGAATCCCCAACATCTCGGTCGTCGAACCAGGCAAGCTGGAAGCCTGCTTCGGAGAATCCCCCATCGTCAGCTATAACTCGGGCAACTGCCTCAGCTTCCGCACGGACACCTTTACGTCCACTGTCATCGCGGAGGAACTCAGAAAAGACTCGACCGTCTCCGAGGAAGACCGCCTCAGCCTCCTCTACAGGGCCATCTGGCACGCCAACGGCTACGGCCACGGCGGCCACATCTACGTTGTCCCCTCCCTGGAGGCCTGCGCCGGCCTCATCGAGATCAAATACCGTCTGCCCAGCCCCTTCCTCTTCGGCCATGACCACGAAAAAAACCATGTTCATGGCAGAATGCGGGAAAAAGAGATCGCCGCCTATGCGGATATGATCGCCAAATTCACCAGTGTCGACGGAGCCGTCGTCCTGAACAAAAACCTGGACCTGCTGGGCTTCGGCGCCGAGACAGTCGTCGACGTATCCTCCAGAGAGACCCCCGCCATGCGCTTCATCAGCCACGACGGCCTGGTCGACCCGACCAGACACTTCAACGACAACGGCATGCGCCACAGAGCCTGCTACCGCTTCTGCAACGCCGTCGAAGGCACCGTGGCCATTATCATGTCCCAGGACGGCACCGTCAAGGCCTGCACCAGACATGACGGCTACGTCTACGTCTACGACAACGTCGCCCTGCCGCTGATGTGAGGACCTGAGCCCGGGAACAGCATGTCCCCCGACTCACTCAAACGGACCTTGTTGATGAAAAAG
This sequence comes from uncultured Lachnospiraceae bacterium, assembly GCA_946536955.1. Taxonomy (GTDB): domain Bacteria; phylum Bacillota; class Clostridia; order Lachnospirales; family Lachnospiraceae; genus CAG-791. The sequence goes on from CAMNFJ010000010.1 coordinate 5,942, forward strand.
ACGCGTGAACTTATTTTAGGAAGGAGACCGGCCATGATGAAACTGAGCAATGAAAGGATCCAGCAGATCCTGCACCAGGAAACTCCCCAAAAGGAAGAATTGGGAACGATTCTTCGAGCCATCTATATAAGGTATATGAATCTGTTTGAGAAATACCTGGATGATGTAGACGTAGACGGGCTGAACGATAAAAAGATCGCTGAGATGAGACAGTATCATGAAGAGACCAGAAGCCTGACCAGGTATTATTACATGGATATTCCCCAGGATATCTGTCTGGGGATCAAAGAGTTCGAAAGCAGATTCAGTGACAACCTCCTGGGGGCGGAATGGCAGAAATATCTGCAGGACAGTTTTAAGGAATTCAAAAAAGAGAGCCGTAAAAAGGATTGCAGCGAGGAGTATCTCAAGAAGCAGTTTGTAGAACAAAACCGGACAGACTTCTATGAGGCAATAGGCTACGTTTTCAGAGACGGGTTCGGCACAGACAGCCGTTCAGCCAAGAACATGGCAGACGGGATCTCAGGACTGCTGTTCGGGAAGGACGAGTGAGTCAATGGGGACGTAACAAAATGACTCATTTTTAAAGCAAAAGGGGACGCAGCGGATGGGTTAAATCTGCTGCGTCCCTTTTTGCTCGTCGTTACAGCTCTCACGAAGGACGTGAGCAGTAACACCCGCCTTTTTCCATTGTCATCCGGGGAACGCAGATCGTTGACAAGTAAAAAAGAAATGCGTAAACTGAAATAAACCTATATAAACCTAATTTTTAGGCATAAACCGCGATAAACCATTTTGGGGGAGGGCGGATCATGCAAAATGTCAGGGAAAACCCTTTTAACATATCTTTTGGCAGTATGCCTGCGTGCCAGGTCGCAAGAAGAATCCCTCTTGAGGAAATCCTTCAATCATTTCGCAATGACGAATCCGGAAATCACGTCTACATGATCACCGGTATCCGCGGGTCAGGAAAGACAGTTTTAATGACAGAAGCAGCCCGCAGCCTGCAGGAATCTCCGGATTGGATCTTGATTGATCTCAATCCCAACAGGGATATGCTGCTTGGCCTGGCAGGAAAGCTCTATGCCGTTCCTCAGGCACAAAAGCTTTTTGTGGAAGCAGAGCTGAATTTGTCCCTGTTCGGTTTTGGTGTGTCTCTGAAGAATGCTCCGTTGATCACGGATATAGAGGCAGCCATCGAGCAGATGCTTCTACAGCTGAAAAAGCACGGGAAAAGAGTCTTGATCACCGTAGATGAGGCAGTGAACAACAAATATGTCCGTGTTTTTGCCAGTTCCTTCCAGAGCTTTCTGCGTGCAGACCTTCCCGTATATCTTTTGATGACCGGCCTCTACGACAATATCAACAATCTTCAGAACGAAAAGAATCTGACATTCCTGTACAGGGCCCCTAAGATCCATCTGGAGCCCCTGAATATGGCGGCTATTCAGAATATATATCAGAAGGTGTTTGGTAATCCGGTTCAGGAGGCGGCGGAAATGGCCAGGCTGACAAAGGGTTATTCCTTTGCCTTTCAGCTGCTGGGCTATTTATGTTGGAAAAATGAACAGAAATGGGATCGTGATGAGATTCTGCCGCGATTTGATGAATATCTGGAGGAGTACTCCTATGAAAAAATCTGGTCGGAGTTGAGCGCTACAGATCAGAAGATTGCAGCGTCACTTGCTCAGGATCTGGACAATACGGAGATTTCTCATGTGCGTCAGTCTCTGCAGATGAGTCCTCAGCTCTTTTACAAATATAAAACTCGTCTGAGGAGGAAGGGGCTCATTTCCGAAAATAAATCACGTGAGCTGTCATTTGCGCTTCCACGCTTTCGGGAGTTTATCCAACGCCAGCTGTATTTTTCAGGAATAGAGTGAGTCAGGGGACGTACCGGCTGACTCATCCCGTGGATCTTTGGCCGGCAAGCTGTTTTTTCCTGAGTGAGTCAGCTGAACATCCCCTGACTCGCTGCCTTGCCTCCCGGGCCATCCCCGACACTACCGATCAGTCAACAGGAGACCTCCTATGACCCTCTTCCTCGCCAGTCTGCTATTTTCCGTGATCATCCTGGTCTACTGGATTATCATAGAGCTGTTCACCCTCATGTTCCGCATCACAGGTCTGCCGGATGACAAGGCCCGCTTCCAGGTCCTGTCGATCCTGACGGGGGCGGGATTCACGACGCGGGAGAGCGAGAGCATCCTGGCTTCGAGGGCGCGGCGGAGGCTGGCCCAGGCGACCATGCTCTTCGGCTATGTCTTTAACGTGACGATCGTCTCGGCATTTGTGAACGTCTTTCTCTCTATCAAATCAGCTCAGGTGGACAATATTTTCTGGGGGATCATGGTCCCGCTTGCGATTGCGGCGCTGGTGATCCGTCTGATCAGGACCCGCTTTATTCGCAAAAAGATCGACATGGTCCTGAGCCGGCTGGCCGGTAAACTCATGAAGCAGGACAAGGTCAACACGGTTCTGCTCATGGACTATATCGGAGACGATTCCATCGCCAATGTGATCCTCAAGGAGGTGCCGGAGCCGCTTCGGGGCAAGACCCTGGCGGAGAGCGGGCTCAGGCATGACCACGGGATCCTGGTCATGCTGGTCGAGAGGGAGGGCTTTAAGGGGGAGCCGGGCAGGCCGGACACGGTTTTCCGCCCCGGCGACAGGCTGACAGTCTTTGGCAGATACAGTGAGATCAGCCAGGTCTTCAAGGCAGAGGAGAGGTTTTTCTGAGCTGACAGACGATTCTGTTTGCAAAAAAGGGGCAGGCGGGGTGATCCGCCTGCCTTGTCTGTTATTATACCGTTCCTCAGGGAAAAACCGCTTACATCTCCACCGAGAAGAGGTTGCGCAGATGGTTGACGACGTCGTCGGTGTTGGCCTTGATGTTGGCTGCCTCATTGATCTCGGAGAGCTGTTCGAGCTCGGTGGTGTCGGAGAGGTTGTAGCCGATGGTGTAGATGGGGATGCCCAGGCCTTCGACGACGGGGGTGATGCGGTCCAGGTCGTAGCCTTCGTTCTGTTCGCCGTCGCTGAGGACGAAGAGCATCATCTTGGCGTCGGGGACCTCCTGTTTTTTGTCCAGGATCATTTTGGAGGCGACAAGGACGGCGTCGTAGGTCGCGGTGCTGCCGCGGGCGGTGAGGGCCTTGACCTCACCCGAGAAGTAGGCGCGCTGTTTGGCGTCGAAGCGCTTGATGGGGAGGTTGATCGTGACGTCGTCGGAGTAGCTCACGAGGCCGATGTAGTTGTCCTCGCTGATGTAGCTGGAGGAGCTGACCAGGGATTCCTTGAGGGACTTGAGAGGGCTCCCTTCCATGCTGCCGGAGGTGTCGGCGACAAAGACCGCGATGATGGGCTTGCCTCCGTTCTTATTCTGTTTCCAGACCTTCTGGGCGGCCAGGTAGCCGGCGCCGTCGAGGCCGGGGTCCTCGCCCTTGTATTCGTCGCGGCGGTTGAAGCCCTTGTCGGTGGCCAGCTTCTGGCTCTCTTTGGAGAGGCAGTACTGAGTAAAGAGCTCCGCGGCCTTCCGCTCCTGCGCGCTCACATAGTCAAAGGTGTAGACGGGGTGGTCGTGGCGGATGCCGGCGGGGATGTAGACATAGCTCTTGAGCTCGGGCTGGTTGATGTAGGCCTGCTCCTCCATGACCATGGCATTGATGATGCCCTTGGCCGCCTGGTTGCGCAGGACCCCGGTCGTGTAGGCGACGGGCGGGGACTGCTTCTGGTAGTCTAGGAGCTTGCCGCTGGCTGTGTCGGAGAGGGGGTCTGAGGGGTCGAAGCTGTGCAGCATGGCGGTCAGGATGTTGAGGCCGGTCGCGGAGGTATAGGGATTGGTATAGGCAAAGGTCAGGTCGCCCGCCAGGGTCGCATCCAGTACACTCGTCACCGTCGCGTCGCCGTATTTCTGCGTGAAGCTGTCGTAGACATCCTTTTTGATCAGCATGCCGGCCGTATTGCCCGCGACCCGGTCGGCGAGCTCGATGACGCCGATGCCGCCGGCCTTGAGCATCTCGCCCAGGGCGAAGTTGCTGGGAATGTACATGTCGGGCTTGTAGCCGCCGCCGGTCATGTAGGTGACGACCTCGCCGGAGGCCATCTTGCGGACCGTGACCGAGACGCTTTTGCCGTCGATCTCGGCGCCGGACTTATTGAAGCGGTCGGCAACGACATTGAGCCAGTCGTCCGGCTGGCTGCCGGTGAATTCCGAGGGGGCGGCGATCTCGAGGTCGATCTCCCCGCCGCCCTGGACCGTGATCGGGAAGGTGCTGATGTCGGCCAGGGTGTCAGCGACCGTGACCTCATCGGAGTAGATGTCCATCTCGGGATTTTCGATCACCTGCTGGTCCACCCGCGTCAGCAGGGCGTCCAGCTCTGTCTGCGCGTCCTCATAGGACAGCTTTTTGCCGCTGCCGCGGCCGCCTCCGGAGCTGTCACTGCTGCCTCCGCCGCAGCCGGCCAGGAGGCAGACTGTGGTCATGAGCGCCAGGGCCAGGGCCGGGAGTCTTTTCTTGAAAAAAACAGCTTCTTTTGTCTTGTTTTCCATTTGTTTCACTCTCCTATTATGCCGCTCCCCGGAGCGGCAGCAATGCCATTACAGGGCGTTTGGGGCGTCCCGCTTATCCCAGCATGCCGCTTATCCCTGCATGGCGGTTATCCCTGCATGACAGAATTGCCGTGAATGGATTCCAGAATCGTATCCTTGTAGACGTCCAGCAGGTCCAGGGAGCTGGTGTCCTCACCCTGGGTATTGAGGTAATCGCTGAGGGAAATGAGGAATTCATTGACCTTGTCCAGCTTCTGGCTGCTGTCACTGATGCACTCGCTGAAGCGCTCCCGGATGCCGGGCTCCGCCTCCCGGCTGTCGACGTCCACAGCGGACAGGTAATTGATGACCTTGCGCATATTGCGGCAGATGTACTGCTGGACCTGGCGGAGCACCTGCATGGTGTCCCGCAGGGTCTCGGCCCCGTTCATGGACAAAAGGGTATCCAGGCGGTCGATGCACTCGCTCATCTGGTCCATCACGCCCACGCAGAGGCTGATGTTGCCGCGGTAGCGGTGCCATTCGCCGTCCCCCTGCTGCAGGAGGAAGGTCCGGATCGCCTCCGGGTCAAGCTCCCCGTCGACGGAGAGGGTGGCCTTGGCCCGGCGGCCGGCCTCCTCCGAGTCGGCGGCCAGTTTCGCCCTTTGCTCTTCCGTTTTCTTTTGCCGGGCAGCCGAGGCGGCTTCCATCAGGACCGTCACCAGAGTGACCAGAGCCATGAAGACCAGGAAGGTGGTCATGGTCTTTGCCTGATTGCGGTATCCGGCGACGCCGCTCTCGATGATGATCGACTGCCTGTTGATCTCTATCCATATGCGGCCTGCCGCAGCCCCCAGGGTCAGCAGGCCGGCCAGAATGATCCTTATCTTTTTCAAAATTCTCAAGCCCCCGGCTTTCTTAAAAACTCTTTACAGTGAATTGTGAGTCACATGTGCACCTGGATCAGATTTCTCCATTCCTGATCTGCTGCCGGATTTTTTCCGTGGTCTGAAGGAGGCGGATCCGGTCCGCCTGGTCGGAGGCCCTTCCGGCTTCCGAGAGGGCCTGCTCCAGGTCCCTGTATGCGGCCGCGAGCGTCTCTGCCTCTGCCTCCAGCTGCAGGAGCAGGGCCCGGCTGATCCCCAGGCTGTGCTGGTCCGGCCCGCTGTCCTCTAAACCGTGCTGGTCCGGTCCGCGGTCGACGAGGCCGTGAGCGCCGGTGCCGCGTTTCTGCAGGCCATGCTCACCCGGTTCGCTGTCCTCCCTGCCGCCGTTTTCCGGACAGGGATGGTCCTCCGAGAGCGCCTCCATCCGGGCTCTCAGCAGGCGGCTTTCCTTTTCAAGCCCCTGCAGGGTCTTCAGAAATACACGGACCTTGAGCAGGACCATGCGGGCCTGGGCGGGAGGAAGGGGGCTCCCCTCCTCTTGCGAGGCGGCTATTTCCGCCAGGTCCTTTTCCGTCAGCGGCTGCTGACCGGTCACAGCGGCCTGCATGGCCTTCTGAAGGGCGGCTGTTTCCCGCTGCAGGTGTCTGGCCTCCGAATGATTTTTTTTCTTTTCCATAAAAAGGTCCCGTGGAACTTTCATGTCTGTGTAAGCAGCAGACCACGTCACAAAGGCATGCCGGCTGGACGAGGGCAGGGTGCTTGCCACTTTGAACGGCCGCGCCGGCCTGTATGTCTGCAAAAATGATTATACGACATAAAAAAAACCTGTACAAGCAGTTGCCGGGGAGGGATCCGGGACCTTTCATTTTTCAGAGGGACGCCGGGGCTGCAGACATTTTTTCACAGATAAAAAACGGCCCGGTCTGCGTACCGGACAGTGAGTCACTATGGTATTTTCCACATCCATATCGTAAAATGGGTTCAGAATTAACGTTGGTTAACTCAGAACGGCAACAGCAGCACAGGAGGAATAAGGTATGATTTCATTCCGGACCTGGGAACAGCCTTCTACGGTGGAGGAGGCATGGGAACTTTATCAGAAAAAAGGAAGCTGTCTCATCGGCGGGATGCAGTGGATCAAGATGAGCCATGCGTCCTGCAGCAGCGCGATCGACCTCAGCGCGCTGGGGCTGTGCGGGATCGAAGAGACAGACAAGGAGTTTGTGATCGGATGTATGACGCCCCTGCGGGAGCTGGAGCTGCATCCCGGCCTGGATGCCTTTAGCGGCGGGCAGATGCGGGAGGCGCTCAGGCATATCGTCGGCGTCCAGTTCCGCAATACGGCGACGGTCGGAGGAAGTGTCGCCGGGCGCTTTGGCTTTTCCGATGTCCTGACCATCCTGCTGGCCATGAACTGCAGTGTCAGGCTGTGCAGGGGAGGGGTGGTCCCGCTGCGCGAGTACGCGGACCGCGCGCCCGACAGGGACATTCTCACGCATGTGTCCATCCTCAAGGAGAAGGCGGACTTCTGCTATCAGTCCGTCCGCAACGCGCAGACGGACTTCCCGGTCCTGACCTGCGCGGCCTCTCGGACAGAGGAGGGCAGCTGGAGATTCGTCTACGGGGCCAGGCCCCAGAAGGCCCTTGTCCTGGAGGACAGGGAGGGAATCCTGGGGGAGATCCCGCCCGGCGAAGACAGGGCTGAGGCCGCCCGGCGCTTTGCGGACTATGCCGCGGAGGCCGTGCCGACCGCCAAAAACCTGCGGGGCAGCGCCGCCTACAGGACGCATCTGGTAAAGGTGCTCACCGAGCGGGCGGTCCTGAAGCTGATGTAAGAGCGGCAGCTCACAGACGAGTCATAAATCGCAGGGATTGCCATGTGCATTTCCCGTGATCCCCCGGGAGAAAACGTCCCTCGTATTCACCGGGGAGGGAATCGCTGCGAGGCAGCGGTTTGGAAAGGGGAAGAGGTATGTTATTGACTTTCACCTTGAACGGAAAACAATACAAGGAACACATAGATCCGGACCTGCTCCTGATCGATCTGGTCCGGTCCCTGGGCTGCAAGAGCGTCAAGCGGGGCTGTGAGACGTCCTGCTGCGGGCTCTGTACGGTCTTTCTGGACGATGTGCCGGTCCTGTCCTGCAGCGTGCCGGCGGCGCGCGTGGAAAAGCGCAGGGTGACGACCCTGGAGGGCCTGCAGGAGGAGGCCGCGGAGCTGGCGGGCTTTATCGCCGACCAGGGGGCGGAGCAGTGCGGCTTCTGCAACCCCGGGACCATCATGAACGCGATCGCCCTTTTCAGGGAGAATCCGGACCCGGACGAGAACGAGATCCGGGAATACCTGGCGGGCAACCTCTGCCGATGCAGCGGCTACGAGGGTCAGCTCCGGGGTCTGATGGCCTTTGTGGAGTATAAAAAGAAAAAGGGCCTGGCAGCTGAGGAGAAGGCCAGCCTGTCGGACCCCGACGGAAAAAAGGACGCGGCCGCGGATGCCGGGAAGGGGGGGATACAGGCATGAAGAAAGAGAAAATGAACAGCATGCCCCGTTCAGCGGAGGAAATCCTGCAGGTACCCGAGACCCATGTGGACGGGCGCGCCCGCGACCTGGCCGTCGTCGGAAAGGGGATCCGCAAGAAGGACTCCATGCAGCTGCTTCTGGGCAAGCCCCTTTTTACAGAGGATATCGCGCCGCAGGACTGCCTGGTCGTCAAGCTGGTCCGGTCGCCCCACGCCAACGCCATCGTCCGGTCCATCAAGACGGATGCCGCCAGAAAAGTGCCGGGCATCGAGGCGGTCTATACCTGGGAGGACATCGACCAGGACGGACGGCGCTATACCCAGGCCGGCCAGACCTATCCCGAGCCTAGTCCCTATGACCGCCTCCTGATCGACCGCCATGTCCGCTTTGTCGGCGACCCCGTCGCGATCGTCGCGGGAAAGGATGAAAAGTGCGTGGACAAGGCCTGCCGCCTGATCAAGGTCAAATATGATGTGCTGGAGCCGGTGCTGGATTTCCGTACAGCCAAAGACAATCCGGTCCTGGTCCATCCCGAGGACAACTGGGAGAGCCTGGCCCTCGTCGGAGCGGACAATAAGAGGAATCTCTGTGCCCACGGCGAGTCGGCCGACGGGGATATCGAGGCGGTCCTCAAAGACTGCGATATCGTGATTGACCGGGTCTATCACACCAAGGCCGTCCAACAGGCCATGATGGAGACCTTCCGCACCTGGTGCGTCATGGATCCCTACGGAAGGCTGGAGATCGTCTCCTCCACCCAGATCATCTTCCATGTCCGCAGGATCGTGGCCAATGCCCTCCACATCCCCAAATCAAAGATCCGTGTCCGCAAGCCCCGCATCGGGGGCGGCTTCGGAGCCAAGCAGACGGCTGTCAGTGAGGTCTACCCGGCCTTTGTGACCTGGATGACCGGGAAGCCCTCCATGTACATCATGACCAGGGAGGAGAGCATGACCGCCTCCTCTCCCCGCCATGAGATGCAGATGCATGTGCGGCTGGGGGCCATGAAGGACGGCAGGATCCGCGGGATCGACCTCTACACCCTGTCCAACACCGGGGCCTACGGCGAACACGGCCCCACGACGGTGGGCCTGTCCGGCCACAAGTCCATCTCTCTCTACGGAGAGGCGGAGGCCCACCGCTTTGTCTTCGATGTGGTCTATACCAACCGCATGTCCGCGGGAGCCTACCGGGGCTACGGCGCGACCCAGGGCATTTTTGCCGTCGAATCCGCCGTCAATGAACTGGCGGCCGAGATCGGGATGGATCCGATCCACCTGCGGGAGATGAACATCGTCCGCGAGGGGCAGACCATGCCTGCCTACTACTATGAACCCGCTTCCAGCTGCGCTCTGGACCGGTGCCTGGCCCGGGTCCGGGAAATGTCCGGCTGGGAGGAAAAGGGAACCCGCCGGGTGCTGCCGGACGGCAGGATCCGCACGATGGGGGTCGCCCTGTCCATGCAGGGATCCGGCATTTCGGCTGTGGACGTCGGCAGCGCTTCCCTTAAGCTGGGCGACGAGGGCTTCTATATCCTGATGATCGGCGCGGCCGATATGGGCACGGGGTGCGATACGACCCTGGCCCAGGTGGCGGCCGAGACCCTGGAGTGCTCCGTCGACCAGATCGAGGTCTTTGGCGCCGACACCGACGCCTCTCCCTACGATTCGGGTTCCTACGCCTCCAGCACGGCCTATGTGACCGGCAAGGCCGTGGAGAAATGCGCCCTCCGCCTGCGGGAAAAGATCCTCGCCCTGGGAGCCAGGCTCCTGGACTGTGCCCCGGAGGAGGTCGTCTTCGACGGCAGGACTGTTCAGCGCGCGGGCGATCCCTCTGACAGTGCCACGCTCGAGGAGATCGCCACCGCGTCCATGGTCCACAACGACATTGAACTCTTCACGACCGCGACCAATAATTCCGAGACATCGCCGCCGCCCTTTATGGCGGGCATCGCGGAGATGGAGACAGACCCGGCTACCGGAGAGACAAAGGTCGTCGATTATTACGCCGCCGTCGACTGCGGCACCCCCCTCAATGAGAACCTGGTGCGAGTGCAGACGGAAGGCGGACTCCTGCAGGGCATCGGCATGGCTCTGTCCGAAAATGTCACCTACTCTGACCGCGGGGCGGTCCTGGAAAATTCCCTCATGCAGTACAGGATCCCCAGCCGGCTCGATATCGGCCATATCCACGTGGCCATCGAGAGCAGCTATGAGACAAAGGGACCCTATGGCGCCAAATCGATCGGGGAGGTCGTCATCAACACCCCCGCGCCCGCCATTGCCGAAGCAGTCTATCAGGCGGTCGGGAAGCGCTTTTACGAGCTGCCGATCACACCGGAGAAGATCGCCATGGCGGCTGCCGGCGCTACGGATACGCAGGATCCAGAACCCGCCCGCGAGTCCTGAGCGCATGATGCGGGCTGACATGCCGCATCATTTCAAAAAACACTTCAGACAGGTAAAACAATGACAGAGAACAAACCGGTAATATTTTGTGAGAGCGGGGGATGCACGGCCAAGCTCGGAGCAGGCCTTCTGAGCCGGATCCTGGAAAAGATCCCCCGCGGAGAAAACGACCCGGATCTCCTGGTCGGCTTTGACAGCCACGACGACGGGGCGGTCTACCGGCTGACGGATGACCTGGCGGTGATCCAGACCCTGGACTTTTTTCCGCCCATGGTCGGGGACCCCTTCCTCTTCGGCCAGATCGCCGCGGCCAACGCCATGAGCGATGTCTATGCCATGGGCGGCGAGGTCCGGACGGCCCTCAACATCGTCTGCTATCCGGAGTCCATGGACCTGAACATCCTGGGGGAGATCCTGCGCGGGGGCGCGGAGAAGGTCATCGAGGCCGGGGGGAGCCTGGCCGGCGGCCACTCGATCGCCGACAGCGGGATCCGCTACGGACTCTCGGTGACAGGCGTCGTGCATCCGGACCGGATCTACCGCAACCAGGGCGGCAGGGCCGGCGATGTCCTGGTCCTGACCAAGCCCCTGGGGACGGGGATCCTGACCGCCGCCAACCGGGTGGGGGAGGCGGACCCGGAGGATTTCAGGAGAGCAACCGACTCCATGCGTGCCCTCAACCGCAGGGCCGCGCAGATCAGCCGGGACTATCCCGTGCGCTGCTGCACCGATGTGACCGGCTTCGGCCTGCTGGGCCACCTGCACGAGATGCTGGAGGACAGCGGCTGCAGCGGCCTGCTCTACGGGGCCCGGATCCCGGTCTTTCCCGGCGCCCTGAAGGCGGCGGAGGAATTCCTCATCACGGGCGGGGGCCAGAAAAACAGAAATTATGCTCAGCCCTATGTGCGCTTCAACGGCATTCCTTTTGCCATGGAGGAGGTCCTGTTCGACCCCCAGACCTCGGGAGGCCTTCTCTTTGCCCTCGACTACAGCGCGGCGGCCGAAATGTGCGCCCGCATGCGGGAGGAGGGAATCCGGGCACAGATCATAGGCGACCTCATCCCGCAAAGAGACAATCAGATCCTGGTCGAGGGCTGAGAGAGCCCCGGCGGAGCCCGCTTCCCGGGGCCGCGGGACGCAGCCTGAAAAATTATTTCAGCTTTAAAAAGGAGGAAAGAGAAACAGATATGAAGCATATTACGGTAGATGCCAGAGCGGATGTCTGTCCTGTACCGGTCGTCAAGGCCAAAAACGCAGTGCGGGACCTGGGCGGCGCGGGGACTGTCGAGGTCCTGGCCGGCAACGAGATCTCGGCCCAGAACCTGCACAAATTCGGCGCTCAGAAGGGATACGGCGTCAGGACAGAGCAGACGGGAGATTCGGAGTGGAGGATCACGTTCACCATTTCCGAAGAAGCGGCCGGAGCAGTTGACGCCGGAGCGGACCAGGACGCGGCAGATGTTGAAGCCTGCGGATGCGCGCCCGGCCAGCCCGGCCCTCTGAGGGGGACCGTCGCCGCGATCGGGTCCGCCTGCATGGGCACCGGGGATGACAGGCTGGGGAAAAACCTGATGAAGGCCTTTATCTTCGCCCTGGGCCAGCAGGACGTCCTTCCCGACACCCTCCTCTTTTACAACGGGGGCGCGTCCCTGACCTGCGAGGGGTCTGACTCCATCGAGGACCTGCGCCAGATGGAGGCCGCGGGCGTCACGATCCTGACCTGCGGGACCTGCCTGGATTTCTACGGCCTGCGCGATAAGCTGCAGGTCGGCGGCATCACCAATATGTATGATATTGTCCGGATCCAGACCGAAGCGGCCCGCATCCTGCGGCCATGACGGGACGGGAGACAGGATTTCCGGGGAGCTCCGCCCCATCCCCCGGCAGGCGGATCCGGAAGGACTATGTGATCCTCTCTTTTTCCAGCTATGAGCAGGCCATGGAGATGGAGGATTTCTGCCGGGCAAACGGCATCTCCGGCCGGCTGATCCCCCTTCCTCCGAAGGTCCATGCCGGCTGCGGCCTGTGCTGGAGAATGGACCCGGAGAAAATGGGTCCGGGAAAAACAGGTCCGGGAAAAACAGATTCGGGGGAAACGGCTCCGGAGGAAATGGGCCCGGGAAAAACGAACCCGGAGGAAACAGATCCGGGGAAAACGGCTCCGGAGGAAATGGGTTCGGGAAAAACAGTCCCGGGGAAAACGGTTCAGGAGGGGCACCAAGCTGCTGTCCGGGCCGCAGTGGACCGGATCCGGGCCGCGGGGCTTATCTTTGAGGGCCCCCACATAGTCTCCATGTGGTCCATGGAGAATTAACCAAGGACCTGCCCCGCAGGGCCGGACAGGTCACAGAACGAATTCGCTGATTTGGTACGCATTGAAGGAGAAGTATTACGAATGGGTACGAAAGAAAACAGACACAGGGAACTTTATGAATACAGGGGCGCTGCGCCGGCCATCTCGGTCCTGCTGCCGCTGAGTCTGCAGCATGTGCTGGCGGCCGTCGTGGGTGTCATAACACCCGCGATCATCGTCGCCGGCGTCTGCGAGCTGGATCCGCAGGAAAGAATGATGATGATCCAGGCCGCCCTGATCATGACGGCGGTGGCGACCCTCCTGCAGCTCTTTCCGGTCTTTGGCCGGATCGGGGCGGGACTCCCGGTCATCATGGGAACCAGCTTCGCCTATGTGCCGACCCTGCAGGCGATCGGCGGCCAGTTCAATATCGGCACGATCCTGGGCGCCGAGATCGTGGGGGGCTGTGTGGCCATCGTCTTTGGTCTCTTTGTCAGGCAGATCCGCGTCCTCTTTCCCGATATCGTGACCGGCACAGTTATTTTTACCATCGGTCTGTCCCTGTATCCGACGGCAGTCCGCTATATGGCCGGCGGATCCGGCCATCCGGAGTTCGGTGGGGCCAAGTGCTGGACCGTGGCCCTGGTCACCTTTGCCGTCGTCCTCTTTCTCAACAACTTTACCCGCGGCGTGCTCAAGCTGGGCTCCCTCTTTTTCGGCATGATCGCCGGCTATGCCCTGGCCCTGGTCTTCGGCATGGTGGATTTTTCCTCCGTGACCGCCACCCAGGCGATCATCTCCCTGCCCCGCTTCATGCATTTCCACATCGAATTTGTTCCCTCCGCCTGTGCCTCTCTGGCGATCGTCTACGCGGTCAATGCCGTCCAGACCATCGGCGACCTGACCTCCACCACCATGGGCGGCATGGACAGGGTCCCCACTGACAGAGAACTGCAGGGCGGTATCATCACCCAGGGGATCGCCAGCATCATCGGCGCCTTTTTCGGCGGTCTGCCGACTGCCACCTACAGCCAGAATGTCGGCATCGTCACGGTCAACAAGGTCATCAACCGCATCGTCTTTCTGGTCTCGGCCCTGATCCTGCTGGCCGCCGGCCTCTTCCCGGCCCTCTCGGCCCTGCTGACGACGATCCCCCAGAGCGTCATCGGCGGCGCGACCCTGTCCGTCTTTGCCCAGATCGCCATGACCGGCGTCCGCATGTTCACCAAGGACGGCCTGCCGCCCAGGACAGTCACTGTCGTCGGGATGTCCGTCGCCCTGGGCGTCGGGATCACCCAGGTCGCGGACTCCCTGGCCGGCCCCGGCTTCCCCTCCTGGGCGCCCACGGTCTTCGGCTCCACGCCGGTCGTCGTTGCCACCATTATGGCCATTGTGCTCAACCTGATCCTGCCGAAGGAAAAGAAAGCCTGATTGGAAAAAATGGAGAGAAAAGACTACTACGATGTCCTGCTGTCTCTTCCGGAATCTGCCCGAAAGCTTGAGTTGATCATCACGGAGGGAGAGGGCGCCGGAGCAAAGGCTCTGTTTGCGGACGGAAAAGCCGCTGCCTGTACAGGCAGCGGGGACGTCCGCGCTTTTTTTGAGGCATCAGAAACGGAAATATATAAAAAATATAAGGCCGGCGGCCTTGAAGGAAATGGAGACCTCTTCTGCGGGGGCAGGACCCTTTTTTTTGAGCGCCTGAACAGGGTGCCCCGGCTGGTCATCTGCGGGGCGGGCCATGTCGGCCAGGCCCTCTGCCGGATGGCGTCCCTGACCGGGCTGGATACGATCGTGATCGAGGACCGTCCCGAATATGCGGACCTCGCGCGGGAGGCCGGGGCGGGGCAGGTGATCTGCGCCCCCTTTGAAGAGGCCCTGACCGGGCTGGAGTCCGACGAGGGGACCTGCTATGTCCTCGTGACCCGCGGCCACCAGCACGGCATGGAGAGCCTCCGGGTCATCCTGGGCAAGCCCCGTCTCTATGCGGGCATGATGAGCAGCAGGGCCCGGGCGGCCGGAGCCAGGAAGACCCTCCTGCGCGAGGGCTTCTCTGAGGAGGACGTTCAGGCCGTCCATATGCCTGTCGGCCTGGCGATCGGGGCGGCGACCCCGCAGGAGATCGCCGTCTCGATCCTGGCCCAGGTCATCTCCGTCATCCGGGCCGGGGGGACCGGGGATGGGTACTCCCCGGAAATCCTGGACGCATTGCGGTCTCTGCGGACTTTTGCCGGTGCTCACGGACCTGACAGCTCCGGGACCGGCACTCCCGGTCTTGACAGTTCCGGGACCGGATCCGATGCTCCCGCAGGCAGAAATTCAGGATCCGATGGATTTGAATCCCTTATTTCCGGACGCGGCGAGCCCGGCTCTGGCCGTCCCCGCGCTGTCCTCGCCACGATCGTCAAAAAAGAGGGCGAGGCGCCCCGGAACCCCGGGACCCGCATGCTGGTCCTGCCGGACGGAAACCGGCGGGGGACGATCGGAGGCGGCTATGCGGAGGAAGTAATCCGGCGGGCCGCCCTGCAAATGCTGCAGGAGACAGGTCCCCGGCCGCAGGCCGGATCTCAGAATCCGCCGCCCGCGTTATCGTTTTTGAAGATCGATATGCCTTCCGGAGGCAGCAGACAGGCCTGCGGAGAACAGGGGCCGGATACATATTCCGATGAGTCCATGATCTGCGGAGGCCGGATCACCGTCCTTCTGGAGCAGATCCGGTAAGGCCGGATCATTGTCCTTTCGGGGCAGATCCGGTAAGGGCAGCTCACCGTGTTTCCGGTGCAGTTTACCATGCATGGACGGACCGGTTTTCCGTATGGCCGGTCTGCCGCGCCGCATATTCGAAAGAGATGGTGCAACAGGTATAAGCTATGGAAAAGAAGAAAAGCGTTTCGAATATCCTGGTCGTGCGCGGGGCGGGCGACCTGGCGACCGGGATCATCCACCGGCTCTGCCGGGCGGGATTCCCTGTCCTGGCCCTGGAGACGGCCCACCCCATGGCCATCCGCAGGCATGTGGCCTTTTCCGGGGCAGTCCGGGCCGGAGAGACCGTGGTGGAAGGGATCCGGGCAGTCCGGGTCGCATCGGTCGAAGAGGCCCGGGCCGTCTGGGACAGGCAGGTGGTCTGCCGGTCGCAGGGACGGCACAGGGAGGAGCCTGCCGGACAGGGATTCTGTCAGGGAAAGGACGGCGGCGGCCCCCGGGCGGTTTCCTGTGAGGAGGATCCCGTCAGAGACAGGGATGCGGAGCTTCTGCAGGAAGTCCCGGTCCTGGTGGACCCGGAGGGCTGTTCCATCGAAGAACTGAAGCCCTTCGCGGTCGTGGACGCGATCCTGGCCAAGAAAAATACGGGCACCAGCCGGGCCATGGCCCCGCTGACCATCGCCCTGGGCCCCGGCTTTACGGCGGGAGAGGACGTGGACTATGTCATCGAGACCATGCGGGGTCACAATCTGGGCCGGATCATCAGCCGGGGGCAGGCCCTGCCCAATACCGGAGTGCCCGGCATCATCGGCGGTTTCGGGGCGGAGCGCGTGATCCACGCGCCGGCTGCGGGGATCCTCCATATCGTCAGGGACATCGGGGAGACTGTGCAGGCGGGAGAGACCATTGCCGTTATCGAGACGGCTTTGGACACCGCTTCCGGACAAGGCCCGGGGAAGGCTTTTGAAAAGGACAACACCGGAGAGGCCGTCCCTGTCCCCGCCTCGATCACAGGACTGATCCGGGGCATGATCCCGGACGGGACTCCTGTCCGCGGGGGCCTGAAGATCGCTGACATCGATCCCCGCAGGGACCAGGTCAGAAACTGTACGACCATATCGGACAAGGCCCGCTGCATAGCGGGAAGTGTGCTGGAGCTTGTCTGCGCGGCCGAAAAAAAGAGGCCGGCAAAAAAGATCGGCTGTGTCCTGATGGCTGCCGGATGGTCCAGGAGATTCAGGGAGGACAAGCTGCTGAAACAAATTGGCGGCCGCCCCCTGGCCGCCTATGCCATGGACCGGCTGCAGGAACTTGCGGGGCGGGTCCCGGAGGCAGATGTGGAGGTCATCGCCAGACGGCCCGAGCTCGCGGACCTGGCCCGCGCACACGGTCTGTCGTGCACGGTCTACAGCGGAGGAGACCAGAGCGACACCATCCGCCGGGCCCTCCTGCCTGCGGACAGCAGGAACTGGGCGGGCTGCATGTTTATCTCTGCTGACCAGCCTCTGTTGACATCCCTGAGCATGGAACGCCTGCTCAGCGCCTTTTTGCGCGAGCCCGGCTGTATCCACCGCCTGAGCGCGGAAGGCGTGCCGGGCAGCCCCGTTCTTTTTCCCGCGGAGTGCTTTCCCGCCCTGCGGAAGCTGGAGGGGGACCAGGGAGGCCGCGCCGTGATCCGGCAGGGACAGGTCCCCGTCCGCCTCTGTGAGGCCCTGCGGGCGGAGGAACTGGCAGACGTCGATGATCCCGACCAGCTGTGGGAGATCGGGAGAATGCTGGAAAAAATCGATAAGAATGGATAAGGATGGAAACGAATGATCTATCTGGATAATGCGGCGACGACGATCAGAAAGGCACCCGGGGTCGCAGAGGCCGTGCTGCAGGCCATGTCCGGGTTTGGAAATGCCGGGCGCGGTGTCCACGAGGCCTCTCTGGAGGCATCCCGCGCGATCTATCAGACAAGGAGGAAGCTGGCGGACCTGTTTCATGCAGACTCCCCCTCCCATATAGCCTTTACGGCCAATGCGACCCAGGCCCTCAACACGGCCATCTTCGGGACGCTGGGCCCCGGCGACCACGTGGTCACGACGGCCCGGGAGCACAATTCCGTCCTGCGCCCCCTCTACCTCATGCAGGAGAGAGGGGTCTCTGTCACGATCGTACCGACGGACAAAAACGGGGCTGTCAGCGAGGAGGCCGTGATCGGCGCCCTCCTGCCGCAGACAAGGGCGGTCGTCTGCGCCCACGGCTCCAATGTCACCGGAGACCTCATGGATCTGAAAAAGATCGGGCGCGCCACATCCGCCAGGGGGATCCTCCTCATCGTCGATGCCGCCCAGACAGCCGGCTGCATCCCCATCGATGTGCAGAGGATGCACATCGATATCCTCTGCTTTACCGGGCACAAGGGCCTGCGGGGCCCCCAGGGGACCGGGGGGATCTGGGTCCGCGGCGGCGTGAAGATCCGGCCGCTGATGACCGGGGGGACCGGCGTCCAGAGCTTTCTCACGGCACAGCCGCCTGCCATGCCGACCCTTCTGGAGGCCGGCACCCTCAATACGCACGGGATCGCCGGCCTGGACGCGGCCCTGAAATGGCTCCTGGAGACCGGGCAGGAGACGGTCTGCAGACTGGAGCAGGACCTCCTCTGCCGCTTTTATGACCAGGTGCGGGACATTCCGGGAGTGACAATCTACGGAAACTTCCAGAGCCGGCCGGAGGACAGGACCGCCCCTCAGGGGCTTATGGAAGCCGGAAAGGACCTGCAGATAGAAAGACCGGGACTCCGCGCCCCGGTCCTCTCCCTCAATATTGACCCCTTTGATTCCGGCGAAGCCGGGGATATCCTGATGACAGACTACGGGATCGCGACCCGCACCGGCGCCCACTGCGCCCCCCTGCTCCACACGGCTTTGGGGACCGCGGAGCGCGGCGCCGTCCGCTTCAGCTTCAGCTGCGCCAATACCTTCGAAGAAGTGGATGCCGCGGCCGCCGCCGTGCGGGAGATCGCTGTATCCGGCTGACTCTTCAAAGAAAAGTCCGCTTCAGCAGAGAACCTGCCAGGGTGGGCTTTTTTATGGCCGCGCACAGGTCCAGCACCGCTTCCGGATCCGCCAGGACATCCGTCTGGTTGAGCAGATAGACATCCGCCAGGTCCTCCGTGTTGAGGACCCTGGCCACGTGGCCGGCCGTGACAGGGTCCGTCAGTCCGGAGCCTGCGATCGAGCAGAAAAGCTCCGGGCAGTGACAGACCTCCTCCGGCCTGCGCCCCAGGCCGGACAGGCCCGCCAGGCAGACAGTCAGGGAGGTCGCCGGTGAGATGACCGGCTCAAAGGGGCGGTGGGCCTTGAGCGGATGACGCCTGGAGCCGTCCGCCTCCACCAGGATGTGGTCAAAAAGCGGAGAAAAGACGCCCGGATCCACCGGGGGACCGCTGAGCTTGCCGATCCTCCCCCTGGCCGGGCCCGCCGGGGCAGGTTCCCTGCTGCCGCCTTCCTTTTTACAGTCCGCGCCGGGTCCCCTGCTGCCGCCTCCCTTTTCACAGTCCGCACCGGGTTCCATCGGAGTGCCCAGGCACACGACCCTGGTCTCCCTCAGAGCAGCCTCCAGGCGACCCAGAAGAGCTTCTTTCGTTTCGCCGGCAGCAGATTCCACCAGCGGAATACCGGGAAAGGGCTCAATATGCGTGGTCGTGGTCAACAGGACCCTTCCGGGCAGCGATTCCGCCAGCAGGCGCAGAAAAGTCGTCTTGCCGCCGCTGCCGATCACCGAGATCACACCGTCCGGGATATGGGATTGCTCGAGAGAAAGGTACATGGAAGTCCTCCTGGCAAAAAATCAGATTTAAAAACAATCATAGCATAGTCCCAGGCTCTGATACAAAGGAGTTACCGGATGGCAGGCGCAACTCAGGAGCATTACTCAACTGGCGCATTACTCAGGCGCAACTCTCAGGTGCATTCTCAGGCGCATTCAGGCGCATTCTCCTGCAGGACTGAATGATCCCTGCCGTAATAATCAGAACAAATATTCGATTTTTCTTGCCTTTTGGAAGAAGCCATGATAAGGTATTTCCAGATATAAAACAGCTTCTTTTAAATAGAAAAACAACAGGTCCCGCAGACCGGGATCAGGGGGATGGCAGATGGCACACACGAAGAAAAAGGGCAGTAAACAGAAAAAAAATGAGGCGGACCTGCGTCCTCTTTCTGTCAATCCCGTCGCGGATCTGGAGCAGTACCTGAAGAGCAGGATGAACAGCCTGCCCTGCCGCGGGCTGATCAGGGATATCAGTGTCAGCGAGAGCAAAAGCGGCAGGAGTCTCAATGTGGCGATCCTTCCCGTCGGGGAGGTCATAGCCTTCGGGACCATCAACGTGGATATGGCCGGGATCGACAATGAGGCCAAATGGAAGAGGAAGAAAAAGACAGTCTTTGGAAATGTGAAGGGCTATTATCCCAGGGTCAACCCGGACTACGCCCAGAAGATCCAGGACACGGCCAGTGCAGCCCTGGAGACCTGGCGGGAGACGCATCCCTTTACCGATGAAATGCGGGAGGCCCTTTCCACCAGATCGGCGGCTGAGCTCTTCAGCGCGGGCAGGTTTGAGGCCCTCTGTTTCCTGGCGGGCGGGGACAGGCTCAGCCCCCGCAGGACAGAGATCCAGGACAACGCCGTCAGGATCCAGTTCAATGGCATCCCCTGGAAGGCAGTGTGTGACCCTGCGACCGGGCAGATCACTTTTTCCCTGTCCCAGGCGGATTCGATGTATGCATATTTTTCCGATTCCATGAAGGGACTCCGGACGCGTGATGCCATCGCGGCCTATTTGAAGGAAAAAGAGATCCCGGCCCGGGTATATTGCGATAAGAAGCCCGGGGTCTTCCTGATCTCCTTCCAGTTTGCCCTGGGGACAAAAACGGAGACCGTGACCATCGAAAAGGCCTATAAGAGGATCGTGCTGGCCGCCTGGAAGAGGGCAGGCGAGAGAGCGTCCGCGGAGGAGAAGGAGACGGAGAGGCTCCTGAAGACCTGCCCCTATTACGGGACCTGGATCGCCCAGGCCGCCGTGACCGTCATTGCGGAGAACGGGGGCCGGCTGACCAAGGCCCAGACAGCCAATCTCCTGCGCGGGGTCAATATCTCGGACGATTATGTCCTGGGAGACTATGCGGGCAGGTACAACCTCATGTCCAAGGCGGAGATCACGGAGGTCCTGGACGTGCTGGTCCAGTTTGACATCCTCCGCGAGCACCGGGTGCGCGGCCTGTATCAGGATTATTATGTCTATCATGTAACAGACAGGGGCAGACTGTTCGAGCACCTGCAGATGGATCCTGCCCCCGGGAAAAACCCGGTCACAGAGCAGGACTATCACCTGGTTCTGAAGGCCGTCCGGGACGATATCCTTCTCCTTCCAGCGAAGGAGAGGGACAGGCTCCTCAGGGCCATCGCGGAAAAGCCCGGCATCTTCCTCACCGATCCGACCCTGGTCCTGGACTGCCTGGAGCGGATGGGAGAGCCCGCGGCTGATTATCTGAGTGAATATTTCAAGGAAAAGGGCGACAGGAACAACAGGCGGATCCTCAGGCTCCTCCTGAATGCCGCGTCCGGAAAGGGAAAAGAACTGCCCAAAAACGGGGCGGACGCCTTCCGGGAGAGAAAAGAGAAGAAACGGCGGGAACAGGAGGAGGCCGAGAGAAGGGACCGCCACCTCTACGAGCTGGTGCTGACCGAGATCCCCGACAATTACGTCGACCTCTATCCCATGGCCAGGCTCATGCACAGGCAGTTCGTCCTCCACATCGGGCCGACCAACTCCGGCAAGACCCATGACGCCATCGAGGAGCTCATGAAGGCGGAGACGGGGATCTACCTGGCCCCCCTGCGCCTCCTGGCCTATGAACAGTACGAGAAGCTCAACCGGGCCGAGTGTCCCTGCTCCCTGGTGACAGGGGAGGAGCAGTACCTGATCGACGGCGCCCGCCACCAGTCCTCCACCATCGAGATGCTCAGCCTCAAGACCCACTATGACGTGGCGGTGATCGATGAGGCCCAGATGATCGCGGACAGGGCCCGCGGCGGCGCCTGGACCGCCGCCATCATGGGAGTCTGCGCCGACACCGTCCATGTCTGCGCCGCCCCGGAGGCGGAGCAGCGGCTGATCCGGATCATCGAGGACTGCGGGGACGACTACAGGGTCATCCGCCACCGGAGAATGACCCCTCTGGTCTATGAGGAAAAGCCCTATGTATTTCCGGACGACGTCCGGGACGGGGACGCCCTGATCGTCTTTTCCAGGCGCAACGTCCACGCCGTCGCCGCCCAGCTCCGCAAGAACAAGATCAGGTGCAGCATCATCTACGGCGCCCTGCCTTACGACGTCCGCCACCGCCAGGCCGAGCTCTTCGCCAGCGGACAGAACCGGGTGGTCGTCGCAACGGATGCCATCGGCATGGGCATGAACCTGCCTATCCGGCGCACGGTCCTGATGGAGACCGGCAAATACGACGGCTTCACCAGACGGCCCCTGACCTACGGGGAAATCGCCCAGATCATCGGCAGGGCCGGAAGATACGGCATCTACGACATCGGGTACGCCGCGACCGCCAACGGCGACGACAAGGTCAGAAGAGCCATCAAAAGGCCGGTCTATCCCATCGAACAGGCCGTCATCGATTTCCCGGAGACCCTCCTGACCGTCGACGCCCCCATCCTGGACCTGATCCGCAAATGGGAACAGGTCGTGCCGGCAGAGGGCTGGCAGAAGGAATCCCTGGAACAGATCCTCCGCCTGGCCGAGATGACAGAAAGCCTGCAGGCCCCCAAACGCCTGGCCTACGACTTTCTGACCGTCCCCTTTGAGGACGACAACGATGAACTCCTCAACATCTGGTATGACATTTTTAAAAAGGAGGTCGAAAAAGAAGCCTACAGCATCTATGACATGGTTGAGGCCATCGCCCTCAAAAGCCCCTCCGACGCCGATGCCATCGACGCCCTGGAGCACCAGCACCGCATGCTGGACCTCTACTTCTCCCTGGCGCGCAAGTTCCAGCCGGAGGAGACGACCCTTGCCTTCATCATGGAAAAGAAAAGAGACTGCTCAGAGAGGATCATGAAGGTCCTGGAGCGGGAGGGCTTCAAGGAAAAAAGATGCAGATCCTGCGGCCGGATGCTGCCCTGGAATTACCCCTACGGCGTGTGCCAGCGCTGCTGGGGCCGGAGGGGATGAGCAGGTGCCGGCCGGGGACATGAGCCGGAAAACATGAGCCGGGGGACAGCGCGAAACGGGGGACCTGCCGGGTGACACATTTCGTTGAAAAATGAATCACCTGGCAGATCCCCCGGCTTATGCTGTCCCCCGGCTCATGCCTTACAGGCTCTCCTTGACCAGGATTCTCGCGTCCATACGACCGATGATTCCGTCGCGCAGATCGCCGAGGCCTGCGGCTTTGACAACGTCTCCAATTTCATCCGCCTATTCCGGTCCTGCACGGACATGACCCCGACTGCCTTCCGGGACATTCCATTTTAGGCCGGAGAGGCAGTGTCCCGCAGCTTGTCCCTCAGGGCCTTCAGCACCAGCTTCGCCGCCGGTGAGAAGGCCTGGTTTTTTCTCCAGATCACATTCATATCTGTCCCGGGGACGCCGGCCAGGGGCCGGAAGGTCAGGTCACTGCCTTCGCCGGTATCCACCAGGCGGTCCAGCAGGACCGCGTAGCCGATGCCCGCTCTGGCCATAATGGAACCGTTGTAGGCCAGGTTGTAGGTCGCGACGATATTCACGTCCTCCGGATCGGGCCCGAACCACTGGGGAAACTCCTGGTCGACCCACTGTTTCGAGCAGATCAGGGGCAGGCTTTTCAGGTCCTCCGCAGTAAAGGACTGCTTTTCAGAGAGCGGGTCGTCCTTTCTCATCAGGATCCCCCACCTGTCCCCGGACGGGATCACCAGGTGGCTGTATTTTGTCAGGTCCGCGTAGCTCAGAACGATCGCGAAATCAAGGATGCCCTTGTCCAGCTTCTCGCAGACATCCTCCATGTTGCCGCTGTAGATGTTGCAGCGGATCCCGGGGTGCTCCTTCTGCAGGTCCCTGACCGCCTCCGCAAAAAAGAGCATGGATTCCGACTCCGGCGCTCCCACATAGATCTCGCCCCTGAAGCTGTCCTCCAGGGACTGAAAGTCCGCCAGCGTTTTGTCCACGAGGGCCAGGATATCCTCCGCCCGCTCGCGCAGCAGCAGGCCGGCCTCCGTCAGACGGATGCTGTAATTGGACCGGACAAAGAGCTTTGCCCCGAGTTCCTTTTCCAGTTCCTTCAGCTGCCTGGACATGGTCGGTTGCGAAATGAACAGCCTCTCCGCGGCCCTGGACATATTCCCCTCTCGCGCTGTCTCCAGAAAATATCTGAGTACCCTGATCTCCATAATCCCTCCTCTCCATACTTATATGCATCTGCAGTTATCCTAAAACAGAATATCTGGAAATTCAATATAGCTATTAGACATTTCTGACGCTCCACCTGTATATTGGAATCAGAAAAAAGTACCAGGTGCGGGAACGCAGCAGCTAAGGGAACGCGGCAGGTACAGGAACGCAACAGCTAAGGGAAAGCAGCAGGTACAGAAGAGCAGCAAATGCGGGAACGCACAAGATGCGGGAAGGCAGCAGCCGCAGAAGAGCGGCAGGCGCGGGAAGCACCGGTCGGAATAGAATCACAGATTTTTTTGCCTGATCAGGAGGAGAAGACATGAAAGAAAAAATGCTGGAAGGCAAGGTCGCGATCGTCTCGGGGGCCAGCTATGGAATGGGACAGACCATGGCGGAGCTCTTCGCAAAGGAGGGCGCGAAGGTCGTCATGACCGCCCGCGGAAAGGAAAAGCTGGACCAGGCCGTCCAGTCCATCCGCGATCAGGGCTATGACGTCACCGGCGTCGTCGCGGACAACAAGAACCTCGACGATGTCAAAAAGGTCATCCAGACAGCCCTGGACGTCTACGGCGACCTGGACATCGTGATCAACAACGCCGCGATCGGAGAGCAGAAGATGATCGACGAGACCGACGACGAGTGGCTGGAGCATGTCTACCAGACCAACGTCTTCGGACCTTTCCGTTTTATCCGCGAGTCCCTCAAGGTCTTTATGCCCAAGAACGAGGGCTGCATCATCAATATCTCCTCTGTCAATGGAGACCGCCCCTTCTGCGGCGCCTCCTACACCTCCTCCAAGGGCGCTATCAATACCCTGACAAAGAACGTCGCCATGCGCCTGATCGATACCAACATCCGCATCAATGCCGTGGCGCCCGGCGCGACCGTGACCCCCGCCCACCTGGCCAACAAGGCCGGCGAGCAGCCCGGCGGGGCAAAGATGCTGGAGTACAGCAGGCACTTTGTCTACTTCCCCGGCCCGGAGTGCGACCCCATCGACCAGGCCAACGCCTGCCTCTTCCTCGCCTCCGATATGGGCAGACACGTCAAGGGCCAGGTCATCCAGGTATGCAACGGAGCCTTCCTCTGATCGCTGATCACCGGACCTCTTCGCCGGATCCTTCAGAGCTGCCGTGGATTATCCGGGTATCAGGGGCTCCTGTGTGGACCGCATTCCCTTCGACAAGCTCGAGGCCTTCTTTAAGGAGAATCTGAAGTTAGCTGAGAACACCAAAGGACAGGATTTCACGATTCCATTATAAAAACCAGCGTATAAATATCCTCTTAAAAAAGGGGCTCTTCCGCCACGGGAAGGGCTCCTTTTTTAAGACTTTCCGGGTACAATTATGATACTATGGTAAAAAGCAAAAGCAAAGAAAAAGCATCGTCAAGTCGCTTTGACGATGCGGTGGTCACTTAACAGCCTTTTGACCCTGACTTCATACAGGAAAGAGTCAGGAGGGAGAAAAGACTATGGGCATGAAGATAAACCCTGTATTGATTCTGGCGCTGATCTCTACGGTCCTGGTCCCGGCAGGCCTGACTGCCTGGTGGAAAAAGAGGACCGGCATCCGGCTGTGGTGCTTCGCGGCCGGAGCAATCTGTTTCTTCATCTTTGCGCTGGTTCTCGAGCGCATGCTTCACGCTGTCTGTATCACCGGGGATAACAGTATTTCCAGAACCATCCTGTCCTCCCCTGTCTTCTATACCCTCTATGCAGCCCTGGCAGCGGGGATTTTCGAGGAGACCGGGAGGCTGTTCGGATACAGGATCCTGCTCCGGAAAGAGCGCGCAAAGGCCTGCGCTGCCGCCTACGGGATCGGACACGGCGGGACCGAGGTCCTGCTGCTGGTGAGCGTCAATTATCTGATCCTCCTGCTGGCGCAGGCCGGCATGAACTTCGGGGCCGAGAGCGTGATGACTCAGCTCAGGTCCACGGCGGATGCCATCACACTTGCCGGCGCGGGAGTCGCGCTGATTGAACGGATCTCCGCGATGATGGTGCACATAGGCCTGTCCATGATCATGTTTGTGGCAGCCAGGCAGAAGGGAAAGCTGTGGCTTTATCCCGCTGCCGTCCTTCTCCACGCCCTGACAGATATACCTGCTGCCCTTTTCCAGTATCAGGGGAGGCAGTCCATCGCGCTGATTGTGTTTGTGGAGATCTACGCCTTCCTTTGCGGCATTTTCTGTCTTCTGATGGGAAAGAAGCTCCTCGCCGGTTATGAGGAGCCGGAGGCTGAACATCAGCAGTGAGCCAGAGGGGACGTAACATGAGCCAATCTGTTACGTCCCCTCTGACTCACCTGTTATGTCCCCTCTGACTCACGAAAAAGGCGCCCGGTTTTGCCGGGCGCCTGAAGGAATTTACAAAGATCATCTGCCGGATAAAGAATCCGGATAATATTTACTGGACATACCGGGCATCCACGTAGCCGAATTCGCCCTTGTCATAGGCGAGGAAGCACCTTCCCTCCCAGTAGCGGTTATGGATCCAGATCCTGAATATCCAGTTTCTTATTTTCTTCACTCATAGCTTTTCTTCTTTCCATTTTTTGCAAAACAGGGCTGTGTTTCAAAGCACAGAGATGGTCTTGCATGTAACAGGCAAGGCTCTTTACATCAGCTTGCGGAACATGGCCTCATAGTCGGCCAGGGTGGCCTCTCTGGGATTGCCGGGCGCGCAGGCATCCGCGGCCGCGGACTCGCACAGGAAGGGGAGGTCCTCCTCTTTGAGCTTTTCGAGCTTTGTCGGAATGCCGACGTCGACGGAGAGCTGGCGGACCGCGTCGATCGCGGCCTTCCTGTAGGCGGCCTGGTCCATGCCGGTCGTATCGATGTCAAAGGCCTCTGCGATCGCCTTGAATTTCTCGCCGGTATAATCCTGGTTGAATTCCATGACGATGGGCAGCATCATGGCGCAGGCCAC
>CAMNFJ010000011.1:0-32257 GCA_946536955.1 uncultured Lachnospiraceae bacterium
CTCTGCAGCCGCAGACGTCCAGGACGAAGCTGCGCAGCATCTTCGTGCCCTCGGGGGTGTGGACCACCTCCGGGTGGAACTGGACGGCATAGAGCTTCTTTTCCGGATCCTCCATGGCTGCCACAGGGCAGTGGGCCGTGTGGGCCGTGACCTTAAAGCCGGCCGGGAGGTCCGCGATATAGTCCGTGTGGCTCATCCAGCAGATGGTGGAGTCCTTTTCATCGCAGTAGATATCTTTAAAGATCTGAGATTCTTTTTCGTCGATAACGACCTCTGTCCGCCCGTATTCGCTGACCGGGGCGGTCCTGACCGCGCCGCCGCAGCGCCAGGCCATGAGCTGGGACCCATAGCAGATGCCCAGGACAGGGATCCCCAGCGCAAAGAGCTCCGGGGAGCAGGTCGGGGATTTTTCATCATAGACGCTGGCGGGCCCGCCGGTCAGGATGATGCCCCTGGGATCCATCTCTTTGATCTTTTCAATTGAAAGTGTGTGGGGATGGATCTCACAGTATACATTGCATTCCCGCACGCGGCGGGCGATCAGCTGCTTGTACTGGCCTCCGAAGTCCAGCACGATAACCAGTTCTCTCTCCATGCAGCCTCCTTTCTGAAGGGTCTGAACAGGATGACCCTTTCCATACAAATCCGGCCCTTAAACAGATATGGGAAATAACCTCCGGCCTCTCTGGCTTTCGGTTATTTCCCATTTGTATCACAGCTCGCAGGTACCCACGGTCCGGGGGAAGGGCAGGACGTCACGGATGTTGCCCATGCCGGTCAGGTACATGACGCAGCGCTCGAAGCCCAGGCCGAAGCCGGCGTGGCGCACGCTCCCGTAGCGGCGCAGGTCCAGATAGAACTGGTAGCTCTCCTTGTCGAGGCCCAGCTCGTCCATGCGCTTCTCCAGTTTTTCGAGGTCCTCCTCACGCTGGCTGCCGCCGATGATCTCGCCGATGCCGGGGACCAGGCAGTCCATGGCCGCGACGGTCTTTCCGTCGTCGTTGAGCTTCATGTAGAAGGCCTTGATCTCCTTGGGATAGTCGGTGACGAAGACGGGGCGCTTGAATTCCTTCTCGGTCAGGTAGCGCTCGTGCTCGGTCTGCAGATCGCAGCCCCAGGACACCTTGTAGTCGAACTCGTCGTTGTGCTTCTCCAGGATCTTGATGGCGTCGGTGTAGGTCACGTGGCCGAAGTCGGAGTTTAGGACGTGGTTGAGGCGGTCCAGCAGGCCCTTGTCGATGAACTGGTTAAAGAAGTTCATCTCCTCGGGGGCGTTCTCCAGGACGTAGCGGATGACATATTTGAGCATGTCCTCGGCCAGCTGCATGTTGTCCTTAAGGTCAGCGAAGCAGAACTCGGGCTCGATCATCCAGAACTCGGCCGCGTGGCGGGTGGTGTTGGAAACCTCCGCGCGGAAGGTGGGGCCGAAGGTGTAGACATTGCGGAAGGCAAAGGCGTAGGTCTCGACGTCCAGCTGGCCGCTGACGGTCAGGTTGACGGGCTTGCCGAAGAAGTCCTGAGAGTAATCAACTTTTCCGTCCTCAGTCTTGGGAAGCTCCTCGAGCGGAAGGGTCGTGACCTGGAACATTTCGCCCGCGCCCTCGGCGTCGCTCCCGGTGATGATGGGGGAGTGCACATAGACAAAGCCCCGCTCCTGGAAGAACTTGTGGATCGCGAAGGCGATCAGAGAGCGGACGCGGAAGACGGCCGTAAAGGTGTTGGCGCGCACGCGCAGGTGGGGGATGGTCCGAAGGTACTCAAAGCTGTGGCGCTTCTTCTGCAGGGGGTAGTCGGGTGAGGACGCGCCCTCGATCTCGATCTTTTCGACCTGCATCTCAAAGGACTGCTTGGCCTGCGGTGTCAGAACGATGGTCCCGGTCGCGATCACGGCGGATCCGACGTTGAGCTTTGCGACCTCCGCGAAGTTTGCCAGGTCGCTCGAGTAGACCAGCTGCAGGGTCTGGAAGCAGCTGCCGTCATTGAGGGTGATAAAGCCGATCTTCTTGGAATCGCGGTTGGAACGGATCCAGCCCCCGACCGTCACTTTTTTGTCTGCGTACTTTTCTGCTCCTGCATAGAGATCCTTGATCTCTGTCAGGCTGTATTCCTGTCTCATACTCACCTCCGAAGCCGCGCCGGGCGCGGCTCTCCGATATTGTTTCCGGTCATGTCTTTATGTCTGGTCATGTCCGGATGAATGCTCTGCAGACGCCGGTCTGCAGGGAATCATCAGTTGTCCTTGTCCTCTTCCTCTGCTTTTTCCTCTGTAGAGGCGGCAGAACCTGTATTGCCCTCTCCGGACTCCTCCGCCGCTTCTCCTGTGGCGGTGTCCGGAGATTCCTCGCTGTCGTCCTTGTTTTCCTCTTCCGCAGCTGCGGTGCCGTCGGTCGCGGCCGTCTCAGACGAAGTCTCTCCGGTGGCAGCAGCCTCAGCTTCCTCCTCCGAAGGCTCCTCCGCCTCGATGTGCTCAAAGAGCCAGTCGTAGACATTCTTTCTCAGGAGCTCGTCCCGAAGGAATTCCCTGGCATAGCGGCCGACATCCTCGGGCTTTTCGATCGTCTCCTCGGACTCGACATACTGGGCAATGGCCTCTGTCACCTCCTCCTCGCTGGGATTGAGGTCTCTCTCGTCCGCGATCGCCTGCAGGATGATGTCTCTCTTCATCTGGGAATCCGCCATATCGCGGATCATCTGCAGATAATTGTCCTCGGTCGCCTGATAGACATTGATCATAAGATCCTTGAGCTCCATGTAGTTCATCAGGGCATAGTACTGGAGCATGCGGGTCTCGGAATCATAGTACTGGTCCGACATGTTGGCCGGGATCCCCTCCTTGAAGGTGCTCTGCTCCTGAAGCTTGGTCAGGCCCGCGGCCAGGACCGTGCTCCTGTAGCTGCTCTCGCGCTCCTCATTGATATTGCTGCGGATATAATCCCTGTAGTCGTCCACGGTCGTGACCGCGTTGCCGAAGGCATTGGTCACATTGAGGCTCCGGACATACTCGTCATTGAGCTCAGGGACCTTGTACTCGGAGATCTTATTGACCGTGACTGTGAAGACGACATCCTTGCCCGCGAGGTTGGCGGCGGAATAGTCCTCGGGGAAGGTCAGCTCCAGGTCTTTGGTCTCTCCCTTCTTTGCGCCGATCAAACCTTCCTCAAAGCCCTCGATAAAGCTGTGGGAACCGATCACCAGGTCGTAGGTGCCGCTTCCGCCTTCAAATTCCTCTCCGTCGAGCTTGCCGACGAAGTCGATATTGACGGAATCACCCTCCTCGACCTTTCTGTCCACTTCCTCCAGGGGAGCATTGGACTGCAGGCTGTTCTGGATCCTCTCCTCCACTTCCTCGTCCGTGGCCTCCTTGGGCTTTGCGGCCTCCACCTTCAGATGCTTGTAATCATCGGGGAGCTCCACATAATCCGAAGCGGTAATGCCCGAGAGATAGGAATCATCCAGGTCCTGCCAGGCAGGAGCCTCTTCCACTGCCGCTGCCGCGGTTGCGGCTGTGGCCGCCGCTGCAGCTGTCGCCGCGGTTGCAGCCGCGTCAGCACCGCCCGCCGGAGCCGTCCCGGTCTGGGAGGAACACCCCGCTGCCATTATGCAAAACGCCATGGTACCGGCGATTGCCGCGATTAGATTTTTCTTCATTCTGACCTCCATATTAAAAATACTCTGCCGGACATCCTCCGGCTTCCATCTGTTCATATCCATTTGTATAGGGAAGATAATAAAGATAGATAACTGCTATAGTTTATCACAGGAGAAAAAAACTGAAAAGGGAAGAATTCTAATAAAACTGTGAACAGGCCCTTCTCCGCAGCATATCCCGGGTGAGGAATAGATAGCCCATACTTCCTGATTTCCCTTGTTTTGCATGGAAAAGAATGATAGAATACGTTTGACTGTTCACGTCAGCACTATATATTACGCTGCTCCTGCCTCAGACGTCAGGCTGTTCCTGCCGAAGGAGGAGTAAGCTCAAAAACACGATAGATGGAGGAGTACATTTTGAGCCGTATTACAATCGTTTTGCTGATCATTCTTGTCATTCTGATCGCCGTTCTGATCGCCCTCTATTTCATGGGCAAGCGCCTTCAGGCCAGACAGGCGGAATCAGAAGCCCAGATCCAGTCCATGAAGCAGCCCATGACGCTGCTGGTCATAGACAAGAAAAGGCTGAAGCTGAAGGAATCCGGCCTGCCCGATCAGGTCATCCAGCAGACTCCCTGGTACGCCAAGCGGTCCAAGGTCCCGGTCGTCAAGGCCAAGGTCGGCCCCCAGTTCATCAACTTTATCTGTGACGAAAAGATCTTTGACAGCATTCCAGTCAAGAAACAGATCAAGGCAATGGTGAGCGGCATCTATATCGTCGAGGCATCCAACATGCGCGGCGGCAAGCTGCAGAGCGACGAGGCTCCCCGCAAAAAGGGATGGCTGGAAAAGCTGCAGGAAAAGGCCGGCGCAAAGCCCGTCAAATAAGGGACCGGCAGCCTCCGACAATCCTGTTATCTGAAAACCACAAAAACAGACGCGGCAGATCCGGAAGGGTCTGCCGCGCCTCTTTTTTTATCTTATAACTTTTTCCTTATGACCTTGTCTTACTGGCCTTTTCTTATTGGCCTTTTCTTTCCAGGCTTTTCTTCCCGGACTTTTCTTAATGCGGACTTTTCTTCTTGCAGCCTTTATTTATTGACCGTCGGGACCGGGAAACGGTGCCTTCGTCTCTTTCTCCCGGGTGCCTTCCTTCTGCGGAAAAAGCCGGATGGTCACGGAACAGTCCATCTCATATCCTCCGTCCATGATCAGGCGGTAGCTGATCCTGCAGCGGAGCCCGGGCGTCCTGTCTTCCTCCCCCCTCTTGTTTTCTCCCATCAGGACGATCTTCCTGGTCCGGACCTTCATGGGGATGGTTCCGAAGGGGGTCCGGTAGGCGCAGTCCGTCGAGGGGGCCAGGGGGTCAAAGACCATGTCCGTCCCTCCGCTGCCTCCCCGCTGCATCCGGGCCTTCCCGCGGGAGAGACAGAGCACGGCCTCCTCCCGGTCCGCCATATAACGGAGGAGGTGGCTGTCATCGCGCGCCATATACCGGGCGGGATACTCCTGCGCGCTCCGCTGGGTATTTCCGTCCGTGTCCGTCTGGACTCCCTCGATCCTCAGAAGGACGGGAGTTTCCGCATTTGGAGTTTCTGTATTTGCTGTGTTTTTCATATGGACAGGGGATCTCCCGAATACTTGAAAATATCGATCTTCTCCGCAGCCAGGATCCCGTATTTGATGATCGAGTTGGCGAACTGGCGGAACTGGCCTGCCATATCGCTGACATAGAAGCGGTACTGGGGCTCCGGGCTGCCCAGTCTGTAGCCGTGCTCTGACAAAAGCCCCCGCTCCTCCAAAAGGCCGCGCAGCTCAATGGCCGTCTCGTAGGCCGGATTGACCAGGGTGATGTTTTCGCCGGCCGCCCTCGCGATCGTCTTGCGGATCAGGGGGTAGTGGGTGCAGCCCATGATCAGGGTATCGATCCCCCGGTCAAGCAGAGAGGCCATGTACCGTCTGGCGATCTCATCGGTCACGGGATCCTCCCACAGCCCCTCCTCCACAAGGGGAACAAAGAGGGGGCAGGGCTGGCCGAAGACCTCGGCCTCCGGCATGAACTTCCTGATCGCCTCCGTGTAGCTGCCGCTGAGGATGGTGGCCCTGGTCCCGATTACGCCGATCCTGCCGTTGGCTGTCGTGGAGGCCGCTGTTCTGGCTCCCGGCCTGATCACGCCGATCACAGGGACCGGACATTCGGCTTCCAGCTCCGGCACCGCGTAGGCGCTTGCCGTATTGCAGGCCACGGCGATCGCCTTGACATTCTGCTCCAACAGGAAACGGACGATCTGTCTGGAATAACGCGTCACAGTCTCTCTGGATTTACTCCCATAGGGAACACGAGCCGTATCACCGAAATAGACGATCTTTTCATTGGGCATCTGACGCATGATCTCGCGCGCGACCGTCAGGCCGCCAATCCCGGAGTCAAAGACTCCGATCGGCCTGTCCGCGTCCGTTTCTCTGAAATAGTCCATGGTCATCACTCTCCCCTGTGTCCCGCTTCATTCTCCTCATCACTGCGGGGCCTGGTAATCTGCTCCAGGATAAAGGCCCGCTGCCGTTTGATATGCTCTCTCGCCGCCTCGGATGCCGCCTCGGGGTCGCCGTCCGTGATCGCCTTGCTGATCGCTCTGTGCTCCACGATCAGCTCCTCATAGTGGGCTTCATCCCGGATATATTCGTATCGGAACCGGTAGATGGTATCCGCCAGGGCGGACATGACCTGGTCCAGCCTGCGGTTTCTCGCGGCCCTCGCGATCATGTCATGGAAGCGGACATCGCTCTCCGCGATCTCCTGCTCATTGCCGAAACGGGTGCTGTACTCAAAGGCATCTCTGGCCCTGATCAGCTCCTTTTTCTCCTCCTCCGTGATCCGGGAGGCCGCCAGGGACGCGCACAGCTGGTCCAGGGCGCATCTGACCTCCATGACATCCTGAAGGTCCTCGGCCGTGATCTTTGCCACCCGCGCTCCGCTTCCGGGTGTTATGACCACGAGGCCCTCCAGCTCCAGCTTCCGGATCGCCTCCCTGATCGGTGTCCTGCTGGTGCCGAGGATCTTGCCCAGACGCACCTCTGTCAGCCGCTCTCCCGGGTGGAGCTTCCCGGTCAGGATCAGTTTGCGCAGCGTCAGGAAGGCGGTTTCTCGCAGCGGTATGGACTGCTGATCATCCAAAGCGGGCATAGCTTCAGGGATGACAGACAGAAAATCTTTATCACTTTGCCTCGATTTTTTCTGATTCTGCATAAAAACCTCCATCTGTAATGAAGAAACCGGCTGAAAAACATTCCTGTTTCTGCCGCTCAATGGCAGGGTCTGCAGACATATACCCCGCATCCCTCTGCATCTTTTGTTTTCATAAAGGCCTCTTTTGCCTCTTCCGCGTCCTCCTTCGTCCTGTATACAGCAAATACCGTCGGCCCGCTCCCGCTCATGCAGGCAGCAGCCGCGCCATGCTCCATAAAAAACTTTTCGATCCTTCCGATCACAGGGACCTGACTTCCCGTGACCAGCTCCAGTACATTTTCACAGCGCCCGACGAGCCCCTCCAGGTCCCCGGCCCGCAGCGCCTCGATCTGTCCGTCTATATCCGGGTGGTGATAGCCGGAAAGGGCATCCAGGCTGCGGTAGACATTGGCCGTCGACGCGGAGGCCTCCGGCTTGACCAGGACGATCGCGCATTCGGGCATGGGCGGAAGCTCTGTCAGCTTTTCTCCGATCCCTTCCGCCAGTCTGGTCCCGCCGGCTATACAGTAGGGGATGTCCGCGCCCAGCCGGACCGCCATCTCCATGAGCTCACCGTCCGGCACCCCGGGGACCAGAAGGTCCCGGACCGCGCAGAAAGCAGCCGCCGCATCCGTGCTCCCGCCGGCCAGGCCCGCAGCGACCGGGATCCTCTTGGCCAGACGGACCTCTATGTCCGCATGGAGATCATATTTGTCTGTCATGGCGCGGACAGCCCTGATGATCAGGTTGTCCCCGCCCGCCGGAGTCAGCCCGCTCTCATCGATCAGCCGGATCTCCCCGCCGTTTTCCCCGGGCTCTGTCACCGTGACGGTCAGGGTATCATGCAGGTCGATCTGCTGCATGATCATCCGCAGCAGGTGGTAGCCGTCCTCGCGCACCCCCACCACGTCCAGTCCCAGATTGATCTTGGCACAGGCCTGTTTTGTGATCGTTTTTTTCATACTCGCCTCATAGGCCGGAGCGCCCGCAGGGGGCTTCGGCTCAATTCTGTTCGTTCACCGCTCCCGTCAGGGATGAGACGCGGTCGATCCCGTGTCCGGCGCACCATTCCTCCATACCCCGGGCAACCCTGACCGTTGTATAGGGATCGTGAAAATTCATCGCTCCCACAGCCACGGCACTGGCGCCGGCCATCATGAACTCGATGGCATCCTCCGCCGAAGCGATCCCGCCCATGCCGATCACAGGGATCGAGACCGCCTGGGCCGCCTGCCATACCATGCGGACCGCGACCGGCTTGACCGCGGGGCCTGAAAGTCCGCCCGTCTTGTTGGCCAGGACGAACTGTCTTTTTTCTATATCTATTTTTGCGCCGGTGATCGTATTGATCAGGGAGATCGCGTCCGCCCCGCCGGCCTCCGCGGCCTTCGCCATCTGCGCGATGTCCGTCACATTGGGGGTCAGCTTCATGATCACGGGCTGGGCCGCTTCTTTTTTGATCTTTTCCGTGATATCAAAAAGGGCGTCCGGGTTCTGTCCGAAGGCGATCGCCCCCTCCTTGACATTGGGACAGGAGACATTGATCTCCAGCATATCGACCGCCTCGTTCTGCAGCCTGCGGACGACCTCCAGATAGTCCTCCACACTCTTCCCGCAGACATTGACGATCACCCGGGTATCCACGGTCTTCAAAAAGGCCAGGTCCCGCTCTACAAAGACATCGATGCCCGGATTCTGCAGGCCGATGGCATTGAGCATGCCGGAGCTGACCTCCGCCACGCGGGGCGTCGGATTGCCGGGCCACGGCACGTTGGAGACACCCTTTGTCACCACCCCGCCCAGAAGGCCGAGATCCACAAATTCGGCATATTCCATACCGGACCCGAATGTGCCCGAAGCTGTCAGGACAGGGTTTTTAAAGGTCACGCCCGCGATCGTCACGGACATGTCCGGGCCCTTCCCGGCCCCCGCCTTATTGGTCATATCTTTCTCATGGAGATTATTCACTGATTCATCCTCATCAAAAATGCCACCGCGGCTCCGCCCTCCGCAGACCGGTTTTTTTCCCGAAGGCCATACAATTGCTGCCGCCAGGACCGGACAGGGCCAGCCCGGAGGCTCCTCCCGTCACAGACCGTTTTTTCCCCGAAGGCCGTACATTGCCAGGACCCTGCAGAGCTTATCCCAGGTCCACCTCGTCCGCCGCAAAGACAGGACCCTCGACGCAGACCCGCGCGTTGTTCACTCTGGAGTGCTCGTCAACCTGCTTCGTCTTTGTCACACAGCCCAGGCAGACACCGACGCCGCAGGCCATCCGCTCCTCCAGGGACACGAACGCCCGGATCCCTTTTTCCGATGCATAGCGGCTGACGGCCCGCAGCATGGGAAGGGGCCCGCAGGCGCAGATCACATCCGCCTCGATCCCGTTTTCCCTGACAGCGTCCAGGACATTTCCCTTCGTCCCCGCGCTGCCGTCCTCAGTGGCGGCAAAGACACGCGCGAATTTCTCCATCTCGTCCTTGAGAAAGAGCTCATGGTCCCGGTAGCCCATGACCGCCGTCACCTCTGTGCCGGCCTTCCCGGCATCCTCCGCCAGGGCTGCCGCCAGCTCCAGCATGGGAGGCACTCCGATGCCGCCCCCAAGGAGCAGGACCCGCTTTCCCCTCAGCTGACCGAGATCATAGCCATTGCCCAGGATCCCGAGCATGTCCATATGGTCTCCCTGTTTCAGCGAGGTGAAGGACCTCGTCCCCCTGCCGGCGGCCCGGTAGACGAACCGGATGGTCCCCCGGTCCCTGTCCCAGCTGCAGATGCTGATGGGGCGCATGAGCAGCAGGTCCTCCCGGTCCGGATAAAGCCCCGCAAACTGCCCGGGCCTGACCTCCTCCGGAACCTCTCCGGCCGGCCAGGCCAGCTCCAGGGACCAGATGTCCCTTGCCAGCATCCGGCTGTCCACAACCGTCATCCGCGTCTTTTTCTTCATATTTTTCTCCCTGCGCAGGCCGCCGGAAAGTCTCCGCGTGGCCGCGCCTACTCCTCTATGCCTGAATCAATGCCTTGTTTTTCTGATAGGTGGCCGCTATGATGTCCCTGATCCTGTCCGGGAGCTCCTTCTGCTCCCCGCGGTCCATGGATGCGGTCTCGACGGGTTCCCCGAATTCGATGACAACGGGCGCACGCTTGAGCCTGGGGAAGTGATCCTCGAGAATATCGCCCGTCCCCACGATCGTGACCGGCACGATCGGGGCCCCCGGCTTGGTCGCGATCTTAAAACTCCCGGCATGGAAGGGAAGGAGCTTGCCCTCCTCCTTTGACCTGGTCCCCTCGGGAAAGACAAACATGGAATACCCGCCCTTGATCAGGTCGATCGCCTTAAGGACGACCTTCAGCGCCTGCCGGTTGTCCTTCCTGTCCAGAAAGAGACAGTTGATATCCCGCATCTGCAGGTTCAGGAGCGGGATCTTCTCCAGTTCGATCTTGGAAATAAAACCGACCGGGACCGGGATCAGGGCCCCCGTCAGCACGGCGTCGAAAATACTTCTGTGGTTGCCTACAAAGAGCACCGGCCTGTCCCTGGGAATGCGGTCCAGCCCGATCACGGTCTCCTTGCCGCCGCCGAGAAACCAGACGATCCTCAGCGCCCCCCGGACATAGCCGGAGCGGATGCGGACAGCCAGCTCCGGATCAAACTTACCGATCAGCCATGTCAGAACATGAGCAGGGACTCCAATCAGAAGGATCAGGACCACAGCGACCACCGTGACAACCAGCCGTATCACCCACATAGAACAAATACCTCTTTTCCGTTTTATAAAAGCACAGGTTCAAGATTGTATACCTGTCAGAATATTATACCACAGGACCCAAACATTTTACATCATGATATAATGGACATAACATTACCGAAACACTGCGTTTACTGCAGTTTATGTCCTGTCGAAGGGCCCGGACCTATAGCGCCGCGCGGACAGCCGGCCCCCGGAAAGAAAGGAGAATCCCATGCTGATCATCAACAATGTATTCCTGTATGATCCTTCCTCCGGTACCGAAAAAGAATGCAGCCTTCTCATCCGGAACGGCCGCTTTGAGAAGATCTCCCCGGAGCCCTTTCCGTCAGAAGCCGCTTCGGGCAAAACCGGTGCGGACAGCTCGGCGGTCCGCGTCATCGACGCAAAGGGCCTGTGCGCGGCCCCCGGATTCATCGATACCCACTCCCACTTCCGGGATCCCGGCTATACCTGGAAGGAGGACCTGCACACCGGCGCCCTGGCCGCCGCCAGAGGCGGCTACACCAGCGTCATCCTGATGGCCAATACCCTGCCCGTCGTCGACAGCGTCCCGGTCCTGGCCGATATCCTCGAGCGGGCCGGCCGGGAAAAGATCCACATCTACAGCTGCGCAAATGTCACAAAGGGGATGTCCGGCAGGTTGACTGTGGATTTTGACGCCCTGGCCGCAGCCGGAGCGGCCGGCTTCACCGATGACGGCGTCCCGGTCATGGATCCCTCCATCCTCGAGGAGGCCCTGAAACACGCGGCCCGGCTGGACCTGCCCGTCAGCCTCCACGAGGAGGACAAGACCCTGATCTCCGAGAACGGGATCAACGGCGGAGGCGCCGCCGCTGCCGCCCTGGGCCTCAAGGGCTCTCCCCGCGAAGCGGAGATCTCCCTGATCCGCCGCGATGTGGAGATCGCCGTCAGGACCATGGCTCCCCTCTGTATCCAGCACATCTCCACGGCGGAGGGCGTGGATCTGGTCCGCCAGGCCCGAAAAAAAAATCCCCGCATCCACGCCGAGGCCACGCCCCACCACTTCTCCCTGACCGAGGAGGCAGTGATCCGCAGGGGCACCCTGGCCAAGGTCAATCCGCCCCTGCGCACGGAGGCCGACCGCCTCGCCATCATCCGGGGACTGGCCGACGGGACCATCGATATCATCGCCACCGACCACGCACCTCATTCCGATGAGGAAAAGGCCAAAAGCTTCGCCAGCGCCCCCAGCGGCATGATCGGCCTCGAGACCGCCTTCTCCCTGGGCCTTCGCGAACTCGTCCGGCCCGGTTTCCTCACCATGCGGCAGTTCCTGGCCTGCCTCACCTGCAATCCGGCGGACTTCTACCGGCTGCCGGCCGGCCGCGTCCAGGAAGGCGCCCCCGCCGACCTGGTCATCTTTGACCCGCAGGCCTCCTGGACGGTCGAAAAGCCCTTCGCCTCCCGCTCGTCCAACTCCCCCTTCCTGGGCGAGACCCTGCCCGGAGTCATAAAGTACACCATCGCAAGCGGAGAGATCGTCTGAAAAGACGGGCCTCAGAAGAACCGTCCCTGAAGGGTTGCAGGGGAAAGGACGGCCCTCAGCGGATCCATCCCTTGGACATGAAAGCTCTTCGCGCGGAGATACTAAGGCTTGCGTCTTCTCCGGGCGGGCAATGTCCGAACTCGCATCCCGTGTTGAAGACACGGTCTGCTCAAACAGTGCGGACAACAAATCCCCGGCTGTGAGAGCCGGGGATTTGACCCGCCCTCTCGCAGCCGCTTCGCCAAGTACCTCCAGCACTCATCACATCATGTCCGCCGGGATGGATCCGCTTTCGGCCCTGACTCCCGCCATCCCCACAATTCCAGTGATTGAGCATGACGGCAAAAGTGCCCTTTCACCAAAGCCATGAGATAGAGGGCACCTGTCCTTCTATATATAATCCTGCCTTGGAATGGCACCCCGGCCCGAAGGGCCGGTCACTAACCTTCCCCCTTGCCGGGGGAGGCGCAATCAGAGCCGGGCCTGTGCACATCCTGGCGGCCATGCTTGCGATGAGCACTTAGATGCACTTGATGGGACATCGCGAAGCCGGGAGGGTTAAATGCCCGGCTCTCACAGCCGGGCATTTATTGTACGTCTGTTTGAGCATTTCGTTCCTTCAAAACGAAATGCGAGTTCGGACATTGCCCTCCCGGCGAGTGATTCACATCCTAGTGCATCTGTGCGAAGAGGAGCAATGGCCAAAGGATGTGCACAGGCCCGGCTCGTCCCTCCTCCACACCCCCTCATTGCCGCAGCATCTTCGCTATATGCACCAGCAGGTCCTCTGCGGCCTGCAGCAGGGTCTCCTCGTCCT
Organism: uncultured Lachnospiraceae bacterium; assembly: GCA_946536955.1. Lineage (GTDB taxonomy): Bacteria > Bacillota > Clostridia > Lachnospirales > Lachnospiraceae > CAG-791. The sequence continues at coordinate 12,891 of CAMNFJ010000011.1, forward strand.
TGATGGTGCTGCCCGACAGGGGGTAGGTCAGCTGGAAGCGGGGAGTGCCCTTGACCGTAAAGGAGAGGCGGCCGCGGTAGAGCCTGACCAGAAGGGGGATATTCTCGATCTTCATCCCGGGAGCCTCGGCGTCGGGGATCATGCGCAGGGTGCCCCCGCTGCCGGTGATCTCGACGATATCCAGACGGGAGGCGACCGACCGGATCAGGGCGATGCGGAGCAGGTTCTGGGCCGGGAGGGGGATCTCCCCGAAGCGGTCCATGAGCTCCTCCCGGACGTCCTCGACGTCCGCGGCGCTGTCGATCGCGGCGATCTTTTTGTAGATCTCCAGCTTCTGTTCTTCATTGATGATATAGTTTTCCGGGAGAAAAGCGTCCGCGAGCAGGTTGACCGTGACGTTTTTCTCTTTTTTCGGCTCTTCGCCCCTGGCCTTGCGGACCGCGCCCTCCAGGAGCTTGCAGTAGAGGTCGTATCCGACCGCCTGCATGTGTCCATGCTGGGTCCGGCCCAGGATGCTGCCGGCTCCGCGGATCTCCAGGTCCCGCATGGCGATCCTGTAGCCGCTGCCCAGGTCGGTGAATTCGCGGATGGCCGCCAGACGTTTTTCGGCGATCTCGCGCAGGATCTGGCCCCGCCGGTACATGAGGAAGGCAAAGGCGGTCCGGCCGGTCCGGCCGACCCGGCCCCTGAGCTGGTAGAGCTGGGACAGGCCCATCTTGTCGGCGTCGCTGATGATGATGGTGTTGACGTTGGAAATGTCCAGGCCGGTCTCGATGATGGTCGTCGAGACCAGGATGTCGATCCCTCCGCTGACGAAGTCATACATGATCTTCTCCAGCTCGGACTCCTTCATCTGGCCGTGGGCATAGGCGATGCGGGCCTCCGGGACCAGGGCATGGACCTGGGCCGCCGCCGAGGCGATATCGTTGACCCGGTTGTGGACGTAATAGACCTGGCCCTTTCTGGAGAGCTCGCGCATGATGGCCTCCCTGACCATCTCCTCATTGTATTCCATGACATAGGTCTGGATGGGGACGCGGTCGCCGGGCGCCTTTTCCAGAAGGCTCATATCGCGGATCCCCACCATGCTCATGTGGAGGGTCCGGGGGATGGGAGTCGCGGACAGGGTCAGGACATCCACGTTCTCCTTCATCTGTTTGATCTTTTCCTTGTGGGTGACTCCGAAGCGCTGCTCCTCGTCCACGATCAGCAGGCCCAGGTTTTTGAACTTCACATCCTTGGAGAGGAGCCGGTGGGTGCCGATGACGATATCCACCATGCCCTTTTCCAGGTCGGCGACGACCTTTTTCTGCTCTTTGGAGGTCCTGAAGCGGGACAGGGACTCGATCATGACCGGAAAGCTGTGCATGCGCTCCGAAAACGTGTTGTAATGCTGCTGGGCCAGGATCGTGGTCGGGACCAGGACAGCCACCTGCATCCCCTCCTGGACCGCCTTGAAGGCGGCCCTGACCGCGATCTCGGTCTTGCCGAATCCCACGTCTCCGCAGATCAGGCGGTCCATGATCTTCTCGCTCTCCATGTCCCGCTTGGTGTCCTCGATGGCGGCCAGCTGGTCCTCCGTCTCCTGAAAGGGGAACATCTCCTCCAGTTCTCTCTGCCAGACCGTGTCCTTTCCGTAGACATGGCCCTTCCTGGCCTGGCGCCTGGCGTAGAGCTGGACCAGGTCGTCGGCCACCTCCTCCACTGCCTTCTGGACTTTGCTGCGGGTATGGGTCCACTCCTGGGTCCCCAGCTTGTTGAGCCTGGGCTTTCTGGCCCCCTCTGCCGCAGCGTACTTCTGCAGGACCGAGAGGTCTGTGGGCATGACGAAGAGGACGCCGCCGGCGCCGTATTCGATCTTGAGGTAGTCTCTGGCAATATGGTCGACTACGATCTTTTCCACTCCCCGGTAAATGCCGATCCCGTAGTGCTCGTGGACCACGTAGTCCCCCACCTTGAGCTCGGAAAAGTCCCGGATCCTCTCGCCCCCGTCGTAGCGGCGGCTCCTCTTTTTCTTCTTTTTTTCCTCTCCGAAAATATCTGATTCCGTAAAGACCGTAAACCCGATCTCCGGATAGGCAAAGCCCTTCCTCATCCTGCCGGCGAAGGTCATGATCTCGCCGGGCTTGAGGGTCCTCATGGTATTCTCGCGGAAAAAGACCGTGACGCCGTCCGCCGTCAGGTCCTCAGCCAGTCTCTTTGCCCTGGTGCGGGAGGGCGAGACGATGATCACCCTCTCCTTTTTTCCGCGCAGGCGGGCCAGCTCCTCCTGCAGGCCGGAATAATTGAGGCCGGACAGGGACGCCTCCCTGGCGTGCATCTGGGCCGTCCCGTCGAAAAACAGGGACAGAGGGGCGGCCGCTTCCCCCTCCTCCGGCAGTTCCACCCGGAAATCCCGGTCTTTCGGGGCCCCGCCCAGCACAGCTGCTCCGACGCGACGGTAGGTCTCCAGGTCCGCCGTGACCTCAGCCGCCGGCCGGATCAGGTCCATCTGGCCGGGAAGGACATAGCCCTTCTGCACCCTGTTGACCATGCTCTCCCTGAATTCTGTCTCCACGGCGCGGGCGTGCTGGAGGATCCTCAGAGGTTCATCCAGAAAGACCAGGGTCTGGTCCCGGGGGAAGAGGTCCAGCAGGCTCTCCGTCATGGGATAGAAGTAGTGGATAAAGCTCTCCAGGCCCGTAAAAACATGGAGCTCCTCGGCCTCCTCCCGGATCCTGGAGATCTCCGACTCCAGCCGGTGGGCAGCCTCGGGGTCCCCCTGGTCCCTGAACCTCTTCACGGCCGTGTCCATCTCCTTTTTCATCCGGCCCAGGCCGTCGTACAGACGCGGACCCTCCAGGATCATCTCGGACGCGGGAAAGATGCGGATGTACTCCAGCTGCTCCACAGAGCGCTGGCTCAGGACATCAAAGCTGCGGATGGTCTCGACCTCGTCTCCCCAGAGCTCGATGCGGACAGGATTTTCCTGGGTCAGATCAAAGATATCGATGATATCGCCCCTGACCGCGAACTGGCCCGGCCTCTCGGTCTGGTAATTCTTTTCATAGCCCATCCCGGTCAGGCGGTCAGCGATCACGGCCGGATCGACAATGTCCCTCTTGCCGATCCCGAGCACATTGTCCCTGAGGACCCTGAGGGGGATCTGGGGCGTGAGCAGGGCGGAGAAGGTCGTGACCACTGTCACCGGCTTGCCCTCCAGGATCCGCCGAAGGCACCGCAGCCTCTCCTTGTCGATCTCGTTTCCGCGCAGGTCCGCCTGATAAAAGATCAGGTCTCTGGTGGGGAAGACCGCGACGTTCCTGTCGTAGAAGGAGCAGTCCTGGGCCAGTTCCCTGGCCCGCAGGTCGCTGTAGGTCAGCACCAGGCGGAGCCTGGCACCGGGAGAGAGGTCCTCCTCCCTGCAAAGAGTATAGAGGAGGTGGGCCTTCTGCGGGTCCGAGCAGGAATCCGCGAAGATTCCGCGGCCCCTCTCCCGGCCCCCGGGAACGGATCCCTCCGCCGGCTCCAGCTTCTCTTTTATGTATTTATATGCCTCCAGCTCCCGGAGCGGGTCTGTAAAAACGTTCATCCTTACCTCTTATGTCGAAGCGCCTTGCGCGAAGACTCCCTTCAGAGAAATCGCGGAGGCGATTTCTCTGAAGGATCATCGAAGTTTGCGGCGCCTCTACGCAAACTTCGAGCATGAATAAAACGCTATCGAGCGTTTTATTCATGCTGACCTCTCATGTCGCAGCGCTCTGCCCGACCGTCTCTTCCTTCTGGACGGCCTCCTCTTTCACAGGCTTTTTCTTTTCCTTTTTCTTTCTGGGCGTATTGTAGCGGTTCATGGCCAGGTCCATGCCCTCTTCCGCCATGCAGGCGACGGCCTCCGCCGCCCTGGAGACAGCCTCCTCCATCACCTTTTTTTCCTCCCCCGAAAAATGTCCCAGGACATAATCCGCAAGGTCAAAATCAGGGTTGAGCTTGGCTCCCACTCCGATCCGGATCCGGGCAAAATCCTGCGTGCCCAGGTACTGAACGATGTTTTTCAGCCCGTTGTGGCCGCCCGCGCTCCCCTTTTTGCGGATGCGGATGGTCCCGGCCTCCAGGTCGATATCGTCGGAAATGACCACCAGGTCCGCTGAGGGGTCCGCCTTGTAGTAGTGGACGATTTCCTGCACAGCTTCTCCGCTCAGGTTCATATAGGTGAGAGGCTTGACCAGGATGACCTTCCTGCTGCCGATCCGGCCCTTTCCGATCATGGATTTGCCGAACCTCTCCGGTCCTCCGATCCTGAACCGGTCCACCAGCTCATCGATGACATCGAAGCCGACATTGTGCCGGGATCCGTCGTACTTGCGGCCCGGGTTGCCCAGCCCGACGATGATAAAAAAACTGTCCATTGGCGTGGTCCTTTCTGTGTTGGAAGCTGTTATTTACCAGCCAAAAGAAGAGGGCGCTCATAACGCCCCCTCCCGAAATACGATTATCTGTTTAATCAGTGGTGCCTGTTGTAAATGCTATGCTGTCGGTCCTGCAGCCCCATCCTCTTCGTGCATTGCGCTCTCGTCCTGCAGCGCACTCTCTTCATAACTCTTTAAAATGATCTCTTCCAGCATGCTTCTTGTCTCGGAATTGATCGGATGCGCGATATCTCTGTACTCTCCGTCCGCAGACTTCTTGCTGGGCATTGCGATGAACAAGCCCTTTTCACCTTCAATAACCTTTATGTCGTGGACGACGAATACATTATCGATCGTGATAGAAACGACTGCTCTCATCTTGCCTTCTCTGGCAATCCTTCTCACTCTTACGTCTGTAACATGCATAGCGTTCTCCATTTCTAAATGGTATAACGTTCACCTTTCTCGATCACGATTTTTATACCATTTTCACCTCTGTAACAGGAATTAGCCTGAATGGTGTCGCCGCTTTCCACGATGCAGTTTTCAATTATAGTGTTGTCTCCGATGTACACATCATTCAAAATTAAAGAATTCCTAATTACACAATTATTACCAACATATACCTGCTGGAACAGTACAGAATTCTCTACCGTGCCATTGACGATACAGCCGCTTGACAGCAGACTGTTTCGTATTTTTACGCCTACATTGTACTTTGCCGGCGGAAGATCGGCTGCGCGGGAGTGCACTTCCGGATACTGTCTGAAAAAGTAGTCGCGGATCTCCGGTTTCAGGAAATCCATATTCGTCCGGTAATAATCCTCAACAGATGCAATGTTGCTCCAGTAGTCTTCCATCCGGTAGCCATAGATCCGCTTCAGCCCCCTGTAACGGATCAGAATGTCCTGTACGAAGTCATAGCGGTTCTCTTCCATGCTCTTTTCGAGCAGCTCGATCAGGAGTCTTCTCCGGATCACATAAATCCCGCATGAGATCGTACGGTACTGCGCAATTACAGGCTTCTCTATAAAATCCTGAATACGGTCATCTTCATCCATGCGAACTATACCGTACCGTTCTACATTGAAGTCCTCAGGCATTTCCCTGACTACGACCGTGATGTCAGCTCTCTTGTCTACATGGTAAGAAAGGACCTTGTTGTAATCCATCTTGTAGACACAGTCACCCGACGCGATGACCACGTAGGGCTCATGTGATGTCTTCAGGAAACTGATATTCTGTGCAATTGCGTCTGCCGTTCCTCTGTACCAGTTGCTGTCCGCATCCGCAAAGGATGGAGTAAACAGAAACATCCCTCCCTGTTTTCTTCCGAAATTCCACCACTTTGACGATGCAAGATGTTCGTTCAGGCTTCGTGAGTTGTACTGTGCCAGAACCGCAACCTTCTGGATGCGGGAATGTTCCATGTTGCTGAGCGCGAAGTCAATACTTCTGTAGCTTCCTGCCACAGGCATTGCGCAGACTGCCCTTTGCGTCGACAACTCCTTTAACCGTTTGCTGTTACCGCCTGCCAGTATAATCCCTATTGCTCTCATTTACGCAACTCCCTCCTTTCAGAGAGTTCTGTAATCTACACTGTTGTCGCTGTCCCCCGCACGGCCTTTCCCAGGAAGCCGTCAGGCAACAGTCCTGTTCACAAGTTGCTGAGCCAGAATGCGCTCTTTCCGGCAGCCGCTGCCCCCGTCCGCCTCTGTCAGACAGGGATCCGCCGCCCGCTGCATCCTGTTTGCGATCGATATGCCGCAGATCATGTGTGTCAAAATGAAAGGCCGATCTACGACTCAGAGACCGCAGTCTGGAGCGTCCGTCCACTGGCAAGTCTTCCGTCAGGATAGTCCCCCTTTGTCGTGTGCCCGGAGATCATGACATTTTTGCCGATCCGGACACCTGCAGGAATGACGGAATTCTCCCCGATCGTGACCAGTCCCGCGCAGTAGATATCCGGCCTGGTGTCGTTGGGGACCTCCTCCCCTTCGCCGAGGACAGCTCCGTCCCCTATGACCGAATTCTCCGCGCAGATGACCTTGTCGAGGGTACATCCGGCACCGATGACCGTTCCATTCATAATGATGGAATTACGGACAACGCTTCCTGCTCCGATTGTTACGTCGCACCCGATCACGGAGTTGTAAACCTTTCCGTAGATCTCCGTCCCTTCGCCGGCGATCGTGCGCTCGATCGCGCTGTCCGGTCCAAAGAACTGCGGCGTGATAGAAGTGCTTTTTGTATAGATCTTCCAGTACTCTTCGTACAGGTTGAACTCAGGAACAATGTCGATCAGCTCCATATTTGCTTCCCAGTAGGATGTGAGCGTGCCGACGTCTTTCCAGTAACCGTTAAACTCATATGCATACAGGGGTGATCCCTTTTCCCTGCAGTAAGGGATGATGTGTTTGCCGAAATCCAGGCCCTCTTCGTCCTTATTGGCCAGCAGGGCCGCTTTGAGGGTCTTCCAGTTAAAGATGTAGATTCCCATGGAGGCGAGATTGCTGCGGGGATGGGCCGGCTTCTCCTCGAAATCCGTGATCCGTCCGTCTTCATCGGTGATCATGATGCCGAAGCGGCTGGCCTCCTCCATGGAGACCGGCATGACGGCGATCGTCACCTCGGCCCCGTTCTCCTTGTGGGACTCGAGCATGGCCTCATAGTCCATCTTGTAGATGTGATCCCCGGACAGGATCAGGACGTAGTCGGGATGATAGCTCTCCATATAGGCCAGGTTCTGGTATATGGCGTTTGCAGTTCCTGTATACCATTCTGTGTTCTGGATCTTTTCGTAGGGGGACAGCACGGAGACGCCTCCCACATTTTTGTCCAGGTCCCACGGAATACCAATTCCCACATGTGCATTAAGACGGAGCGGCATGTATTGAGTAAGGACTCCTACCGTATCGATTCCAGAATTGATGCAGTTACTGAGGGGAAAATCAATAATTCTGTACTTGCCGCCAAAGGAAACAGCGGGCTTTGCCACGTCGGATGTCAGGATGCCGAGCCGGCTGCCCTGTCCTCCTGCCAGAAGCATGGCGATCATTTCCTTTTTTACAATCATCTTAAGCCTTCCTTCCGTGTATTCCGTCCACAGTCCGGAACTTTTTAAGTAAGTGTGTCAGGATGCCAACATATTCACAAAATAACGTAAATATTTTCGCAATAAAATTATAACACAGTGTGAGAGGAAATGAAACTGCCGACACAAATTTAACAAACTGCATTTCCAGTCATTGTCCAGACCGCCACGAACGCGAGGTGTTTTTGCGTGAATTTCAACGCAAAAACCCGAGTTGAACGGCGTTCAAGCGTCAACAATGCTTCGCATTGTCGCAGCGCATTGACAATGCGAAGCTTTGTTATCGGTGAACGCTGCGTTACAAGTTCACGCCCTTCGAGGGGGCGTGAACTGTAACCATTTCCAGCTTCCGGCTTGCGCAATACCGGCCGGTGGTGTACATTTGTGGTGATTGCCCGATTCAGTCCGGCATGTCGAATTTCCGTAACGATGTACATGATACTTGAATAAGAGCAAAGCCGCAACAAAAGATTTTACATATCCCATTATTTTTTTCAGGAGACCAGCAAATGTATCAAATTGATTTTCGTCAACCCCTACACGTTTTTTTCGTCGGGATCGGTGGCATCTCCATGAGCGGACTCGCCAGCATCCTGGCCGACAAGGGCTTCACCGTATCCGGATCCGACCGTCAGGCCTCCGAGATCACGCGGGAGCTGGAAATATCCGGCATCCGGGTCCTGATCGGACAGCGCAGGGAAAATATCACGGATGATATCGATCTGGTCGTCTTTACCGCCGCCATCCACCCTGACAACCCCGAGTATATGGCTGTCATGGAAAAGGGCATCCCCTCCATGACAAGGGCCGAGCTCCTGGGGCAGCTCATGAAAACCTACCAGCTTCCCGTGGCTGTCAGCGGTACACACGGCAAGACGACGACCACCTCCATGCTTTCCGAGATCCTCATGGCAGCGGACGTCGATCCCACCCTCTCGATCGGAGGGATCCTGCCCAGCATCGGCGGCAACATCCGTGTCGGCGGAAACAGATATTTCGTCGCGGAGGCCTGCGAATACACCAACAGCTTCCTTCACATGTTTCCGCAGATCGCCATCATATTAAATATAGAAGAGGACCATCTGGATTTCTTTAAGGACCTTGCGGAAATCCGCAGCTCCTTCAGGCGCTTCGCGGCCCTTCTGCCCGAAAACGGCGCCCTGATCATCAACGCGGACATCGAAAACTGGCAGGAGATCGCCGAGGGGCTCCCCTGCGCCGTCATCCCCTTCCGCGCCGGCATTCCCGGCCCTGAGGAGGCGCCCGCTGATCCCGGCCTCTACTATGCCTCGGATGTCAGCTTCGACGATTCCGGTTATCCCTCCTTCACCCTGCACGGCCCCGCCGAATACGGCTCCGGCACCCGGATCTCTCTGCACGTCCACGGAGTCCATAATATCGGCAACGCCATCGCGGCCGTCGCCGCGGCGGACAGACTGGGTATTTCCCGGGAGGCCTCAGTAAAGGGACTCGCGGCCTTTACGGGAGCCGACCGACGCTTCCAGTACAGGGGCGAGCGCAACGGCTTTACCATCATGGATGATTACGCCCACCATCCCACAGAGATCGAGACCACTCTGAGTGCTGCGCGTTTCTGTCCTCACGACAGGATCATCGCAGTCTTCCAGCCCCACACCTACTCGAGGACCAAGGCCCTTCTGAAGGGCTTTGCCCGCGCCCTCTCCAAGGCCGACCTCGTCATTCTGGCGGACATCTATCCCGCCCGGGAGACCGATACGCTCGGCGTGAGCTCAGAGGACCTCCGGGAGGAGATCCTCCGCCTGGGCGGGAACTGTGTCTTCCTGCCGACATTTGAGGAGATCGAAAAATACCTTCTGGCAAATTGCCGAAAGAATGATCTGGTGATAACTATAGGCGCCGGAAATATCGATCAGGTCGGGACAAATCTGCTCTCCTGACCGACTTATCAACATCATCCACATCATCCACTTGCTGCAGGCGGGTTTTCCCATGTGGAAAACCCGCCTTGTAAATGCCGCTTTTTCCCGACTTTTCCACATTTTCATCCTTATCCACATTTTTCCCGCCACGGCGGACGCCCTTTTTACGGCCGGACAGTTCGTCAGATTGTCCATTTTATCCTCCCTCCCCTTTGTGTTATAGTAAGAACCCCGGATATTGCACAACTGAATGGAGGTGAGGAAGCGTGTTCACAGTCTACAGTGACAACGGGTCTGATTCGACCCTTGTTTCCAATCTGTTTATCGATGAATACATGGAGAGAGCAAATGACGCCCAGATCAAGATCTATCTGTACCTGTTGAGGATGAAAGGTTCCGGCAGGACCACCAGCATTTCAGATCTTGCGGACCGCTTCAATCACACGGAAAAGGATGTTGTCCGGTCTCTGCGCTACTGGGAGCGCCAGGGACTGCTGAACCTGCGCTTCGGAGCTGACGCCGATCTTTTGTCCGTCGGCCTCTGCAGTCCCGCCTCCCGGGCCGGGGCCGCCGCCGCATCTCCTGACAGCGATGCCGAAAGCCGGGTGCTCTCCTTCGCTTCCGCCGGAGGCGGCCGCAGGCAGGCCCCCCTCCTGAAGGCGTCGGGCGAGGAATCCCTGTCCCGTACCCTGCCGGACACCCCCGCGGCTCCCGCGGCCGTCTCTGTTCCGGACAGGACCCCGGGCCGGGAGACCGCCGCAATCTCCCGCTCCTCCATGGCCGATGAAGCCCAGGCCCTGGAGAGCTTCCGCAGCAACGCGGACAGGGCCCAGCTCCTCTTTGTGATCGAGCAGTATGTCGGCAAGCCGCTCTCGCTCGAGGAGATCCGCATTATTTACAACATCTCGGAAAACCTTCATTTTTCCGATGACATGATCGACTACCTGCTCCAGTACTGCATCGACAGGGGAAACAGGGATTTCCATTATATCGGCAGGGTCGCGGAAAACTGGGCCAGGGAGGGCATCATGACCCCCGCCCAGGCGGAGTCCTCCCCTGCCCCCGTCAGGACAGCGGCGGAAAAGGCATCTGGCAGGCAGCTGTCCGGAAACAGCCGGAAAAAAGAGGAGCCCGCCTCCCGGAAATCCGGCAGGACCCCGGCCGGGGGCCGCAGCTCCAACAGCTTTAACCAGTTTGAGCAGAACAGATACGACTTTGACGCACTCGAAGAGGAGCTTCTGCGCGCCTCCGAGTGAGGAGGCCCGGCGGGCCGGGACTGAAAGGATCGCTGAAAGGATTACTGAAAGGATCGGACGTGTCTCTGAAAAAAGAACAGTATGACAGCATCATGAATGAATATGCCGCCATCCGGGACAGACACCGGAGCGAGCTCGAAAAGCGGCGCATGCAGGCCTATGCCCGGATTCCCGAGCTGCAGGAGCTGGAAGAGCGCACACCTTCCCTGGCAGTCGGCCTCCTGAGAAAGAGGCTGCGGCAGGAGGGAGACGCGGACACGGCCTCCTTCCGGGAGACAGCCGCCAGGATCGCCCGAAAGCGCGCTCAGCTCCTGACGGACAGGGGCTTTCCGCCTGACTATCTGGAGATGACCTGGGACTGCCCCGACTGCAGGGACACCGGTTATACCGCTGAGGGAAAATGCCACTGCTTCCGCAAGCGGGAGACAGCGATCCTCTACGACCAGTCCAACCTCCAGGCCCTGACCGAAAACGCCGGCTTTTCTCTTCTGTCCGAATCCTACTACACGGGCGAGGAGCTCAGGCTGTTCCGGCACGCCCGGCGGACCTGCGGGCTCTTTGTAAAAAATTTCGACAAGGGTCCCCGCAACATCTATCTCTACGGGACCGTCGGAACCGGAAAGACCATGCTGTCGGTCTGCGTCGCCAAGGCCCTTCTCGAGCTCGGGAAGTCCGTCCTCTACTTCAGCGCCTCCTCCCTGTTTGACCGCCTCGCCGACTGCACCTTCGGCAGCGGATCCCGGAGCGATCTGAGGGAATTCACCTCTGACCTCTACAGCTGCGACCTGCTGATCATCGATGACCTGGGCACGGAGTACACCAACGCCTTCGTCGCCTCCCAGCTCTTCACCTGCATCAGCGAGCGGGAGCTGAACCGGAAGCCGACGATCATCTCGACCAACCTCTCTCTGAAGGAGCTTCAGGCCCGCTATTCCGACCGGGTCTTCTCCCGCATCACCAGTTCCTGCGACATCTGCAAGCTGACCGGCAGGGACATCCGCCTGCAGAAGCGCCGGGCCGGCAGGTAAACAGGGGGGCGGACCGGGGCCTGTCCGTTATTTAGTGCTTGTATTCAAGAAATGATTCTGATAGAGTAGGCGTATCCATTGATTATTATTCATTTTATTAATAAAGGTAACATTCCCGCAGCGGGCGTCGCGGCTGTAAGGGGATCGACTGCCCCCGGACACGGTTAAGGATCTGTCACGGGCTTTTAAAAGAAAGGACATACGATCTGATGGAACCCATCAAAAAACATGACAAACGAATACTGGATAATGCACCTTTCGGCCAGCTCGGCCTCATCACTGCCTCCGGATGCAGTCAGATGGGAACAGAGATCGATCAGTACCTGATCCAGTGGCGTGCCGAGCGCCAGCACGAGCACGCTGACAGTCCTGCCTTCGCGGGATATCAGCGTCCCAGCTATATCATCAATTCCAAAGTCCCGCGTTTCGGCACCGGCGAGGCAAAGGGCGTCATCGACCAGTCCGTCAGAGGAATGGACCTCTATCTGCTCGTGGATGTCGTCAACTACAGTGAGACATACCGCATGTTCAGCTTCGACAACCACATGTCTCCCGATGACCACTTCCAGAACCTCAAGCGCGTGATCGCCGCCGTCGCCGGCAAGGCCCGCAGGATCACCGTCATCATGCCCTATCTCTATGAGAGCCTGCAGTCCAAGCGCACCTCCAGAGAATCCCTGGACTGCGCGATCGCCCTCCAGGAGCTCGTCAGCATGGGTGTCGACAACATCATCACCTTCGATGCGCACGACCCCCGCGTACAGAATGCCATTCCCCTCAACGGCTTTGACACCGTTCAGCCGGCCTACCAGTTTATCAAGGGACTTCTCCGCAGTGTCGACGATCTCAAGATCGACAGCGACCACATGCTGATCATCAGCCCCGATGAGGGCGGCATGAAGCGGGCCGTCTACTTTGCCAACGTCCTGGGCCTGGATATGGGTATGTTCTACAAGCGCCGCGACTACACAAGGCTTGTGGACGGAAACTATCCGATCGTCGCCTTCGAGTTCCTGGGCTCCAGCGTCAAGGACAAGGACATGGTCGTGATCGACGACATGGTCTCCTCCGGCGACAGTGCCCTCGAGGTGGCGGCCGCCCTCAAAAAGCGCGGCGCCAGGCGCGTCTTTATCTTCGCGACCTTCGGCCTCTTTACCAGCGGCCTGGAGAAGTTCGACAAGGCCTACGAGAACGGGATCATCGACCGGATCTATACGACCAACCTGATCTACCAGTCCCCCGAGCTCCTGGAGCGCCCCTGGCACTACAGCTGCGACCTGAGCAAGTTCATCGCCTACATCATCGATACACTCAACCACGACAGCTCCCTCAGCGACCTGCTCGACCCTGCCGAGCGCATCTGGAAGATCGTGGCCGAGTACAAGGAAAAGCATAACAACTGATTTTTATCGGTCAGCATACGGAATAAGGGCGGCACATCCGACATCGGATGTGCCGCCCTTTTTTCCGGCAAAAAACACTTATTTTCAAAAATACTTTTTCAAATAAATCTTTTTTCAAAACACTTTGACGGAGACACTTCGCGCGCAATGATCACAATGTGATCTCGATCTTTCTGCCCGTCCGCTCATACTGGCGGTAGGTGACCCCCGCCGCGTCAAACATGCGCTTGCTGGCGATCGTGCTGTCCGCCTCCGCGTATTTATCGGAGTCATAGACGACGTTGCGGATCCCAGACTGGATGATGGCCTTGGCGCATTCGTTGCAGGGAAAGAGGGTCACATAGATGGTCGCCCCCTCCAGGCTCCCTCCCCGGTAGTTGAGGATCGCGTTGAGCTCACTGTGGGTCACATAAGGGTACTTGGTCATGAGCGGACGTCCCTCGCGCTCCCACGGAAAATCGTCGTCCGAGCAGCCGATCGGCAGACCGTTATATCCCATGGAAAGGATCTTGTGCTCGTCGCTGACGATACAGGACCCGACCTGTGTGCTGGGATCCTTGGACCGCATCCCGGCCAGCTGCGCAACTGCCATAAAATACTCATCCCAGGAAATATATCCCGTCCGTTTGCCTGCCATCATTCCCCCCTTTCCGCCTTTTCAGGTCTTACTGCGTTCATGGTCCGGCGGATCCTCTTTGCCGGCAGCACCCCGCGCTTGTATCCCGGATCACAAAAAATCACTTTGTGCCGAAGATCCTGTCGCCCGCGTCCCCCAGACCGGGGACGATATAGCCGTGTTCATTGAGGTGGGAGTCCAGGGCTCCGATGTAGAGATCGACATCCGGATGTGCCTCCGTGAATGCCTTCACGCCCTCGGGAGCCGCGATGATGCACAGGACGCAGAGCTTCTTGCAGCCGTGCTCCTTGAGCATCTGGACAGCCGCGACGGCTGAGCCGCCTGTCGCGAACATGGGATCCACGACGAAGATCTGCCTCTCCTCGCAGTCGGCCGGGAGCTTGCAGTAATACTCGACCGGCTGTAAGGTCTCGGGATCCCTGTAGAGGCCGATGTGGCCTACCTTGGCGGCGGGGATCATGGCCAGCATTCCTTCCACCATGCCGAGTCCGGCACGCAGGATGGGAACGACAGCGAGCTTCTTTCCCTTCAGTTCCTTGGTGGTCGTCCTGCAGATCGGCGTCTCGATCTCGACATCCTCCAGCTCCAGGTCCCTGGTCGCCTCATAGCACAGAAGCATGGCTATTTCGGAAATATTTTCACGGAATTCTTTCGTCCCTGTCTCTTTCTTTCTGATGATGCCGATCTTGTGCGCGATTAAAGGATGATCCATTACGACTACTTTTGCCATTTTTTCCTCCTGTGTGGTTAATGATTGGTTTTTTATCGGTGAGCCGTCATACCCGGACGACCCGGCCGCCGGCGGCCTTGAGCAGGCGGTTCATCAGCGCCCGGCCGACACCGCTCCTGTCAAAGGACTCCGCGTAGATCTCCCGGGCCTCCTCGTCGTCAAATTCCCGCAGGATCCGGAAGAGTTCCCGGGCGGCGCCCTCCTCATCCCCGCGGGCCCCCGTGCTCTTGATCAGGTCCGCCTCGTAGGAGGCGCAGGTCTCGTCCGTGCAGATGACGCCCGTCCGGATCCCCGCCTGTCTGTGCGCGTGTATCCGTTCATTGATATAGGCAGCCACCCTGTCCGGGGCTCCCTCCACGACCGTCAGGTTCCCCTGCGGCGCGTAATGCCGGTATTTCATGCCGGGCGCCTTGGGCGCCCCGTCCGGTTCCGGACCGGGCAGGAGGCTCCCCGCGTCGACATCTCCCAGGACCTCCTCCAGCTTTTCCCAGGTCACAAAGCCGGGCCGCAGGATGACCGGGCGGTCCCCGGTCAGGTCCACAATGGTCGATTCCAGTCCCAGGCCCACCTGTCCGCCATCGATGATCATATCCACCCGTCCGTCCAGGTCCTCCCTGCAGTAGCGGGCCAGGGTCGGGCTGGGACGTCCCGACCGGTTGGCGCTGGGAGCGGCGATAAAGCCGCCTCCGGCCTCGATCAGGGCCTGCGCGATCTTATGGGAGGGGAAGCGGATGGCGACCGTGTCCAGCCCGCCCGTCGTCTCCAGGGGAAGCTCAGGCCGCTTGGGCAGGATCATGGTCAGGGGCCCGGGCCAGAAGGCCTCCGCCAGGAGCAGGGCCTGCCGAGGCACCCCGGCGGCGACCTTCTCCAGATCCTCCAGCCTGCAGATGTGGACGATCAGGGGATTGTCGGAGGGCCTTCCCTTGGCCGCGTAGATCTTTCTGGAAGAAGCGGGATTAAAGGCATCCCCGCCCAGCCCGTATACCGTTTCGGTGGGAAAAGCGACCAGGCCGCCCTCCCGCAGGATCCGCCCGGCCGCCCGGATCTGGTCCGTGTCGATCCGGTCCTCTGTCATTTTTATATATATTGTCTCCATATTGAAATGTCCGTTTATTTTCCTTTTACATAGTCCTCGACCACATCCCAGACATCGTTGGTCTCCAGGCCCAGGACCCATACAGCCAGGCCGGCCAGCCCGTGGTCCTCCATCACGTCCAGCTTGCGGCCGACGGACTTTTTGTCCTCCAGCCAGATCTGGTAGAGCTTTGAGCCCGACTGCTTTTCAGCATAGTTCTGCCCCGCCGTGTTGTTCCACTCTTCTTTCATCTTGTGTTTCTTGACGAACTCCCGGGCTTCGACCATGTCCAGGACCACAGAGCTGACCTGGCCGTCTTTGGTCGTCCACCCCCTGGTATAGAAGGGGATGCCGTTGATCAGCCGCTCGGCGGGCACCTCCTTGAGGGCCTCCTGGATTCCGTATTCCACGTAGCCGATCGAGGCCACGCTCCCCGCCTCCTCGCTGCCGGCGAAGTGCTCATCATAGCCCATGATGACGACATAGTCCGCAAAGGCGGCCTGCTCCTCCAGGTCATAGTAGTCATTGAAATTGTAGGGGACATAGTTATTGACAGAGGAGATCAGCCCCGCCCGGCGGCAGGCGATGCAGATCTCGCGGACAAACTCCACGAAATTTGGTCCGTCGGCCTCTCCCAGGCCCTCGATATCCACATTGATCCCGTCCAGCCCGTACTGTCCGGCGAGCGCCACGACCTCATTGATGACCCGGCTCCTGCCCTCCAGCGTATTCAGAAAGCCGGTGCAGACCAGGCCCTCCTCATTCTGGAAATTGTCCAGGACCCCCCATACCTGCATGCCCCTCTTGTGGGCCATGGAGACATATTTTTCGGAGGCCTTGCAGTTGATCTCCCCGTCGTCGCTGACCATGGTGAACCAGGTCGGCGCCAGCACATTGATCCCCTTGGTGCCCTTGAGCATGCCCTCGATGCTCTCATTGCTCTCCTTGAAGGCCGTCACGTTCCAGGCGACACAGGCCCGGCCGTCAAGTCTGCGGAACTGGGGCTCGCGCTCGGGCACATCCGTCACGGGCTCCAGGTCCTGGTCCCTCGTCTCCGAGAGGTACTTGTTCTCCACATAGCCGTAATAGCCGTCGGCCGTCTCGATCCGCGTCCAGTCGTCCAGGGGATCCAGGACCAGCACGTCCGTCCCCTCCTGCACCGCCGCGATGATCGGGGCCTTGACGCCCCCCAGGGTCCGCATATTTGTATCCCCCTTGAGGGTCGCCATCTTTTCTGTCCCCCACTTGTTGCGAAGGACGACGCGGTTGGGGGATGTGTGCACGCTGAAATAGAAGTTCGTAAACTTCCTCACATAATCCAGGGATACATAGACGGTGTCCCCGTCCAGGACCAGAGGGGCCCAGGCCTCCTCCGTCACCCCGTTCACATCGCTCTCCCAGCCGTTCACGCCGGCCCTGGCAATGATCTTTTCCTCGGGCAGGCAGTAGATCAGGGTCTGGTCCGCGGCGCTGTAGTAGAAGCGGTCATTGAGCAGGCTTCTGACCGTGTCCAGGTCCAGGTAGCAGGACTCCCCGAACTTTCTGGCGTGCATCTCGGAGACCAGGTTTTCATAGATGATCGGATAATCGTTCTCATCCTGCACCCCGTAGTATTCGTTCAGGTCCGCCCGCTCACTTGTATACATGTAGTGGTCGAAGTACAGCTTGCAGAAAGTGCCCCCCAGGACGAGTATCAGAACGACAGTGATAATATAAGGGATCGCTTTCTTCATGTGTAACCTCTCCTGATCTGTAAAACTGATGGCCGGTGGGACCAATCCTGCAGATACCGTAATTTTTATTATAGCACATGAGACCGGCATATAAAAGACGGAGCCTGTCTGCCGTCCGGCTGGTGTTCTTATCGCACAGACAAAGCACACATTACACCGGCATCCTTCAGCGGCAGCACAGGCTCTCCCGAAGACTGGACATATAGATCTGATAAACGAGAAGCTTGAGACGATCAGGGCCGCGCGCATTCGCGCCCAAATGCAGGCATCATGCCGGCACTGAGACCGCAGGACTTCATGCAGGCTGCGGCCGGGCCTGGTCCGGGACATGTATGTACAGGAGTTTTTCCAAAAAGAGGTAACTTCCGTGGGACCGATTCCCGAAAAACTCCCTCCTTCCCGCGGACCGTATCCGAGACGATTCCGAATAAAAAAACATCATTGTCATAAAAACAGAACGGGACTGCTCTTTTCTGTATGCCAGAGGCTTTAAACGCAACTTTTCAAGGAGTAATACTGTTTTGAAGACAGTGATCACTCACTGATTCTTATTGATTGTAGCGCAATAAAAATATGCATCTATTCAGTTTTTTTTCGTATTATCTTTCCGGCATTTTTCAGGAGTAATCCCCGATCGCGCAGCTGCCCTCCTTTCTGATACGAGACGTCCGGAACGGGAACACCGCCATTTTATCCGGCCGCCCCCGGCCTCACAATAGTTTCGGGCGGCTTAAATACTTAAACGGCCATTCTAGTGAATTTAGTACAAAACGTTTAAGTATTTAAGTAAACGGAGCCGGCAGGTCCTCTTTGACCGGGCAGGGCCGGCATGGTATGATAGCTCTGAGGGGTCTCCCCTTCCTGTAGAATACTTACAGAGCTGCTTTTACCGGGGTTTTTTCATCGCCCGCAGATGAGGTATGATTCATATGAGAATGGAAAAGATCAGTGACAATCAGATTCGCTGTTATCTTTCAAAGGAAGAGATGGAGAGCAGAAATCTCCACCTCAAGGAGCTTGCCTATGGCACGGAGAAGGCCCGGGCCCTCTTTCATGAGCTGATGCGGGAGGCCCGGAAGCGCTACGGCTTCGAGGCGGAGAGCACGCCGGTCATGATCGAGGCGGTCCCCCTGCAGGACGAGAGCCTGGTCCTGATCGTGACCAGAGTCGACAACCCCGAGGAGCTGGACACGAGGTTCTCCAGCTTTTCGCCGGCCGTCAGGAGCGGGTCCTCCGGCGCCGCGCCCGCCTCTTCGCCGCTGGGCCAGCTCCTGGACGCGATCCGGCAGGAGATCGACGGCGCGGATGGCAAGGACGGGCCCGGAAAGGCGGGCCAGGCCGGGACAGGCAGCCCCGGTTCCCGGATCTCGGGAAAGGACAGGAACCTTCCCTCCGGCACCCAGCTCTACACCTTTCCCACGCTGGGCAAGGCTGCCTCCGCCGCCGGGGCCGTGTCCGGCTTCAGCGGGAAGAGTTCTCTCTACAAAGATCCGGCCGACAGCCTCTACTATCTCTTTCTCACCCCCGGAGACGGGGATCCCGCGGCGGATGACCGGCGCGTCCTGTCCTCCCTGTCCGAATTCGGGACAGCCGAATATATCACCCCCGCCCGTGAGCAGCACCTGCGCGAGCACTGCGTCGTGATCTGCGACCGGGACGCCCTTCAAAAGCTCGCCGAGCTCTCGGAGAAATGACCCGCCCCGGCGTCCTCTGAAATAACCCCGCGGATACCACCGGATCCCGTCCGGCGGCATCCGCCTTTTTTTCCTGTCCGTTTCCGGGACGGGCACTTTCTTTTATTCACATCTTCCAAAAGTTAGTTGTCATTAACGCCCTTTTTCATACATTTTAAATGAATATTTTTGTGTACAATCAGGAAAACAACATTGCAATTTGCACAGTCCAATGTTAACATTAAAACGCTGGATCCACTCGCGGAACAGGCATCCTGTTTCACAGGATCTGAGGGGGATCCGTCTGACAAACCATGTTTTGGTGGTTTGCACGGTGGTGCCAGCACCGGAACATGTGTTTGCTGCATTTATTCACAATGCGGTAACCGCTTCACATTTACAGGAGGACAATGTAATGGCAAGAAAGTTTCTCACCATGGATGGTAACGAAG
>CAMNFJ010000012.1:0-31085 GCA_946536955.1 uncultured Lachnospiraceae bacterium
GGCTTAGGTTGACAGAAGGTTGATGTTTGCTTGCCCACATTGAGGACCGTCCCCTTTGTCTCGCCTTTGTCTCGTCCGCATTTCAAATAAACAGCCATCTTTTCCCAATTTATTATCAACAATCCTCTATACAGCTATGTAATAATATAATAATCCAAAGATATATCATCACAGGGGGTATTTTTGTGGATCAGCATATAGATTCTTTTTCCATGGATTATCTTGACCAGCTCTGCGAAGAACCTTTTCAGACCCTCTCCCGCTGCGGGCTGGGGGCGCTTTTAGTGGCCAGAAACAAGTCTGACACCATTCTGAAGATCAACGAGGCCGGCGTCAGGCTGCTCCACGGCACAGGTCTGGCCGAGGGCAGTCCCCTGCCCGGTGGTCTGGCAGGTCTGCTCGATCCTCCCGACAATCCTTCCTTCTGCAGGGTCGCCTACGGCGAATATGTCGTGCGGCAGGAGACAGAGCCTTTTCCCGGCCTGCCGGAGGGTCTGCAGCTGATTGTCTTCCGGGACGCGTCCGCCGACCATCTGTGCACGGTCCTGGGCGATGTGGTCTCCCGGCTCACGGAGGGCGTCGTCATCAGCGACGAGGACGGCCGGCTCTACTACTGCAACGCGGCCGCCTCCCGCATGGATTCCATCGTGGCGGAGAATGAGCTGGGGGAAAAGATCGACAGGATCTACCGTATGGAGGACGGGAGCGAGTGTCCTCTTCCTCAGGTCGTCAGGACGCATGCGCCCCTTCTCAACTACCGCCAGCGCTACGCGACCCGGCACGGCAAGTCGGTCGATGCGGTCGCCAACACCTGGCCGGTCCTCAGGCACGGCAGGGCTCTGGGTGCCTTCAATCTGCTGGAGGACTGGAGCACGGTCAACGCCCTGCACAAGCAGATCATCGACCTGCAGGAAAAGCTGACGGCCCAGGCATCCTCCATAGATTACGACGGCTCCGGACATTCCGCTTCTTCCGGGACCGGCAAGGGCCGGGCAGGCCGGGATGGGGCGCAGAAGGGGGCCGGGAGCCGTGCGCGGGCCAAGAGCCCTCTGACTGCCCGCTATACCTTTGCGGATATCATCTGCGCGGACAAAAAGATGTGCAAGGTTGTCAAGCAGTGTAAGCAGGTCGCGCGGACGGATTCCTCTGTCATCATTTACGGCGAGACCGGCACCGGCAAGGAGCTCTTCGCCCAGAGCATCCACAACGCCAGCCCCCGCAGGGACGGGCCCTTCCTGGCCATCAACTGCGCCGCCCTGCCGGAAAACCTCCTGGAGAGCCTGCTCTTCGGCTCTGTCAAGGGCGCCTACACCGGGGCCGAGAACCGGGCCGGCCTCTTTGAGCAGGCCAACCACGGGACGCTCCTGCTGGATGAGATCAATTCCATGAATATTTCTCTCCAGGCCAAGCTCCTCCGGGTCCTGCAGGAGGGCACGGTGCGCCGGGTCGGCGGCACCGCAGAGACTCCCATCGATGTCCGCGTCCTCTCCTGCACCAACGTGCCGCCCCGCCAGGCTGTCGCCGAGGGCAAAATGCGCGAGGACCTCTTTTACCGCCTGGGCGTCGTGGGCATCAACATCCCGCCCCTGCGCGAACGCAAGGCGGATATCCCGCTCCTGGTCAGCCACTTTATCGCCGACTGTAATGCCACCATGATGCGGCGGGTCCGCAGCATCGACGATGTCACCATGGAGATCTTCCAGGCCTACAGCTGGCCGGGCAATGTGCGCGAGCTCCAGCACGCCATCGAGCACGCCATGAATATCCTGCCCGACCCCTTCGACCTGATCACACCCGAATATATCCCCCAGAACCTCCTCTCCGACGAGGAGATCGCGGCCGCCCCGGTCCCGGACCTGTCCGCAGACAGGAACTGGCAGCCTTATGACGCCGCGGGCACCCCTGAAAAGCCGGCTCCCGCAGCGCCGGGTTCCACAGCGCCGGGTTTTGCAGCATCGGATCCGGCATATCCGGATGCAGCAGGGCCTGCCGCCGCGCCTTCCAGGGGGGGTGAAGCTCCCGCCGGGCAGACCGACCGGCCCCTGCAGGAGCGCCTGCAGAACGTGGAGCGCCAGACCCTCTGCAAGGTCCTGGCCGAGAACAAGGGCAACATCTCCCGGTCCGCCCGCATCCTGCACATGAGCCGGCAGAACCTCCAGTACCGCATCAAACGCTACGGGATCAATGTGGAGGACTTCCGTTAGAAAAACCTTTTTTATTGAAAGGATTGAATGATGACCAGGTGACAAACGAGCCGGAGAGGATGGGAATCGTCCTCCGGCTCGTTTCATTTTCCGGCCCGTCCCCTCCCATTCCGGCTGAGATAGTGCAAAAGATTGTCGACACACTGCAAAACCTTTCTGCAGTGTGTTTTTTATAATAAAACTACAAAAAAGAACTGAATCCGCCGGAAGATTCCTGGAGCTTTTCTCATTCCGGCACCGGAACTATTCCATTCAAATTCGTATCTGTTTGATTCCGTACAATTTAGATCATTATTATTTTTAAGGAGGTCTCCATGGATAACTTTACATTCTACAGCCCCACATATTTTCAGTTTGGCAGAGGCACTGAGAATCAGACCGGCCAGCTGGTCAAGAAGTTCGGCGGCACCAAGGTCATGATCCACTACGGCGGCGGTTCTGTCATCCGCTCCGGTCTGCTGGACCGCGTCAAAGCTTCCCTGGAGGCTGAGAATATTCCCTATGTCGAGCTCGGCGGCGCACAGCCCAACCCCAGAGCAGAGCTGGTCCGCGAGGGTATCGAGATTGCCCGTAAGGAAGGCGTTGACTTCCTGCTTCCCGTCGGCGGCGGCTCCACGATCGATTCCGCCAAGGGCATCGCGCTCGGCGCAGTCTATGATGGCAACTTCTGGGATTTCTATGATGGCACATGCCCCATCGTCACGAAGGCCCTTCCCGTCGGTGTCGTTCTGACCATCGCAGCCACCGGCTCCGAGGCTTCCACTGACTCCGTCGTCACCTCCGAGGACAACCTCAAGAGATGCGCAGAAGGTGATATCCTTCGTCCCGTTTTCGCAGTCATGAACCCTGAGCTGACCATGACTCTGCCCGAGTACCAGACTGCCAGCGGCATCACCGACATCATGGCTCACTGCATGGAGCGCTATTTCACAAAGACCAAAGAGGTCGAGATCACAGACCGTCTCCTCGAGGCAGTCATGATCACCATGGTCAAGGAGTCCAGAAGACTGATCGCGGATCCTCAGAACTACGAGGCACGCGCAAACGTCATGTGGGCCGGCACCATCGCACACAACAACATCACCGGCGTAGGCCGTGCACAGGACTGGGGCACACACCACCTCGAGAACCAGCTCTCCACCTTCTTCAAGTGCTCTCACGGCGCAGGCCTGGGCATCCTCTTCCCCAGCTGGATGCGCTATGTCTACAAAGAAGATGTCATGCGCTTCGCTCAGTTCGCAAACCGCGTCTTCGGCGTTCAGATGAACTTTGAGAATCCCGAGGAGACCGCTCTAACCGGTATCGAGAAGTACGCAGAGTGGATCAAGTCCATGCACCTTCCCACCACCATCACCGAGATCGGCGGCACAGAGGCCGACATTCCCGCTATGGTCGACGATATGTTCAACGGCGCTCCCAACCACGGCAACTTCATGAAGCTGAGCCGCGAGATCGCTGCCGAGATCTACAAGATGGCCCTTTGATTCCATTCAGGAATGAAATAGTCCCGACCCCCTCGGCGGTCTGTTTAACCATTACAACTCTCTCTTGCCATCTGCGGCTGCCCGACACTCCCCCGTGCCGGGCAGCCGCTTTTTTTATACCCGTGCCGGACGCCTGATTTTTTTATACCCGTGCCGGACGCCTACTTTTTTCACTATACAATTTTCCTTATATGTGCTATAGTGCCTTTTGTGCAGCAAAAAATATTTGCGCCAATTTGCAAGGGAGGCTTTTATGAATTATCTGTCTCTGATTGATCTGCTCTCGGACTGCGGGGCTGCCTGTGTCCTGATCAATACCGACTACACTATTATCTCTATCAATGACCAGGCTGACCTCCTGCTCTCCGGAGAAGGCCAGCTCCCGGGGCAAAAGCTCCCGGCGGGCCTGATCCCCCTCGTAGAATCGCTCCGGGCAAAAGAGGGAAAAGAGGGAAGCCATGCCCCGGCCGACAAGGCGGAGCAGGTCACGGCAGGAACAGGCACGGGAACGACCTTTTTCAGGGAGGTCCTCCCCGCAGAGAGCACGCCCACGGCCTATGCCCGGATCGCCTTCGGGCGCTATGCGGCCTGCACGGCGCTCCTGCAGCACCCCCTCCTCCCCGGGGATACCCGCCTCCTGATCCTCCGCGACGCCTCCCGGGACCACGCCCTGGACATGGCGGTCACCGCCCTTGACCAGATCCATGAGGCCGTCGTCATCTGCGACGAAGAAGACCGCATGTATTTCTGCAATGCCGCCGCCCTGGAGATCGATGACCTGGTCTTTGAAAAGGTCCGCGGGGAGCACATCAATAATGTTTATGAAAATGAGGACACCTCTCCGCTGAGCATCCCCCAGACCCGGCAGACCCGGACGCCCTCTCTCAACCACCGCCAGTATTATCACACCCGCAGCGGACAGCGCAGGGAGACGATCGCCAACTTCTTCCCGGTTCTCCGCGGCAGCGACACACTGGGCGCCTTCTCCGTCCTGGAGGACTGGGACACGGCCAGCAGCCTGCAGCGCAAGGTAATCGACCTCCAGGACCGCCTGCTCCGCTATGAGCAGGCCCGCGCGGCTGCCCTGCCGCCCGCCTCCGGGAAAAGCGCGGATTCCTCTGAGACCGAAGGCATCCTTCAGGCCCGGCACCACTTCGAAGACTTTGTCCAGCACAGCGCGGTCGCGCGCAATACGGTCAAGACCTGCAGAGAGGCTGCCTCAACAGACCAGGTCATCCTCCTGTACGGCGAGAACGGGACCGGCAAGCACTTCCTCGCCCAGTCCATGCACCTGGCCAGCAGACGCAGCACCCGGCCTTTCCTGCAGTTCAACTGCGCCTCCCTTCCCCAGGTCCTCCTGGAGGAGATGCTCTTTGGCACGGTCCGCGGCGCCTACCCCGAAGCCGAGGACAAAAAAGGCCTGCTGGAGCAGGCAGAGGACGGTACCCTCTACCTGTCAGACCTGGACGCCATGCCCCTGCCCCTGCAGCACAGACTCCTGCACGCGGTGCAGAGAGGCGTTTTTTCCCGCATCAGCGACGACCGCCCGGTCCGGCTCAATGCCCGCCTGATCCTCAGCACCTCTTTCTCGCCTGACAAGGCCATCGAGCTGCACAAACTGGACCCGGCCCTCTACAGCATCCTGCAGCACCACTGCATCATGGTTCCGCCCCTGCGCAACCGCCGGGCGGACATCATTCCGCTGACCCTGGAATTCGTCAACAGCTGCAACCGCAAGTACAAGAGACAGATCGTGACCGTCTCCGACAACGTTTTTTCCCTTTTCAGGAAATACCGCTGGCCGGGCAATATCAAGGAACTCAAGCAGGCGATCGAACACGCCATCCGCAGACTCCCGGAGGATGCCGAACTTCTCACCTCCGAATATCTCCCTGCCCGGATCTCCCACATCAAAAAGGCCGCCGTCACCGCCGCACCGACCGCTGCAGCCGACGCTGTCGTCCTCAGCAGACCGGCCGACAACGTGGCCCTGAAGGACACCGTCAATGAGATCCGCCGGCAGAGCATCTACCAGATCCTGCTCAAAAACAACGGCAACATCACCAAAGCCGCTGCCGAAATGGGACTCTCCCGCCAGAACCTCCAGTACCACATCCGCCAGTGCGGCATCGACCTCCAGGAGATCCGCGCCGCCGCCCGGAAATGAGCCGGAGGAGACCATGACAAAGGGGACGGTCCTTCCTGGCGCGGTTTTCCCCGTGACAAAGGGGACGGTCCTTCCTGGCGCGGTTTTCCCAAAAAACAGATTCAGTTACAGGGTTTTTTTATTTACAGATTCAAAAAAAGCTGGTTCCAATCCCGGACAAACTGTCCTGATCCTACCAAAAACAGACATCCGAAAATAATAAGGGCTGCTACTATTTTTTATAATCCGATTCAAAAGAAATATAGAGGCAATCCTGCTACAAAAACCGATTGAGAAGAAATGCGAAGGCAGCCCTGTTGCAAAAACCAATTGAGGAGAAATACGGAGGCAGTCCTGTTGTAATAATCCGACCCAAAAGAAATACGGAGGCAATCCTGTTGTAATAAC
The DNA here is from genome assembly GCA_946536955.1 of uncultured Lachnospiraceae bacterium. GTDB lineage: Bacteria > Bacillota > Clostridia > Lachnospirales > Lachnospiraceae > CAG-791. Next base: position 6,243 of record CAMNFJ010000012.1, read on the forward strand.
CTGACCCAAAAGAAATACGGAGGCAGTCCTGTTATATCATTTCCATTAAAAACTAATAACTTCAATATGCAAAAAAGGGGGATGAAAGCATGTCCAGAGTACCGAGAATCGAAAGTCCCACCAGATACCAGCACTTGATTGTTCGAGGAAATGGAAAACAGATTTTGTTTGAGGAGGATGGCGATTATCACTACTATCTGAGCCTCCTCCAAAGACTTTGCAACGAATGCGACATAACATTGTGCGCATATTGCCTGATGGAAAACCATGTCCATCTACTGGTAAATGGTAACGGACAGAACGTGTCCACATTCATGAAAAGAATTGGAACAAGCTATGCGATTTATTTTAACAAAAAATATCAGCGGGTCGGCCACGTGTTTCAGGGCCGCTATTTGAGCGAGCCGATCAAGAATGAGTCACACCTCCTTGTTGTGCTCCGTTACATTTTAAAAAATCCTCAAAAAGCCGGAATCTGCCCACTTTCCGCATACAAGTGGAGCAGCTATGCCCTATACGGCGTTGAGAACTCCATAGTAGACACCTCCGGCATCCGGAATATTCTTGGAGACGTGTCCGCATACCGCGCTTTTATGAATGCCGCGGAGGAGGATGATGCCGGACATATCCTTGACTATAACGGACCGCAAAAAAAGGACGACGCATGGGCCTTATCTGTCATTCAGAACTGTCTCGGAGGTGAAAACATATCACATCTCCGGACTCTTGGGAAAGCTGAACGAAACAACTATCTTCGTATGTTCCGCAATAAAGGACTCACCTTCCGGCAGATTGAGCGTCTCACCGGAATCAGCCGGGGCATCGTGGAGCGAGCATGTAAAAAGAGTGATAACATATGATTGATTGATCTCCTTTCAATTGATCTCTGTCAAAATTATATCCTGCGGGGTGTGGGGTATCTCCGCCCGGGTTTGCCTCTGTCGGAGTTACCTCTGTCGGATTTTTCTCTGTCAGATTTGCCTCTGACGGATTTGCCTCTGTCGGATTTGTCTCTGACGGATTTGTCTCTGTCGGATTTGTCTTTCGGGTTTGATTTGGTCCTTTCGAAAATCAGAAAACAGTCTGCTCCTGGGAATTCTTTGAAAAATATTATGATTGCCAAAAACACTGGCGCTGTATAGACTCCCTGTCTATACAGCGCCCGCTTTACTACATCTCTCTATAGAATTTGCTATATTACATTTCTCTATAAAATTTCAAAAACAAAACCGGTCAAAAAATGTGCCGGAAAGGACCGTCCCCTTTGTCACGATTTGCCTCGCACCAGCACATTGCGCCGGAAGGAACTGTTCCCTTTGTCATGGAAAAACGTGCCGGGAAGGACCGTCCCCTTTGTCACGTCTCAGAACTTGTAATTGCTCTCGCCGTAGATCTTGGCGGCGTTGAAGCCGATGCCAAGCTCTTTGTACATGTACTCGATGGATTCCTTAAGTGCCTTCATCTCGATTTCACGTCCTTCCTCGATGGTGTAGCCGGACAGAGGAAGCTCGATCTCAAGGTCGATGGTATCCATCTCCATGGGAGACTGGTCGCGGTAAATCTGCATGATGCGCTTGCAGTCGACGTTGCCCTGGCCGATGGCGGTGCCCAGGGAGTGTGTGCCGTCGGGATCCGCAAAGACGCGGTTGTCGCAGAAGTGTGTGCAGTAGCAGTAGGGAGCCATCTTGCGGACGCACTCCTCGATGCCTTCCATCATCATCAGGGAATTGATGGTGTCACAGCAGGCACCGATCAGGGGATGATGAAGCTGCTCGACCAGCCAGATGACCTCGTCCGCGAACAGGTCGCAGTGGTTCTCGATGGCGATCTTCATGCCGTATTTCTCGATCAGAGGGATGTTCTTTTCGAAATCCTCGACCAGGGCGACAAGCTGCTTCATGACGGAGGGGCACAGGCAAGAGTGAGAGGATACCTTGGGATGCTCTACGTCCGTGCTGTACTTGACCAGGTTGCAGCCCAGCTTGTGAGCGATGTGGAGGGATTCCTCGATCGTGCAGTTTACACGGGGATCGGAGGGAGCGTTGAAGGAGATGTTGAGCTCCAGCTCGATGCCGTGATCTTCTGCGTACTTTCTGCAGTGGGCAAGGTGCTCATCGGATGTGTCATTCTGGATATCGACCAGGGTGATATGCAGGACGTCCAGGCCGACCTCGACCGCGATGTCCACCAGGTCCTCAAAACCCTTGACCTGCTCGAAGGCGTGGTGCTCGCCATACTCCTGGAAGCCCCAGCTCTCGCCGAAGCCGGACAGGTGCAGAGTGTAGCTGTGCATACCGAGTTTGAATCTCCTGTTCTGATTCCTTAACATACCCATTCTGTAACCTCCTTTTTGATCCTGTGATGGTTTTAAATATATTACGTGTTTCGTGCGGAATGCCTGACCGGAGCCATCTTTGGCAGAGCAGCCCCGGGCAGGCTCGTATTTCATTTATGATTTAAAAAATGTGCCGGGTAGGACCGTCCCCTTTGTCACGATTTGCCTCGCACCAGCACATTGCGCCGGAAGGAACTGTTCCCTTTGTCATGGAAAAACGTGCCGGGTAGGACCGTCCCCTTTGTCACGTTTTGTCATTATTTGCCAGCGGCGATGCGGTCGGCGTTAATCTCTTTCCAGATCTCCATGTCCTTGATGCCGACCTTGTCGGGGTCGAAGTAGGGTTTCTCTACGCCGTCTTTGAGCTGCTGCATGTAGTCGTCATAGACTTTCTTGACGGTGGGCAGCAGGATGAGCAGGGCGATGAGGTTGAACCATGCCATGAGGGCGAACATGACCTCGGAGATGGCCCATGCGGTGGAAGCGGTGACCAGGGTCCAGATGAAGAAGAAGATGGGCATGATGATGCGGATGGCCCAGATGACTTTCTTTCTGGCTTCGTCGCTGGCGTTGCGCATGAGGTAGGCCAGTCCGGATTCGCCTTCGTAGTAGTAGGCCACGCAGGTGGAGTAGGCGAAGCAGGTGATGGCGATGGCGATGAAAATGCCGCCGATCTTGGGGATGGAGGAGTTGGCTGCCTGCTGGACCCAGAGGACGTTGGCTGTGCGGTCAGCTGCGAGGCCGCTGACTACGGCGTCGGTGCTGGTGTAGATGAAGTCGGATCCGTCGGGAGCCAGGACGTTGTAGCAGCCGGAGACCAGTGCCATGATGCCGGAGCAAAAGCAGACGGCGACGTCGACGTAGACGGAGAAGGCGTTGACAAGACCCTGGGTCGCGGGGTGGGCAGTCTCAGCTGCCGCGGCTGCGGGAGGGGTTTCACCGAAACCGGAGCCGGAAGAGTTGACTGCGCGCTTGACGCCGTAGGAGAAGGCGCCGCCCATGGCACCGCCGAAGATGGCGTGGGTGCCGAATGCGCTGCCCATGATCGCACCGATGGTGGGGCCGATCTGGCTGGCATGGGTGACCAGGACGATGATGGTGATGAGCAGGTAGCCGATAGTCATAAACGGAACGATGATGGTCGAGAACTGGGCGATACGGCGGACGCCGCCTGCGACGACCATAAAGAGGAGGACGGCGACGACTGCGCCGGCGATCCAGCGGGGAATGCCAAGGCTCATCTCAAAGGCCTGGCCGATGTTGTTGGCGGAGGGGCCGGTGACCAGGAAGGGAACACCGATGGTGCAGAAGAGGGCGAAGATCACTGCCATGGCCTTGCCGATGACGGGGATGCCGCGCTCCATGTAGTAGTAGGGGCCGCCGCGGTACTGGCCGTCCATGCGGACCTTGTAGATCTGGCCGAGGGAGTTCTCGGCGTAGGCGATTGCGGATGTGACGAGCGCGGTGACGATCATCCAGAAGACCGCGCCGGGGCCGCCGTACATGATGGCGACCATGACACCGCCGACGTTACCGATGGCGACACGGTAGGCAGCGACGGAACAGAAGGTTTCGAAGGCGGACAGGCCGGTCTCGGAGCCTTCGCCGTTGACCAGCAGTTTCCACTGCAGCTTTGCCTTGAGGACGTTTCCGAACTTGATGGCGAAGCAGTAGACGACGGCCAGGCCGAAGGTCAGGGCGATCAGCGGTGTTGCCCACAGAATATTGTCGATTTCAAAAATCAACTCGCTGAAACTCATAGGTTCCCCCTTTCATTTTCGGGCCAAACGCGAGGTTTTTTTCTCTTCCTTCAATCTGCTCCCTCGTAGATGTCTTCGGGCCCTGCCGTAGTCCCGTCCGGCATGCTGTTTTAGCCACAGCGCCCTTGCTGTTTCCGTCTTTGCAAATCTTTGATGCGTCTGTCCCTTGCTCAGATAAAGTTTACTTCGCAAATTTTATTTGCACTTACTGATTATATTATGCGCTGTAATGTGAAAAATTTATTTGCATTTTCTCATATTCATTTGACAATTTCCAGTAAAAAAAACAGCCCTCCCGCATAGAACCGCACTTCTATGCAGGAGGACTGTCTATTATTTTCAGAAGCGCACCCAGGGGAACTGTGTGTGCAGCTCTGACTGAAAGCCGGCGGGGATCCCGGTCGATCCGGATTTTCCACTCATGTGGTGTAAATGAATACGCTGCTCTGACTGAAAGCCGGCATACCCCGTACCGATCCGGATTTTACGATCATGTGGTGCAGGAGATCACGGATCCGCTGATCAGACCTGTTCTTCCTTGACGCCAAAGATCTTGTCGAAGAACTTGTCGATGCCGTCCTTGGGAGCCATGGGCTCGCCGTTGTCGGGAGCGGTGGCCACCTCGGGCTCTGCCTGATAGTCGCCGTTCACAAGGCGCGGCACCTTGGTCATGTACTTGATGAATCCGAGCAGGATGATGAAGCACATGAAGCAGAGCGGGATACCGCAGAAGGACTTGATGGTCTTGACACCGCCGATGCCGCCCAGGACAACGAAGACGACTGCGATGACTGCGAAGACGATGCCCCAGAAGAGCTTGAGCCATACGGGGGGCTCGTGGGTGTCGTCGGAACCTTCCATGGACATACCGGCCAGGGTAACTGCCATGGAGTCACACTGGGTGACCAGGGAGATCGTGATGATACACAACATGACGATCTTGGCGATTTGAGTGAGCGGCAGGACATTGAACATGGAGAGCGTCAGGGCCTCCGCGCCGTCCGCGAGGTAGATGCTGTAAAAATCGACGCCCTTGAAGAGCTGGCCGTGCAGGATGGTGCCGCCGAAGACGGAGAACCAGATGATACCGAACAGAGCCGGGAAGAGCCACTCGATGAGGATGAACTCGCGAAGGGATCTGCCGTAGCCGACGCGGACCATGAAGAGGCCGAGCAGCGGAGCGTATGCCATCCAGTCAACCCACCAGTACATATCCCAGTTCTGGGCCCAGCGGCCGGAATCCGCGAAGGGAGCCGTGTAGAGGCTGGCGCCGAAGAAATCGGAGAAGTAGGCGCCCAGGCTGTGGGTGAAGAGGTTGCAGATGTATCCGGTAGGTCCTGCCAGAAGAACGAAAGCCAGCAGGATGAAGAAGAAACGGGTGTTGAGGTTGGAGAGGAACGTGATACCGTTGCGCAGTCCGGAGACAGCCGACAGGTTGTAGCAGATGAACATGATCCCGATGATGATGACATACATGCTCATAGTGGGGTTGATGCCCGCGAAGGCCTTGACGGCCGCGGAGAGCTGCATGGCGCCGTAGCCGAGACCGCCGGCAACCGCGCCGGTCAGAGCGAATGCGGACCAGGCGTCAAAGGCAGTCGCCCATTTGCTGTCTGCCGCGCCCTCGCCGAAGAGGGGGATCAGGCAGGAGCTGGCCTTGAAGGGGGCCTTTTTGTTGAGGATAAAGTAGGACAGGATCACGCCCATGACGACACAGGTCGCGTAAGGGGTGAAGCCCCACTGCAGGAAGCAGTGGACCATGGACCATACGACGGCACCGTTGCTGCCGGAGGCCAAGGCTGTGGAAGGATCGGGCTCCATCGCGAACAGGAGCGGCTCAGCAGCACCCCAGAAGACGACGCCGGCGCCGATGCCCGTGCAGAGGGAGATACCAAACCACTGCAGGTAGGTGAATTTAGGTTTTGCGTTGGGTCCGCCGAGCTTGATCTTGCCCATGGGTGTCACGAGAATGACCACGCACACGATAACCATGAAGAGACATACCAGGGATGTGAACCATCCAAGTCCCCACATCAGGTTGTTCATGACAATATTGTTGAGGATGTCGTAAAACGCTTCCGCGTTGATGAGAATTGCTGCCAGCATGGCGACGAACAGGACGATCGTCACGGACATGACCGGCCATCTGACCTTCTGTTTTTCCTGATTCATACTTCCTCCTTCTCGTTGCAAGTCCGTGGTTTTCTCCCCCACAGACCAATAAAATGAAGCCCCTGAAAGCCCGCGCCGCGGGCAATTACATATTTTGAGAGGATCGCCATTTTCAGATTTCTCGTCCTCTCTTTGTTGTGTATATTTTAGGGAACAAATGGGGCAGAAATATGACAGGCAGTTTGCCGCAACACAGGACGGATGTGCAGTTTCTCTGAACAAGACCCCGTTTTTTCAGATTCCTTTATCAAAATGTTATAATAATGTAAGAATATTTGAGAAAAAACACGTCCGAACGACAGGAGGGAAACCGTGTCCGCATATACGATCCTGATCTGTGATGATAAAGAAGCCGTGCATGAGAGCCTGGGATTTTTTCTGGGCCGGGACGGCATGGATGTGCTGGACGCCTATGACGGCCAGCAGGCCCTGCTGCAGCTCGCGGCCCACCGGGTCGACCTCGCGGTCCTGGACGTCATGCTGCCGGACATGGACGGGATGGAGCTGTGCCGCAGGATCCGCCAAAGCAGCGACCTGCCGGTCATTTTTCTGAGCGCCCGCACAGAGGAGGAGGACCGGATCGCCGGGCTGGAGATCGGCGGCGACGACTATGTCACCAAGCCCTATTCCCCCCGGGAGATCGTGATCCGGGTCAAAAAGCTCCTGGCCCGCAGACAGCCGCCCGCGGAGCCCGCCGGCGAAAAGGAAGCCCCCGCGGAGAACAGCCACACCATCCTCAAATATGAAGAACTGCGCATCGATACCGATACGATGGAGGTATTTGTCAGCGATAACAAGATTGACATGACCGGACGGGAAGTGCAGTTTATGGTCTATATGGTGGAGAACGCGGGCCGGGTCCTGAACCGGGAGCAGATCCTGACCGCCGTATGGGGCTTCGACTACTACGGAGAGACCCGGGCCGTCGATGCCATCGTCAAACGGATCCGCAAAAAACTCCCCTCGGAAAACGTGCATTTTTCCATCCAGTCCATCTACGGCGTCGGATACCGGCTAGGCCGGAGCGAGACCTGAAGTCCGGGGGATACAGGAGACTGATACATTTTGAGCATGCCGGGGACATAGCAGACTGACGCACACAGACTCACTGCCAGGGATTCTGTCAATCTGTTATGTCCCCGCTTCTATCCTGAGAGGTTACACTACCATGCGCTCACTGACCCGCACCGAATGGATCATCCAGATCATCCTCTGCAATCTGCTGCTGGTTCTCGGCGGCGTATTTGCCATCTACTATATCGAATGCCGCGCCAACCTCCATTCCCGTGACCTGGCGCAGACCGCCGCTGCCGATATTTCCAAACAGGAGCCAGGCCGGACGCCTGAGCTCGAAAACCCGGACCAGTACCTCACCTACAGCGTCTTTTATCAGGAGATCCCCGGGGAAACGGAGCCGGCCGGCGGGACCTCCGCCAGCGGGCTCTCCCCTGAAGCCGCGGACTCCTTCCGGGCGGCGGAAGGCCGGGACGACATCTGGGCGGCGGAATCCGCAGGCAAAAGCCGCAAGGACGGCAAAACCGGGAATCCCTCCCCGGACCAGCCGGCCCTCCGCAAGCTCCGGGCCTACTACGGCCAGAAGGACCTGCAGATCGACAGCCTTCTGCCCGAATTCGCGAACTACGTCGTCCAGCAGAAACCCTTTTATGCCATGCAGACCATTCCCTGTCCCCCCGCCCTGGTCAGCGTCGCCGGACAGCCGGCGGCTGCCCCCGACGGCCGCATGCAGGGATATGTCTATGTCGCCCGCCTGCTGCCCTCCGTCCCCCTCCTCATGCTGGCCTACTCCGCGATCGTCTCCCTTCTTTATTACGCCATCGTCGCGGCCCTCATCTCCCAGCGGCGGAGCCGGGACCGCATCGCACAGATCTACCACCAGTACATCGCCAATATCAGCCACGAGCTCAAGACCCCCATCGCCTCCATCCAGGCCATCACCGAGATCCTCAACGACGGCAGAGTCCACGATGAGACGACCCTGAGCCGCTACTACGGAATAATCTCCAGAGAATCCCGCCTGCTGGAGCACTCCGTCCTGCAGATCATCGAACTCTCCAAGCTCCAGGACCAGAAACTCCAGTTCAAAAAAGCCCCCGTCTCCCCCCACGCCCTGCTCGACCCGATCTATGAACGCTTCTCCTCCCGCTGCGAGGACGCCGACATCTCCTTTTACATCGATGACAGCGTGTGGGCCCTGCCCGACTTCTACACAGACGCCTTCCGCCTGACCCAGCTCCTCGAGATCCTCCTGGACAACGCCTACAAATTCGTCGGGGACGAGGGACACATCTTTATCGACGCCACCTCCAAATACGGACAGGCCACCCTCCGCATCAACGACGACGGACGCGGCATCTCCGCAAAGGACTATCCCCACATCTTCGAGCGCTTCTACAAAACAGCCGTTGACAACCCCACCGGCAGCGGCCTGGGACTGGCCATCGCCAGAGAGATCGTCGACGGACTCGGCGAACAGATCTGGGTACAGAGCGAAGAAGGCAGAGGGACCATCTTCTTTGTGACCGTCGCAACAAGGACCTGAACCCGGGCCAAAACGTGACAAAGGGGACGGTCCTTTCTGGTGTGTTTTGGGCCAAAGGGGGACCGTCCTTTTCGGCGTATTCTGGTGCGCGAGCGCCAAAGAGTGAGCCAGAGGGACGGCCCTTTCTGGCACGTTTTGGGGCCAGGGGGGTGCATTCCTATGCCGGGAATGCACCCCAGGAACAGGATGGTGTATTTTTACGCTGAAAAAAACGTTCCTTTGGCACAGGCCGATGCGTTTCTATACCGGGCAGGACAGGCCCTCTGGCAGAAATGCGCCAGAAAATGCGCCAGAAAGGACCGTCCCCTTTGTCACGCTTTTGCACAAAACAGCCGGGAGAAGGCTGCTGCCCTCTCCCGGCTGTTTTTACAGGTGCTGTATTTATATCATATCATATTGGCTGATGATTGATATCAGTCTTCCTCGATGTGAGCGATAGCCTTGGCAAGTTTCTTCTTCATGCCGAGGTTGCCCTGGCGTGCGATCATGATGCGCTGAGCCTGAGGGGAGCCTGCGCCGTGCATGGACTCTGTGCGGTAGCCGACTGCTGCGGTACCCAGGCAGAGGTTCTCGATGAGGCGAAGGATCTTGAGGCGGTTCTCGGTGGTGACATCGTTGTTGCCGCGAAGGTACTTGTCGATGACGGGTCCGAGCTTGGGATCGCGGAAGTCCTTCTCGGAAGGAGCGGTGACCATAAGGCCGCCGGCGATATCTTCTGCAAGGCGGACAATCTCATAAGGGAAGCGGGTGACGTTCTGCTTGCAGACGTTGGCCATGAGCAGGTTGATCAGGTAGTTGCCGCTCTCGGTGGGCTGGCCTTCTGCGGAGCAGGCGATGCCGCAGCAGAAGAGGGTCTCGTTGAGGTGCTGCATCTCGATCAGCTTGTCCTTGATGTGGCTGGCCTTGGGGCAGCCGTTGTAGTCAGCTGCGACAGCGGCGGCACCGATGAGGACGTCGCCCACACCGACCTTGCAGCCGCCGTAGCTCTGGCGGTGGTAGCCTGCGAAGCGCTCGACCAGCATGCCGGCGAACTCGAACTCGCCGTTCATGAAGATGCGGTCGTTGGGAACAAAGACATCGTCAAAGATCACGAGTGCCTCGACACCGCCGAATTCGACGTTGCCGACGTCGAGGGTCGTGCCCTCGAGCTTTCTGGTATCGCAGCTCTGACGGCCGATGATCATGTAGATGCCCTCAGCGTCAACGGGAACTGCGAAGGAGACAGCGTAGTCCTTGTCATCGGGGCCCATGGCGATGGTGGGCATGCAGATGACCTCGTGGCTGTTGCAGATACCGGTCTGGTGGGCCTTTGCGCCGCGGACGACAATGCCGTCCTCGCGCTGCTCGACGACATGCAGGAAGAGATCGGGATCAGCCTGGGCGTGAGGGGCAAGGCCGCGGTCACCCTTGGGGTCGGTCATGGCGCCGTCGACGGTCAGGTCATTTTCCTGGCAGTAGAGCATGAACTTCTTGAAGTTATCGTGATAGTGAGTACCGTACTTCTTGTCGATCTCAAAGGTCGTGGAATACTCAGCGTTGAAGGCATCCATGCCGACGCAACGCTGGAAACATGCCGCGGTCTTCTGGCCCAGCAGACGCTGCATCTTGACCTTGTTGCGCAGGTCAGTCGTGCTGCGATGGATGTGGGTGAAACGGTTGATGCGCTCGCCGGTCTCAGGGGAGATGGCGGTCATCAGATCCTGGTACTCAGGCATCTGAGCCAGATCATAGGTCATGCGGACAGAGTTCAGTGAAGGGCGCAGGATCGGGTCATCGACCGGATTCTCAACCTTCTCGCCGAACTGATAGATCTGCATGTTCATTTTGCGGATACTTTCAATATACTGTTCTCCTGTCATCAGTGCCATAATCATCCTCCATTCCGGGCGCCGCATCCCTCCGCAGCCCCTGTTTAACATGATGGTTTGCAGCTAATTTCCGATCACTCACGGGCTTCCCCCGTTTATAGAATTTGCTGTATTCAGTATCCCAGATTTCCATACGGTATTTTTTGCATCTACTCGGAATGGCTGTGCAGGAAACGGCAAAAAGGGATATGCCTGGCATTCGAGCCTGACATATCCCTTTTACAGTGGTTATTTCCGGTATTTTTGGGGTTTTTCAGCAGCGGGACAGATAAAAATGTCCCGGTGACTCGCGGTGGTTATTGCCGGTGTTATTCGGCTGTGAGACAGATAAAAACGTCCCGGTGGCTTGCGGTGGTTATTGCCGGTGTTATTCGGCTGTGAGACAGATAAAAACGTCCCCTTTGCCTTCTCCGACATGCTTTTGCACGATAAAATGCGCCAGGAAGGACCGTCCCCTTTGTCACGCTTTGGCGCGGTGACTCACTTGTCGCCGTTGAATTCCTTGACGGCCTCGACCATGGCCACGATGTTCTCGATGGGGGTGTTGGCCTGGATGTTGTGGATGGTGTTGAAGATGTAGCCGCCGTCCTTGGAGAAAATCTCCAGGCGCTGCAGGACCTGTTCGCGGACCTCTTCGGGAGTGCCGAAGGGCAGGGTGTGCTGGGTGTCGACGCCGCCGCCCCAGAAGAGGATGTCCTTGCCGAAGTTGTCCTTGAGTCTCTGGGGATCCATGCCGGTGGCGGAGCACTGGACGGGGTTGAGGGCATCGAAGCCGCTCTCGATAAAGAGAGGGATCATGTCGTAGACCGCGCCGCAGGAATGCTTGAGGGTCTTCCAGGTGGTGTTCTGGTGGATCCAGTCGGTCATCTTCTTGTAGTAGGGCAGGTAGATTTCCTCGTAGGTGTCGGGGGACATCATGAGGCTGTTCTGTGAGCCGTAGTCGGTGCCGCAGATGTAGACGATGTCGATGTCGGAGCCGAATTCCTTCCAGTACTTCTTGAAGTTCTCAATGGCAATATCCGTACCCTGGTCAAAGACTTCCTCGACCTCATCGGGGTAGAGCAGGGGGGCCATGTACCAGTCGGCGATCCTGCGGACGCCGCGGGGGTGTTTGATGTTGGGGCCGGGGATGTTGTTGGCATCGCCCAGGCAGGAGTAGCCGGGAATGACCTGGATGGCGCGCTGCAGGGGCTTGTACTCCTCCAGTTTTTTGTGGTGGAAGGCGATCTGCTCGTCGGAGGCCAGCATGTAGTCCTCGACGTTGCCGGACAGGTCGGGCTCATCCTCGTCGATCTCCTCCTCCGGACGCTCCAGGTTGTCAAAATAGTAGCCGCCGGCGGGCAGGTGGCCGCTGGGAGCTACGGAATCGTCACCCTCGGGATAGACCCAGGTGCCGCCCTTGCCGTCGTCGTGGAGGGTGGCATTAGCCGGGATCAGGATGGGGGTGCCGCGGTACTCCCACTCTTTCCACGCGTCATTGTGGTGGCCGTAGGTGTCGCCGAAATTGTCCAGGTTCTGGACGTCAACGCCCATGGCCTCTCCCAGGTCGGGATCGACGAAGGCCGTCATGGTGCTCATATCGTTGATGCGGGGGAGCTTCTTCTCCAGCCCGTAGTAGTCGCGGAGCTGGGCCACGACCTGGCAGTTGACCATGGACGTGCACATTCCGCCGAAATCCACCGGCACTTTGTCCGGCTCTTTATGTGCAAATGCTGTCAGTACTCTCTCTCTGGATGTCATGTGCTTTTCCCTCCCGATTTTTCTAAACAAGGCACGATTTACATCTCTGTTTTTTGTCGAAGGTTTTTGACCCTCTGCATCTCTGTTTTTGTCGAAGGTTTTTGACCTTTTACATCTCTGGTTATTTGCCGAAGGTTTTTGACCCTTTACATCTCTGGGTCTATCGAAGGTATTATGATCCTTTACGTCTCTGGTTTTTCATCAGAGTTTTTATGATACAGATTATATTCCCGGGGCAGTAATTGCGCACTGGTAATTTCTATTGTAAAATATGCATATCCTATCATGTAAAAATTTTTCCCGCCACCATCTGTTTTTCCGCACAGGTATCTCCGGAGGTCTTTCATGCAGCAGTTTCCAAAAGAATTTCTGGTAAATAAAGAAACAGATATCCTTGAACGGGAAGGGATTTATATTCATACTCCCTCCCAGTTTGCCAGGGAAAGCCTCTATTATGTCCGGCTGGCGGCGTTCTACACCTGCGGCGCCAGGTATGAGGTCCGCCGGGTGGGCCTGGCGGCCTTTCTCCTTTTTTATATAAAGGAGGGGGAAATGCTCTTTGATTATGAGGGGCAGCGCTTCACGGCCGGGACTGGGGATGTGGTCCTTCTGGACTGTCTGCGTCCCCACCACTACCGGGCCCTGAAGCAGACCCGGTTCTACTGGTTCCATTTTGACGGCTGTTCGTCCCGGGCCTATTTCGACTATTTTCTGGAGGGAAAAGGCATCCACTTCGAGAAGGTCCGCAGGATCGAGGAATACTTCGTCCTGGTCCAGGCCCAGATGCGCGGCGGCGTGCCGGATGAGGGGATGCTGTCGGTCCATGTCCACCGGATCCTGGCCATGCTCTTCTCCGCCGCGGCCCGCGGCGGGTCCCCGTCCGGGGGAGTCGCAAGGGCAAAAGCCTATATGGAGGAGCACTACATGGAAAATATTTCCATGGAGATGATCGCGGCCGCCTCCGGCTTCAGTCAGTCCCACCTCTTCCGCATCTTCCGGGAGGAGACCGGCCTGACTCCCTACGCCTACCTGATGAATGTCCGCATGAACCAGGCCATGAAAATGCTCCTGAACACATCCGCCTCCGTGGAGGAGATCGCGGACAGCTGCGCCTACTGCTCCTCCGCGAACTTTATCCGGGCCTTCCGCCAGAGCACCGGCACCACCCCGCACAAATTCCGCAAGCTCATCAGCGGCGTGACCTCGTCGCTTTGAGGGCGTGACTGCAGCGAACCGGAGCGGCCTTTTTCGGGTGTGACAAGGGGGTGTGACAAGGGGACAGGCACTCTGTCACATTGCTGTGACAGAGTGCCTGTCCCCTTGTCACACCTGCTCACACTTTCCTGGCTCACACCTGCCCAGGTCACACCCGTTCACGTCACCCGCTCAGGTCATGTCCGCAATCTCATCCCGGCTGTAGCCGAGGGCTGTGAGGACCTGGTCTGTGTGGTACCCTTCAGGATAGCCCGCGTGGTCGTAGCGGGGCGGGCACTCGGACAGGTGCATGGGGGATCCCATCTGGGTGACATGGACTCCGCCCGAGAGGGGGACTTCCACGTCGGGCCACATGCCCCTTCCGGTGAGGTGCTGGTCCCGGGAGACCTCGTCCAGGTCCATGACGGGCTCGACGCAGGCATCCAGGCCGCCAAAGACAGCGGTCCACTCGTCCCGGGTCTTTGTCAGAAACACCTTGCGGAAGGTCTCCTTGACCATGGCTGCGTCGGTCCTGAGGATCTTTCCGTCCTTCCACTCGGGATGGCCCAGGCCCTCGCAGAGGGCGGCAAAAAACTTGGGCTCCAGGGAGCCGACGCTCATGTATTTACCGTCGGAGGTCTCATAGAAATCATAGATCCCTCCGCCGTTCAGAAGGCCGCTCTCCCGCATTGGCATGGGGCCTCCCGCGAAATAGGAGGCGCCGTCCATGGAGTTGAAGGGGATAACGCTGTCCTGCATGGAGACATCGATGAACTGGCCCCTACCGGTCTTTTCCCGGTAGATGATGGCGGCCAGAATGCTGGAGACCGCGTTCATGGACCCGCCGGCAACGTCCGCGATCTGGAAATTGTAGAGGCCCGGGCCTCCCTGCTTCCTGCCCGCCGCCCAGGCGATGCCCGCGCGGGAGAGGTAGTTGATATCGTGTCCCGCCTTCATGGCAAAGGGCCCGTCCTGCCCGTAGCCCGTGATCGCGCAGTAGATCAGGCGCGGGTTGACCTCGCGCAGCTGCTCATAGCCCACGCCCAGCTTGTCCATGACGCCGGGCCGGAACTGCTCGACGACAATGTCGTAATCCTGTACCAGCTTTTTGACCGCCTCCACGGCCGCAGGTTTTTTCAGGTTCAGGTGCATGGTCTTTTTGTTGCGGCCCAGCCAGGCCTGGGCTCCCGTCACCTGTGTCCCCTCGATCACGGGCGGCCAGTTGACCACCAGGTCATATTTGTCGCGGCTGCTCACCTTGAGCACCTCTGCTCCCATGTCCGCCAATACCATCGTGGCATAAGGTCCCGGAAGTAGGGTCGTAAAATCCAGAATTTTGTAACCATCTAAAGCGCCCATCGATTTTCTCCTCTCGCCTCAAGACTTTTTTCGTTGACCGGGAAAAATCTCCCCTTATGGAATGATGAAGAGGCCAAAAGTTCCGCAGGGCCACTTTGACGAGACGTGGTTCCCTGACCGCCTTTTTCCCTCCACATCCTCTAATGTCATAATTGTACCATATTTTGTTCGTGTCCAGGGACGCTGCGTACTGCCATAACAAAACTCATAACAAAACACGACACAGCGGATATTTATAATCTGCCGGGCTGTGCACAGTTCGCCGGCCTTTCAGATGCGTTCGCAGCTAATGCGGGACATGACATATGTGGGGACATGGCATTTTGGGGGACATGGCATTTTTGAGAACCTGGCGTATGCGGGGACCTGGCATTTTTGAGAACCTGGCTTTTGCGAGGACCTGGCATTTGAGGGGACATGGCATTTGCGGGGACATGGCATTTGCGGGGACATGAGGAAGGGGCTGCCGCCAGGCTGACTGATATGCCGCCCCATGCAGCACACCAGACATTTCTCAGCCAGTGCAGCAGCCCCTTTTTTACAGGGATCTATGTATTTTCCAGTATTTCTCAGCCGCTCCTTTACGGGATGTCCTCAGCCGTGCGCCTTCTCAGCCGCTCCTTTGCGGGATGTCCTCAGCCGTGCGCCTTCTCAGCCGCTCCTTTGCGGGATGTCCTCAGCCGTGCGCCTTCTCAGCCGCCTCCAGAGAAGGATACCCGTACAGCTCCACTTCCTTTTGCAGGATCGCCCGGTTCATATTGGTGCCGGCAGCCCGCAGGCTCTCCACATGCGCCTCATAGAGGCTGAGAGTCTTCATGGAGTAGGTGGAGAGCTCGCCTCGCAGGTAGGTCTCAAAGGAGGTCGCCCAGGCGCGGTCGTCGCCGCTGTGCGTGGCCCGTCCCCTCCCGGTAAGCACGGGGAAAGCCTCCGAGAGTTCCTCCTGCCAGGCCACCTGCTGTCTGCTGATCTCAGCAATCAGGTCCAGCTTCTCTCTGCTCCTGGCCGGAAGGCGATCAGCAATCTGCGCGTATTCAGCAGGATTGGTCTGCTCCATCATATAGGCGTATTTTTCTGTCAGGAGATTTCGTCCGGCCGCCTCTGCCTCCAGCAGGTCCTGCAGATAGCTCCGGCGCATTTCTTCGCTCCAGGCCGAAAGCTGGCTGCTGCGCATAATGTAGAAAGTGGGTCTGTTGTCCTGACAGTCCGCCCGGCCGCCAATATTCTGCACCTTGTCAAACATGACATACTCATGATCCACGATTTCCAGGATGTCTTCCGCTATTTTTTCCCTGATCTCCGAAAATTTCATAGGATCTCCTTTTTCATCTGTGCTGATTTGAAAAATGAGTCAGACTGAATGTCCCCTCCGACCCATAACCTGCAAAAATGAGTCAAACTGAAACGTCCCCTCTGACTCATAACCTGCAAAAATGAGTCAAACTGAAACGTCCCTTCTGACTCAAAATGAGTCAATCTGAAACGTCCCTTCTGACTCACCCTCTGACTCAGTCCGCCAGGACGTGGCTTTCCCTGAGGTCCTGGTCTTCGATCCTGGCCAGGAGGGAGGCGCAGTGGTCCTGCATGAAGAGGCCGCGTCCGCGGGAGAGGTATTGTCTCTCCATCTCTCCTTCGATGAGCATGCAGATCCTTTCGATGAGCTGCTGTCTGGCCTCCGCCTCCTCCTGCAGGCTGTCCCGGCGTTCTGTCAGGAGGCGTCCGAACATTTCACAGGCGCGGGGCAGGATGGGCAGGTCCTTCATGCCCCGGTAGATCCACTTGTAAAAAGGCATGTAGCGGCGGTTGAGGAGATATACGGCAGACCCGGCGGCCTGGATAAATTCACTGAGGGCCAGCTGCATGGCGACCGGGTCCTGCCGCTTTGCGCAGCGGGGGTAGTTGTACTGGCCGGACTGGGCCATGCGGGCGCAGCGGGCCGCCAGCTTTTTCAGGCGGATGTCTTCGGGATAGTAGTCCAACAGGTGGTCCCGGATCCGGCTGAATTCTCCCATAGGGTCGTGGAAGATCTCGCCGTTGGTCGCGACGGCCAGGTAGGACTCGGGCACGCGGCGCCATTCCCTGAGGGTCTGCGGTCCCGCCGCAAAGCCGGTGAAGTTCCGGTACCAGGTCTGGGTGCAGAGGACGCCCACGCGTCCGCCCCCCTGGTCGGTCTCCTTCCGGGGCCCGTAGCCGTCCATCCAGCGCGGCAACCGGTCGTAGACGTCGCGCACGCTCCAGCCGTATTTCAAGTAGTCTTTCTCAGTCAGCCAGATGCAAAAAGAGGGACCCCAGTCGTGATCCCTCGACAGCTCGTCGTCAAAGCCAAAGCACTCCGAGCCCTGTCCCGCCAGGCCGATGGCCATGCGCTGATAGAGCTCCGGAAAAGCCTCCCGGAGAGCCTTTTCTCCATATTTTTCAAAATAGCAGCGGGATAATTCCAGACCCTTCATACTTGCCTCTCATGTCGAAGTGCCCTGCACGCAGGTCAGACTACCATGCTTCCCGTGATTCGGGCGAGCTCATCCTGCACGGCCCGGGTGCGTTCATTGTCCGCCCCGAAGATCCTGGCGTAGACATCTCCGGCCTTGGCCAGGACGATGATGGCGGATTCCATCTTTCCGATCCTGCGGTAGACCCAGTACATGTTCTGGCAGGTGATCCCGTACTCCACACACCGGCCGAAATGGCGCTTGGTATAATCGGCCGCCGTCTGGTAGACCCGGAGGGCGCGCTCGTAGTATCCCTCGCTGAAAAGGAAGCCCGCGAGCGAATTGAGGGCGTCGGCATAGCGGTTGTTTTTTTCATCGAGGATGGTGTCAAAAACGGCCAGCGCGCGGTCCAGGCACTCCATCGCCCCCTCTCTGTCTCCGGCCTCCTCATGGAGCGTCATCAGGTTGCTGTAGGCAAAGGCGGTCTCCTGCCCGAATCCTGCCAGCTTCTCAAAGTGTCCGGCAGCCTCGTAGAGGTGGTCGATCGCAGCCTGGGTCTGTCCGGCCTCTCTGCAGGCCAGGGCAAGATTGTTGTAGACGCTGGCGCAGGCGGGACTGTCTGTATCTCTGAGCGCTTTGTAGACACTGATCGCCTCTTCATAGAGGCCGATCGCCTGGCCCGTATGTCCGGCCATCCTGCAGGTCCCCGCCATATTGTTGAGGACCGCCGCATATTCGGGGCTTTCTGTTCCGACTCTCTCCGCAATCAGGTCCCCGGCCAGGGAGTAGGCCTCAACAGATTCCGGATACTTGTCGACCGACCTGTAAAAGGATCCCAGTTCATTATACACAGAGGTCAGAAGGCCGGGCTTTTGGTCTCTGTCCAGCTGCTTTGCGCAGTCTTTGAGATATTTTTCCACCCCTTCAGGATCTCCTGCGGCGTACCGGCGCTTGAGTCCGTTGTAAAAGGTCGCCAGTTCAAAATCGAGTATTTTTCTGTTTGACATGGCTCTTCAGCCTCCTCCGGATGTCCAGATTTGTTGGTTTTCCGTCCGCGGGGCGCCGCGTGACCGGATTTCGATAAAACATCCCTGTTGTAAAGATAATTCATCCCCGTCAAAGCCTTTTCCCCATATCTCATTTATTTTCCGCAAGGTCTCAGGTGGTCCCGGGCGGGCCGCGCGCAGATGTCCGGCAGGCTCCTGCCGGGACGAAGCGGCCTTACAGAACAGCCGGTTCCAGGCAGACCGGCCCGCCGCGCTCCTGCCCGGGCGAACCAGGTAAAAAAACACCTGCCCGGTGTGAGGGCAGGTGCTTCTCTTTTATATTCAATCACCAGAAACTATTCAATCGCCGGAGACCATTCAGCCGCCGGAGATCCTTCCATCATTGAAGACCATTCAGTCGCCGGAGACTTTGCCTCCTCTGGTTTTTTCCCGGTAGGCCTTGGGCGTCATGCCGGTGATGCTGCGGAAGGCGCGGGTGAAGGTGGAGTTGGAGCTGTATCCGACCGTAATCGCGATATCTGTCACGCCGAAGGGGGAGTTTTCCAGAAGCTCCTTGGCCTTTTCGATCCTGACCCTGCGCAGGTAGAGGCCGGGGCTGATGCCGGTCTGCTGCTTGAACCAGTCGTTGTAGTAGGTCACATTGTAGCTCTCCATCTCCGCCAGCTCATCGATCGTGATCGGCAGGTCATAGTGCTCGCTGATATAGCGGATCGACGGCGGGGCGTGGTTCTCGAGGAGTTTGCTGTAGAGAAAGCTGTAAAGAAAGCGGACAGAGGAACTGTTGGGATTCTGGCGCAGTTCCGCCTGGATCAGTTCGACCAGCTGCAGGATCTGTCCCCGCATGGAGACGATGATGGGGCCGCTGAGCATGATCTTTCCCTGCTCCCCGATGTCATCACATATATTGAGGACCAGCATGTCTCCCAGGAAGTTGCAGCAGTGCTCCATGCCGTCCGGCACAAAGACCAGCTCCTGGGGCGTGACCGTGTATTCCTGGTCTCCGATCTCGATGGTCATATTCTTTTTCAGAGGTACCATGATCTGCGGATAGGTATGGGAATGCTGTCCCATACATTCGTGGTACATGTGGATTCCGATTGTCCCGTCTCCCATGATTGTTCCCCCTCTCTCATGTCTGACTTGCTAAAAAGATGAGTACGCAGGACGAAGCATCTGCCCCGGCAGGTCTTCCGGAAAAAACACGCGCAAAGTTCCTGCAGATGCCCGCTCAGGATGCGGCATCCGCAGGAGCCTTGGCTCACTGTTTTTTTACATGACATGTATACCGCTGTTGGCCTTTACGATACTCCGGCACCACTCCATATGCTCTTCGGACGGTACCTGGACATCGGCGAGCAGGTAAGGGCGGCCCAGTTTGCGGTAGGTGTCCGTCCCCAGCCTGTGGTAGGGCAGCAGCTGAATGTGATGCACATGGGAAAGACTGCCTACAAAGCGGCCGATCTTTGTCAGCTCCTCCTCGGAGTCATTGACTCCGGGAATGAGCGGTGTGCGGATGATCAGCTTTTCTCCCAGGTGTCCCGCGCCCGCTGTCCGGAGGTTGCGCAGGATCTGCTTATTGGAGATGCCGGTGTACTCGATGTGCTTTTCCTCTGTCACGAACTT
This sequence comes from uncultured Lachnospiraceae bacterium, assembly GCA_946536955.1. Classification (GTDB taxonomy): domain Bacteria; phylum Bacillota; class Clostridia; order Lachnospirales; family Lachnospiraceae; genus CAG-791. The sequence goes on from CAMNFJ010000012.1 coordinate 26,287, forward strand.
CAGATCGACAAAGGCATTGTCTACAGCATCGAGAACAGGCCGCACGATGTCCCAGCCGGCGCAGAGCGTCGTCTCGATGCAGGTATCGATGGCCTCAAATTTCGCCCGTCTCAGAAGTGCAAGCACAAAAGCAGGCTGAGTCAGGATCTCCCCGCCGGAAATGGTCATACCGCCGTCTGAATGGAAGTAGAACAGGGAGTCCTTGCGGACCTCCACCAGGACCTCTTCCACCGTCATCAGCTTTCCATAGGTAATCTTGCCATCCTGTGTCGTCTCGATCTCAGGGCTCTGACTCTCCGGTGTAGAACACCACTGGCAGCGCAGGGGACATCCCTTGAGGAAGACGACTGTGCGGAAGCCCTCTCCGTCATAGACCGAACTCTTTTCCAGTCTGAGGACCATGCCCTGCAGATTTCTGCCTTCATAATTATCCGAATACATCATGCAACCCTTTCCTCTTGTTTCAGAAATACTTCATACAAAAATATTTCGTCTAAAAATAGTCGATTTATAGTCTCTTTATATTATACAATACCCACTCTTGCCTGAAAACATTTACGCCTGTTGACACGGTTGATCCGTTAAGCTGATTTGCCGCGCCGCATCCCCCGGCTCTGTCGGGGACAGGGCGGAAGCTGCGGCACGGCTCATCAAAAGCAGTTATCGACAGGGCTGTTTACGTTTTCTTTTTCAGGATTTCAAAAACTGACAGCCGGTGACACCCGGTGGTAAAAAGCTAACAGCTAAAAGCCGGCAGCTGTCCTTACGCCCACTTTTCGATCTCTGTTCTCTGGATGATGTCATCCTGGATGTCCTTGCCGAGCTCGACGAAGAATGCGGTGTAGCCTGCGACACGGACCAGAAGGTCTTTGTGGTTTTCGGGATGGATCTGAGCGTCGGTGAGGACCTCGGGATCCACGATGTTGTACTGGGTGTGATAGATATCCAGGGAGCACTGTGTCTTGAGCATGATCATCATATTCTTCAGACCCTGTTCGCCTGCGAGAAGCTTGGGATCGATCTTGAGGTTCATCTGCGTGCCCTGTGTGAAGCGGGCGTGAGGCAGGTGGCTGATGGACTTCAGGAGTGCGGTCGCGCCGTTGACGTCCGTGCCGCCGGTCGCGCCGATGCCGTCTGCCAGAGGTGCCCATGCATAGCGGCCGGAAGGAAGAGCGCCGACGCTCTTGCCGATCGGGACGTTGCCGGAGACGGGCAGCATGCCTGCGGTCAGCTTGCCGAACGGGGAATCATACTGCTCGATCTCGTCGACCAGGAAGTTGTAGATCTCGCCCGCGCAGAAGTCTGCTCTGGGATCGTCGTTGCCGTACTTGGGAGCGTTCCAGCACATCTGCTGAATGTCCTCGTAGCCCTCGAAGTTGGCGTCGAGAGCCTTGCAGAGCTCGTCCATGGTGATCTTCTTCTCATCGTAGACCAGGTACTTGACGTCCGCGATGGAGTTGATGATATCGGCCTGGCCGATGATGTTGATGCCGTTGCCGACGTTGAACTCGGCGCCGCCGTTGGCGTAGTCCTTGCCGGTTACCATGCAGTTGGGATAGGTCAGGGACAGGGCGGGAACGGGGCGGTAGTTCTCGCTGAGGTAGTCGAGGTAGGAATTCATGGTCGCCATGGTGTGGACGAAGTACTTGATCTGCTTCTTGATGGCATCCATGAACTGGTCAAAGGTCTCGAAGCTGCGGGGATCGCCGGTCTCGATGGAGACGAGCTCGCCGGTCTTGCGGCTGCGGCCGTTGTTCATGACCATGTCCACGACACCGCCCATGGAGATCTCGCCGATATCGGTGTAGGATTTCAGACGGCCCTCGAGGTTGGTCTCGACACATCCGCAGGGAGTCCAGTCCCATGCCTGGGAGAGCGGAATGCCCTTGTTGAGCAGCATCTTGATGCCGGCATCGTCGTGGTAGATGGCGGGCATGGTGCGGCCCATGCGGATGCACTCGGCAGCCTTGCGCAGGAAGGAATCAGGGTTCTTGGAGATGCTGTAGCGGACAGTCATGTTGGGCTCTTTGGTAGCCGTGTCCATGGTGGCCTGGATGGTCATGTAGGACAGCTCGTTGACTGCGTCGTCGCCATATTTGGTGATACCGCCGGCGCAGACCTGGACGGTCATGTTGTAGCCTGCGGAGAAGGCTGCGGACTCGCCGTCCTGGAAGAGGCCCATCTCGGCGATCTTGATCCAGAAGCAGTCCATCAGCTCCTGTGCGCTGTCCTCGGTCAGGATGCCGGCTGCGACGTCCTGTCTGTAGAGGTCGATCAGGTACTGGTCCATACGGCCCAGGTTGTAGGAGGAAGCATTCTGCTCCATAAAGATGCAGTACTCATAGGTCAGCATGGACTGCAGGCCTTCGTAGAAGGTGCGGGCGGGATGCTCGGGAACCCAGCGGTTGACCTCGGCGATCTTGAGGAGCTCAGCCTTGCGGACGGGATCCTTCTCTTCCGCTGCCATCTGCTCAGCCAGATCGGCGTGGCGGTTTGCGTAGGCAATGATGCCTTCCGCGGTGATGATCAGGGATTTGTAGAAGATCATCTGCTTGAGGACATCCTCGCCGCCTGCAGCGTCCAGGGAAGCCAGCTTCTCTTCGGCTTCCTTCTTGATGCCGCCGACGCCCTTGGCCAGGAGGGTTCTCCAGCCGGGGGTGTTCTCGCCGTAGCCGCGGACGAACTTCTTGTCGACATAGAGCATGCCGCCGTCGCGCATGGTGCGGACATCATCGGGCATCATGGCATTCCAGCGGTCCAGCACGCACTTGCCGCGCCAGTAGGGGGCGACCTCTTCCATGAAGAGCTTCTTGTTCTCCTCGGAGAGATAGAAGGGATCATAGGTGCGGGTGCTGATGGTGTCGAGCTCCTTCTCGATAACGGAGCAGGCGGAATCGGGATTCAGGATACCTGCGCGGGGCTTGAAAGCAACGCCGCCGACCAGCAGCTCATTGTCCTGGATGTAGATAGGCTTGTTCTCATAGACGGTCTTCATGGCTGTTGCCTTCTGGATAGCCCAGGGCTGACCCTCGGTGGCCTTGAAGCCCTGTGTCACATAGTAGGCATCCAGAATATCCATCTCGATGCGGTGGGAGAAGTAGTTCTCACGCAGCTTGTTGATTCTGTTCATATACTCTTTTGCCATGGAAATCCTCCTTTTTGATTCTTACGGCTTTTTACTTTTCGATTTGTCTTTTCAGGAAATGTGTTTACAGGATCCGCTTTCGGTAATGGGCTTTGTTTCTTTCTCTGTCTCTTTGTTTTTCTGCCCCGGCCCCTGCCGGAGCCTCTCGTTTTGTCTTTGCCCTTTATTAAAAGCAATTGCCGTGCCAGAAGTCGGAAATGATTTGCAGATTTTTTTAGAAAATGCAAAAAAACCGCGTAACTACGCGGTTTTTTTGGTAGAAATTCTTTATTTTTGCACACAGGGGAATTCTTTTTGCAGGGGTGCAAAACTGCAAATTGTACCTGAAAAGGTGCAAAATTCCTATGCAATTTTGCACCGGGATGCAGAATTTTTTGCACCCCTTTGTCTCCCGGCGGGGCAGGGCCTGACGTTTTTTTCGTGAAATACCGAATGAAAAAAGTCCGGAGGCTGTACGGGAAAGGCATTTTCCGCGGTTCCCAGAGGCTGTCCAGGAAAGGCGTTTTTCCGCGGTTCCCGGAGACTGTACGGGAAAGGCGTTTTTCTGGAGGCTGCGGGAACTGTCCGGGCGAAAATCCCGGAAAAATCCGGGATGACCCGGTCAGGCCCCCTCTTCCGTCCCCAGGATATAGAGGATAATGCCGGCGATGACCACCAGGCCGCCCGCGATCTGATTCCATGTCGGGACCTCCCCGAGAATGACCAGGGCCACGAGAGCGGTCGGTATGGGGGCCAGAATCTTCAGGATGGCCAGCAGGGTCGGACTGATATATTTGACGGACCAGGTGTAGATGCTGTGGCAGCAGAATGTGCCGAATACCGCCATTCCGAAAGCGGAAATATAATTATTGACCCCGTAGCCGGTAAAGGAATATCCGCTCAGGGCCACCATGATATTGAGGACCAGGGCCGAGGCGCTTTAGGCGATAAAGGTAAAGACTGTGTTGGACAGGTCGTCTGTCCGCCGCACATGAGTGCCAATCAGGGTATAGGCCGCCAGCAGGGCCGCGCAGGCCACGCCGCAGAAATTGCCGAAGGGGCCGTTGAGAGCCGGGCTGTCCCCGTAGGTGATGGAAACCAGGACGCCTCCCGCCAGGGCGATGGCGATCCCAGCCAGGCTTTTCCGGGAGTATTTTTCCTTTCCGGTCAGAAAAAGGAAGGCCGAGACGAACAGGACCTCCGTTCCCGCCAGGACATTGGAGGCCGTGACAGTGGTATAGCGCACAGACAGGAAATAGGTCACGAAATGGGCAGCCAGAAAGGCCCCCGCCAGCAGGCACCACAAAAGTGTGGCCGGGCGGATGGCCTTCAGTTCTTTTCTGTAAAAAAGCAGTACGACCGGAAGCATCATCACGGCCGCCATCGTCTTGCGGTAGGCAGCCAGCACCAGGGCGGGCGCGTTTCCATATCTGATAAAGATGGAAACCGTGGTGCCGAGCATCATCCCGAGGAGCACGGCCCAGACCGGGCCGATCCCTTTGCTCTGAAGCTTTTCTTTTCCGGGTTTTTGATCTGGCATTTTCTGTTCCTCCGTTTTCAGGCGACTTTGAGAAGCGGTCCGGGCGGCGTCAGTCCCGGCCGGATGCCGGTCCGGTTGAGTTTTATAGTAAACGTCATTAATAACTTTACTTTGAATTGACGTAGCATATATGCT
>CAMNFJ010000013.1:0-30479 GCA_946536955.1 uncultured Lachnospiraceae bacterium
AGAGAGCTCAGTTCGGCAAGCCCATCGCCAAGTTCCAGAACACCCAGTTCGAGCTGGCCAAGATGCAGGCTCAGACCGACGCTGCAAGACTGCTGGTCTATCAGGCAGCCAACGCTGTCGACCAGGGCAAGCCTTACACCTTCCTGGCTGCAGAGGCCAAGCTGATCGCTGCCGGAACCGCTAGTGATGTCACCCGCCGCTGCCTGCAGCTCTATGGCGGCTACGGCTACACCCGCGATTATCCCATCGAGCGCATGATGCGTGATGCCAAGATCACCGAGATCTACGAAGGCACATCCGAGGTCCAGATGATGGTCATCGGCGGCGCTATGCTCAGATAATATCCGGTTTTAGTGGTCTCTATACAGCTTTAAGAGGACGGATTCGGACTTTTAAAGCGGGATGATAATGAAAATAGAGGATCGGGAGCCCCGGTGCAGGATCTGCATCGGGGCTCTTTTCAGAGGCCGGGCCCCTTTTTCGGAGGGCGGGAACCCTGATATCATGGAACCGGGCCTCTTTTCGGAGTCCGGAATACAGATTCTGGAAGCGTGGATCCTTCCGGAAAGCGAAAAAACAATTTTTCAGGCTGACCGGTTTTGACAGGAGTTTTGAGGGAAGAGAAGGAGTCTTGAGAGCATGCGAGGGAGAATGGAGCTGAGGGAGATCGTTTCTGTTTTTCGTCCTCTGATCCTCTATATGATCATGCTGTGGGCCGTTTCCGCGGTCATGGAGGCGGCAGGAGGCCTTCTGGCGGAAAGCCTGCTCAGAGACGGCGGCAGCCCTGCCGGGACCTATACGCTGAAGTGCCTCTGGACCTGCCTTTCGCAGCTCCTGCCTCCGGCGGCGGGCTTTCTTTTTGTGCGCGGGACCCTTGCCGCGGAGATCTGTGCCTTTGCGGCCAGATATCCGCTTTCCGGCCGACTTAAGGATCGGATGATCCCTGTCCTGATGGTGGGGACCATGGCCCTGGCTGCCGCAGTCAATATTGTCCTGGCCCTGGCCGGTGCGGGAGCCGGGAGCGCGGGGCCGGCGACCGGCCTGCTGCCCGGTTTTTCCGGCTTCGCCGTGGAGGCAGTGGTCTTCGGAGTCTGTATTCCCCTGATCGAGGAGGGGATCTTCCGCGGGATCCTTTTGTCCAGGCTGGAGAGGACCCTGGGGCTCTGGCCGGCGGTCTTTTTTTCGTCGGCCCTCTTCGGCGCCTACCACGGATCCCTGGTCCAAGCGGTCTATGCCATGATCATGGGCCTGGTGTTTGCCCTGGCCTATATATGGACGGGCCGTCCGGCTGTGCCCGCGGGGCTGCACGGAGCCTGCAACCTCCTGATCCTCCTCCTGAACAGGACCGGAGCCTGGCGGACCATCTGCACCCCGGCCTGGGCCGCAGCCCTGACCGCGATCGCGGCCGCGGCCTTTTACACAGTGCTCAGAGGAAGAAATGAGGGACGGCAGGACCGTTGAAGGCGGGTGCTGCATCCAATGAACCAAAGGTTTGCCGGTGGGCTTTACCTCACCGGAGATTGCAATTTCCGATGAAAAATGAAATAAAAAACACAGCTGTCCACCGGGTGAGCAGCTGTGTCTGTTTTTTAAAGGTAGGCGCGGAGCCTGGAATCCGGGATCCCCATCTGCTGCCTGTATTTGGCGACAGTCCTCCTGGAAATGGAGATGCCTTTTTCCTTGAGGGAGCTTGCGATCTTGTCGTCGCTCAGGGGCCTGCTGTGATCTTCGCGGCGGATCATCTCCTCTATGAGGCCGCGGACGCTGTCGGCGGATACATCTGTGTCAGAGGAGGCAGGCGCCGAGAAGAGGTCCCGGAGCAGGAGAGGCCGCCTGTACTGGATATATTTGTTGCGGATGGCCCTGCTGACCGTGGAGGTGCTGATATCCAGGCTTTTGGCGATCTGGTCCATGGTCATGGGCAGGAGGCTCCCGTTTTCCAGGAAGAAGTCACTCTGGTAGTCCAGGACGGCCCTGACGATGCGGATGATCGTGTCCCGCCTCCTCTCTATGGAGGTGACGATCAGCCTGGCCCTCTCCAGCTTTACACGGAAATATTCCCGGAGCTCCGGATCGGTGGCGGTCTGCATCATGTGGATGTAGTAATCGTTGAATTTGTATTCGCCCATCCAGCTGTCGTTGAGGGTCACGGTCCAGCTGCCGTTGTCCCGGCTGACCAGGATGTCCGGGACGATATATCCCGTATGACCGGTCTCCGTATTCATGATGGGACGGGGATTGAGCTCGCCGATCCGCTGGATGCAGGCCCGGCATTTGGCGGTCGTGATCTTGAGAGAGCGCGTGATCGCGCTCAGATTGCCCTGCAGGAGGTCCTGCAGGTGGTCCGAGATGATCCTGATCAGCAGCTGATCCTCCGGGTCGTCCTTTCTGAGCTGGCGGAGCAGACATTCCGCGATATCAGAGGAAAAGATGCCGGCTGGCTCGAGCTCCTTGAGATCCTCGAGGCATTTGCGGACGGATTCGACGGGATAGCCGCCGGACCGGGCGATCTCCTCGGGGCTGTAATGGAAAAAGCCCTTCTCATCGAGACAATCGATCAGATAGTCGATCAGGTCCCATTCCTCAGGGCTGTAATCCCGGATCCTGAGCTGGCCTTTGAGCTGTTCCTTGAGGGCCGGCGGCTCGGCGGCCCGGATATCCCCCCTCCTGTCGGTATCCTCGTCCTCATAGCGGATATAATGGTCCTTGTAGGAACTGGCATTTTCGTAATGCCCGTCCAGGGAGTCAATGATCTCGGACTGCTTGTCCCGCATGCACTCCAGAAGAGGATTCTGCATATACTCCTCGGTGAGAAAGGAATCCAGCTCCTGATTGTTATAGGCCAGGATCTGGAGAGACTGTCGCTGATCCACAGACAGGATCTGCTGTTGCGACTGAGAAATGTTCTGCTGCAGCATAACGGATGCACCTGTTTTTATTCTTCTTGCCGGCGGCCGGAAGAGAGGATCCGGCTCCCGCGGAAAGTCACGGTTTACGCACTTCTGAGGACCCGGTCATGCCGTGAAAAACGGATGCGGTCCGGGTCTTTCGCATGAATTTATTATATCAATGATTGGCTGTTTAGACAAATGCTGTCGCGGCCCTGCCGGCATTTTTATGACACAGGGTTACAGCTCAGGCCAACCTGAAACGCGAGGCGTTTTGCGTGATTTCCAACGCAAAAACCCGGGGTTTTACACTTCAGCTTTACAGATCCGCGCCCTGCAGCCGGCTGCCCCGGGCTTTTGCGCTGTTGACATAAAAACCAGTCGGATTCGCCATGGCTGGACCGGAAATAAGGGGCTGCAAATATAAATAAGAAAATCCGTGACTAATATGCGGATTAGTTATACAATAGTAAAAGCAATGACAAAACCGGCCGGTTTTCAGGATCCGGACGACCGGAGGCGGCCGGAAGTGAGGGAGGTATTATTTTATGACTGCTATCGCAAAAATCAAGACAAGAATGAAGGAAGACCCCACACTCAGCAAGATGATTCTCACCAGCAAGAAGGATGAGATTTTTCTTGATCTGGATGCAGATAGAAAGGTAGATCTCGGTCTCATGGATTCTGTCGGAGACGGAAGAGTGGACACAATGGCTGTCGACCTGACCGGGGATAATGAATTTAACCTGTATTTCATGGACACATCCCAGGATGATCTTCCCGACGTCGCCTTCTATGACGAGCAGAGCAACGGCGACCTTCGCCTGGTCGGCATCGGGGCAGGCATTGAAGGCACGCTGCAGCAGCAGGCGGCCGTCATCTACCGCGCCCTGCTCGCAGACGAGTACGACAGCGAGCGTCTGAAGAAGGCCCTGGCAGAGATGAATTCCCTGGTCAAAAATGCCAGAGCGACCGTCAAGAGGGACTGATCCGGCTCTGACCGGCCCATGCTTTTGAGGACAGCTGCTGCCGGCGGGACTCGGGAACCGGTGACGGCAGCGCTTGTATCCCTTCTACAGAAACCGCCCCGGAGGGGGCTGCCGGAAGGCTGTATGCGGAAGACGCGTACAGCCTTCTTTTCATCTCCATGCCCATCGAGGGGGCTCTGACATGTAACGTTTTATTCACAGCCTATACACAGATTCTGTCTATGATAGAGCAAGGCGCGCGGGCTCCCGGGAGACCTGCTGGCCATGCCTGCGCACTTACGTGCTCCGGCATGGTGTGGAAGACTGGAAAAGGAATGACTTTGGAGGAAAGGCGGAACAGATGACAGAAAAGAGAAGACGCAAAAGGATAAACATGATTCTGTCAGTGCTGCTGGCTCTTGTGCTGGCTGCCGGCTGCGGGAAGGCGAAGACCACGGGATCTGCCGGCGCACAGGGCCAGGCACCTGCGGCTGCTGCGGCCCCCCTGGCGGACGGAACGATGGAGGCGGTCTTTTTTGATGTGGGAAAGGGAGACTGCATCCTCTTTCACTGTGAGGACCACTTTCTGCTCCTGGACACCGGCTATGCGGAGACCGCGGACCAGGTCCTGGAGGAGCTGAAGGACCGCGGCGTGGAGAAGCTGGACGCGGCGATCATCACCCACTACGACAAGGACCATGTGGGCGGGGCCGAAAGGATCCTGAACCAGGTCCCGGCGGACACCATCTACCTGCCTGACTACGAGGGGGAAGCGGACAAGAGCGGGCCCCTGCTGGCCCTGATCCAGTCGGAGGGGCTGCATGCCGTCAATGTCGAGTCCGCACAGAACCTGGCCCTGGGCGGCCTGGAGATCAGGATCAATCCCGCCCTGGTCCCCTATGACCCGCTGGAGGAAAACGACAACGACGCCTCGCTGACAGTCGAGGCCTTTTACGGGGAGGACTCCTGGTTTTTGCCGGGCGATATAGAACGGGACGCGATCGACGTCTGGCTGGAGGAGAGCAGCCGGGAGTATGACCTGCTCAAGCTCCCCCACCACGGAAAAAAGGAAAAAAACAGCGCGGACATGATCGAGGCGGTCTCTCCGAAGATCGCCGTGATCACGGACAGCCTGGACGAGGATGCCTCCCCCAAAGTGCTCAAAAAGCTGGAGGAAGAGGATGTGGATGTCTACCGGACCTCAGAGGACGGAACGATCACAGTCACGGGGAACGGGAAGAAGGACTACGAGGTCAGTGTAACCCTCCGCTGATGAATGCCGTTTATTATAAGTAAGAGCGTCTTTTCAGAAGGCGCACCGGAGAAGAGAAGAGACCAAATGGACGATAAAAAGATCATAGATCTGTTCTGGAACAGAGATGAGAGTGCCATTACCATGACGGAGGCCGCCTACGGCCGCTACTGCCGCACGATCGCCTACAACATTCTGGGCGTGGAGGAGGATGTGCAGGAGTGCCTGAACGACACCTGGCTGGGTGCCTGGAACAGCATCCCTCCCGCGAAGCCCGACTGCCTGAGCGCTTTTCTGGGCCGGATCACCAGAAACCTGGCGATCTCCAGATACCGGGCCGGGCACGCGCTCAAGAGGACCGGCGACCGCCTCTCGGAATCTCTGGATGAACTGGGGGAGTGCGCATCCTGCTCCTCGGACAATGTCTCGGAGACCGTGGACCGCAAGGCGCTGGAAAAGGCCATCAATGAATATCTCGACACGGTTTCCGAAAAACAGAGAAAGCTTTTCGTGAGAAGGTATTTTTACATGGATCCGGTGGTCGATATCGCCGAAATGTACGGGCTCGGCACCAGCGACGTCAAGGTGACGCTGCTGCGCATGAGGCGGTCGCTTCAGAAACATCTGGAAAAAGAGGGATTAATGTGATGGATAAGTATGATTTACTGGAGGCCATGAGCGGGATCCGGGACCAGTACATAGAGGAGGCGGGCAGAATGCCGGAGGCGGACCCTGCCGGTGAGGAGACCGAAGAGCAGGTTTTCAAAAAGGCTTCCCAAAGGCCTTCCCGCGCCAAAAGAAGCCTGTTCAGGCTCCAGCGCTGGGCGGCCCCGGCCGCGGCGGTCCTGTGCCTCTCCCTGTTGCTGCCCAACCTGAGCCCCGGCGCCGCATCTGCCTTTGGGGGGATCCCTGTCCTGGGCAGGTATTTCCGCATGGTCACTGTGCGCAGCTATGAGCATGCAGATGAGCGGTCGGACGCCTATGTGGAGGAGCCGGCCATCGTCTCGGCAAAGGGCGGCGGGGAGAGCTCCGAAGAGGTTGATTCCGAAATAAAGAGCTCCAAAGAGCAGAGCCTCCAGAAGGAGAGCGCCGCAGAACCGGGCCCCGCAGAGCAGAGTTCCGAAGAAACGGGCCTCGCGGAGCAGAGTTCCGCAGAGCTGAGCCCTGCAGAGCAGAGTTCCGAAGAACCGGGCCCCGCGGATGAGACATCTATAAAAGACGGCGATGCCGGCAGCCGGGTCAGCAGGACCTGCGGAGTCAGCGTCCTGGCCGGCACTGTGGAGGAGCTCTCTCCCGAATCCGCCAAAGAGTATGAACTGGATGAGCCGTCAGAGGATGATGAGTCTGCTGCGGGCGCGTCTTCGGAGGAGGCGGAGGATGCCTCCATACAGGCTGTCCTGACAGCCGCACAGGTCACAGAGGAGGTCCGGGACAAGGCCCGGGCCGCCATAGCCGATTTTGAAAAGGGCATTTCCGGAGAGCACGGCTATATGACCCTGCGCTTTACCCATGAGACGGTGACGGATTCCGCAGACTGGCTCTGTGTGGCGGTCAACACCTTTACGGCCTCCGCGGACGGCTGGGAGCAGACCGACCATTTTGTGATCAATAAAAAGACCGGAGAGCGGACGACCCTGGAGTCCTGGTTCGGCAGTGATATCGACTACATCACACCCATCAGTGAAAATATCATCAGCCAGATGAAGGACCGGATGGCGGCGGATCCGGATGTCCAGTACTGGATCGATTCGGAGGAGGATCCGGACTCAGATTTCAGTCTGATCCGTCCCGATCAGGACTTCTATTTCAATGACAGGGGAGACCTGGTGGTCTGCTTTGACGAGATGGAGGTCGCCCCCATGTATATGGGGACAGTCGAGTTTACCATCCCCCGGGACATCACCGACGCCCTCAGGAAAGAGGGGCAGAACCAGTAAAAAGATCGTCCTTTCAGGGGCCGGCAGCCAGCTGCCGGCTCCTTTAATATGTTTGAAAAAATGGTTTTTCCATGCTACCATAGAAAAGATCATATCAACATTCTGGAACTGCGGGGACCTGCACTTTATTTTGATACAGTGCAGACCGGCCTTCCGCAGGACCTTTTTTGCGCCGCGGCATCCCCGGGAGGGGAAGGGCGCGCGGCCCTCAGATAAGTGAAAGAAAGGAACTCAAGAGATGCATATAGTCTGTCTGGACCTGGAAGGTGTACTGGTACCTGAAATCTGGATCGCTTTTTCGGAGGTGACGGGGATCCCGGAGCTGAAAAGGACGACCCGGGACGAGCCCGATTATGATAAGCTGATGGCATTTCGCCGCGCTATCCTGCATGAACACGGACTGGGGCTTCCCCAGATCCAGGAGACGATCGAAAAGATCGATCCGCTCCCGGGGGCCCTTGAATTTCTCAATGAGCTTCGCAGCCTGACCCAGGCCGTCATCATCAGCGATACCTTTACGGAATTCGCGAAGCCCCTGATGAAAAAGCTGGGCTGGCCCACCCTCTTCTGCAATTCCCTGGTGGTGGCTCCGGACGGTGAGATCATCGGCCACAAGATGCGCGTGGCCAACTCCAAGCTCTCCACGGTCCGCGCCCTCCAGTCGGTCGGATTTGAGACGATCGGGATCGGCGACAGCTACAACGACCTGGCCATGATCCGGGCCGGCAAGGACGGCTTCCTCTTCCGCAGCACGGACCAGATCCGCAGGGACAATCCGGACCTTCCGGCCTTCGAGGAATACGACGACCTTCTTGCCGCGATCAAAAAAGCGATCGGCGCCTGACAGGCGGATGCGGATCACGGATTTTTGAGAGGCAGGAAGGAGTGAGCCTTGATTTGTAATCTGATGAAAAGCGGCCTGGCAAGTCTGACCGGCGGACCTGGTCTGACAGGCCTGTTTCGGGCGGCCGGACGGGCAGGATGGCCCGGTCTGATCACGACGGCCATGGAATCCAATCCGATCGAAAAGCTGGAGGACCTGGAGCCCATCGAGCCTTCCGACCTTTCCGTCTCAAATATGAAGACGATCATGGATGAGCTCCTGCCGGGGATCCGGTCTCTGGCCTTTAATATAGTCGTCTGTCTGGTCATTTTGATTGTGGGCAGAAAGCTGATCAGCCTGCTCCACGGTATGCTGAAAAAGACCCTGGAGCGGACCCAGGCCGACGTCGGCCTGATTCGGTTCCTGGGATCGGCCCTGGATATCATCCTGCATATCATCCTGATCTTTATGATCCTGGGCCAGCTGGGCGTCAATACGGCCTCGATCGTCACGGTCCTGGGCACTCTCATGCTGGCTGTCGGCATGTCCCTTCAGGGAAGCCTGTCCAATGTGGCCGGCGGGATCCTCCTGCTGCTCATGCATCCATTCCGGGTGGGACACTATATCATCTGTGACTACGGCGAGGGGACAGTCTCCATGATCGGACTTGTCTACACGACGATCACGACCAAGGACAACCGGATCCTGACCATCCCCAACAGCATGATCTCCAACTGCGCCGTCACCAACTGCGGAGAGAATCCCATCCGCAGGCTTGAGATCATCACCGGGATCAGCTACACCGCGGACATACGGCTGGCCAAGAAGATCCTGCAGCAGATCTGCGATGACAACCCCCTGGTCCTCCCGGAGCCGGAGGCCAGTATTTTTGTGGACAGCCTGGGGGACAGTTCCGTCAACATCGGGCTCTACTGCTATGTCCCGTCGGATTCCTTTTTGAAGGCCAAATGGGAGGTGACGGAGGCCATCAAGCTGCGCTTTGATGAGAACGGCATCGATATTCCCTTCCCGCAGGTCCACGTCCATATGGAGTAAATTTACAGTACCCCGTGCCCTCATTTCTGCCCTTCCATGTTCACGCCCTTCGAGGGGGCGTGTACAGTAACGCAGGAATGAAGGCACGGGGTACTGCTATAAGTGAAGTTGCGCCGTGGGCCCGGTCCATGCTATAATTTCCCTGTTCCGACCGATCAGGAATTGTGTATGACAGTACAGTACTTAATTGACAGTGAAAATGTCGGGGATTTCTGGATCCCCCTCCTTGAACTGCCTGCAGAAAAGACGGAGCTGATCGTTTTTTATACCAGAAACAGCCCGCATATGAGCTATGACAGTCTGATCAGGCTCAAGGAATCAGACAGAAAGGTGACCTTCATCAGGTGCTATGAAGGCACGAATGCTCTGGATTTCCAGCTCGTGTCCGATCTTGGATACCGCATCGGCAAGGACGAGGACGGGAGGTTTGTGATCGTCACAAATGATACCGGCTTCGACGCGGCGGTAAAATACTGGAGACGCAACAAAAAATCGGTCAAACGCATCACGGGAAAGGAATGCAAAAATCTCGAGCGCCGCTTCAGAGAGGATCTCTCGGAAGCATCGGGGCACAGGCATGACCAAGTCCCGGTCAGGGACCATGCGGATATGGATCCGGAGACCGGGGAGGCCCTTGAGACGGCAGCTGTGGAAGCTGCTCCCGCCCAGGACGATCAGGATCCCAGAACATCCAGACCCAGTCTCAGAGACGCGGAAGCGGCAGCCATGCCCGATCCGGAGGAGGATTACGCTGAGGCGGATCCGGCCGAAGAGGAGAGGGACCAGGCTGAGGAAGGGGATCTCTATGATGATCCGGAGACGGAAGAAGAGGACAGCCTGGAGGATCCGGAGGACTGGTCCGATGACGGTCCGGAGTCTTATGATCCCGGGGAAGAGGAGGCCTCTGAAGCAGACCAGGCACCTGTGCCGGGTCAGGGAGACGACGGTGAGCAGGAAGAGACGGATGGCGGCCTGAAAGAGCGGGAAGAGAATGAATTCTCTCAGATAGAATTTTCTCTGAAAGAACTCTCTCAGACAGAGCCCGCACTTGAGGCGGAGCAGGTCTCCGAGGAGAGCGAAGCTGCAGGATCCGCGCAGGAAGCTTTGGCGGAAAGCCCGGACCAAGAGGCAGCAGAAGAGCCGGAAGAGGCTGACAGCCAGGCGGCTCCCCTTGAGACTGCAGAGGATCTGTCCGGGGAAAGCAAAGCCGCTGAGCCCGCAGTGCCTGAGCAGGCAGCTGAAGCCGCTGAGCCCGCTGCAGCCCTTCAGGAAAAGACTGCAGAGGTTCCGGAGGCGGAAACCGTGAATGAGGCGGACGGCGGGGAACCGGACCAGGAAGCCGGCGACAAGCACCGGTCCAAATCCAGACGTTCCAGGTCCCGCAGGACCAGGTCAGGTTCCAAAAAGGCAGAGACAGCCGCCGACAGCGCGGAGAGCCCTGCCAGGGACACGGCGGACCCGCAGGCCGAAGAAGTCTCTGAGAAAAAAGGAGCGGAACCCGCAAGGGAAAAGACCGGCTCCCTCCAGGTGGAGGAAGTCCCGGGGGATGAGGAGATCGCCAGGATCGTCGCCTGCATCGGCGCTGACAATCTGGCAGAGCTCCACAACCAGCTCGCCACTTTCTACGGGGATCAGGGAAAGGAGATTTATCTCTCCATCAAGAACAATACCCGCAGCCTTCCCGTGCTCAAGCCTGATCTGGCGCAGAAGTTTTCCTACTACTGCGAGATCATTTTCGCCCGCAGCGACTATTCGGGCGAGTACCCTTCTGACATTTCTGAATACCTTCTGAATGTGAGAGAAAAACTCAACAATCTGAATTCCCTTCGCTATGCGCTTCAGAAGCACTATGGCAAGGAAAAGGGCCGCAGGTTCTACTTCCTGCTCAAGCCCTTCGCAAAGACAATGTATCAAATGTAAAGGATAAGTCGGTCGGAACGACGAAGAGAGGTCCGGAAGCTGCAGCTGGCAGCCTCCGGACCTCTCTTTATCTTTTCTTCTGTATCAGTTTCATGTCTTTTCTGTTTCTGATGACCGGTCTGACTTTCTGGTCCTGATCTTTTGATCCCGGTATTTTGATTCCGGTCTTTTAATCCTGATGCAGGATCCCCAGTGTGCGGAGGACCTGGACGGCCTCCTCGACAGGGGTGATCTCCAGATTTTCCTTGACCTCCTCGGGGACATCCCGCAGGTCATCCACATTGTCGGCAGGGATAAAGACCCGCTTGACACCGGCGCGCTGGGCAGCCAGGAGCTTTTCGGGGAGTCCTCCGATGGGATTGACGCCGCCCTGGAGGGAGACCTCGCCGGTCATGCCGATATTGGGAGGCACGGGGATCCCTGTGAGCAGGGAGGAGAGGGCGGTCGTGAGCGTGATGCCGGCGGAGGGGCCGTCTTTGGGGGTCGCGCCGTCCGGCACATGGATGTGGAGGTCGTTGTTTTCAAAGACCTCAGCCTTGTCCGGGAAGAGGGACTTGACCAGGGTCACGGCGATCCTGGCGGATTCCTTCATGACATCGCCCAGCTGGCCCGTGATCAGGATATCGCCCTTGCCCTTTGTGAAGAGGGTCTCGATATAGAGGATCTCACCGCCGGCTGCAGTCCAGGCAAGGCCCGTGACGATGCCGGGGCGGGCGCTCTCCTTGACCTTTTTGTGGTAGACCGGATGCATATCCAGGTAATCGCGAAGATTATCGGCGGTGACGGTCACCTTATCTCCCTTGCCGCGGACGATCTGGACCGCTGCGGCCCGGCAGAGGGTCTCGATCCTCTTGCGGAGGCCGCGGACGCCGCCCTCCTGGGTGTAATCCGAAATGATGGTCCGGATCATCTCATCGGAGAGCTCAATCTGGTCCGCCTCGATGCCGACGGTCTGCAGGGCCTTGGGCAGAAGGTGGCGCTTGGCGATCTGCAGCTTGTCTGTCGCCGTATAGCCCTGGAACTGGATGACCTCCATGCGGTTGAGCAGGGGCTCCGGAATGGTCTCCAGGGTATTGGCCGTGCAGATAAAGAGGACGTTGGACAAATCGTAGGGCGCGTTCATGTAATGGTCAGTGAAGGTGTTGTTCTGCTCGGGGTCCAGGACCTCCAGCAGGGCGCTGGCGGGGTCTCCGTTGTAGGAGACGGACAGCTTGTCGATCTCATCCAGGACCATGACCGGGTTGGAGACGCCGCTCTTCTGGATGCCGTCCATGATCCTGCCGGGCATGGCGCCGATATAGGTCCTGCGGTGGCCGCGGATATCGGCCTCGTCGCGGACGCCGCCCAGGCTGACGCGGGAATACTTGCGGTGCAGGGCTTTTGCAATGCTCTGGCCGATGCTGGTCTTGCCCGTTCCGGGGGCGCCGACAAAGCAGAGGATGGAGCCCGACTGCTGCTTTTTGAGGTTCATCACGGCGATCTGCTGGATGATGCGCTCCTTGACCTTTTTCAGGCCGAAGTGGTCCTCCTCCAGAACGGCCTCGGCCTCGTCGAGGTCGATCTCCTGGGCGTCCTCGTTCTTCCAGGAAAGGCCGGTGATGAAGTCCAGATAATCGTAGAGCATACCGGATTCCGGACTGTTCTGGCCCTCCTGCTTGTAGCGGTTGAGGACCTTTTCCGCCTCCTTGCGGGCGGTCTCGTTCATGCCGGATTCCTCGATCTTGACCTGGAAGCGGCGGACATCCGTGATATTCTCGGGATGCATCTCGTCGAGCTCTTTCTGGAGATACTCGATCTGCTTTTTGATGGCCTGCTCGCGGTAGACCTTCTGGTAGCCCTCCTCCTGGGCGTTCCGGGCCTCATTGTTGACATGGAACTGTTCCAGGTTCTCATAGAGGATCTTTTCCATGGCCTCGCTCCGGGCCTTTTTGGAATCCTCGGCCAGGAGGGCGTAGCGCTCCTCATTGCTGATGCCAAGCCAGGGGGACATGATGGCAGCGATCTCGCCGATGGTGGTCCACTGCTCGGCATAGGCCCGGGTCAGGGCCCCCCACTGGAACTGGGAGGTGTACTCGATCACGACCTTCTTGAGCTTTTCGAGGCGCTCTGCCTCGTAGGCGGGATCCAGGTCCTCCTCATCGGGCTTGCGGGATACGGAGAGCTCGATGGTGTGGTCGCTGTAGACCGTGATCTCATCGAACTGGACCCTGCCGTGCGTGCGGATGACCAGATAACCGCCGGCATTGACCTCGGTGATGACACCGGAGACACCGATCGGATAGAAGCTGTCCTTCTCCAGGTCCTCGCGGCTGTCATTCTCGTGAAGCATCATGAGGATGACCTTCTCGCCCTCGAAGGGAGCGCGGCCGGTCATCTTCTTATAGGCGTCGATCGCGAAAAAGATATTGGAGTCCGGAACGACGATCACATTATATACAGGTACAACTGTCATATATCTTCTCCTTATTTAGACTGAAATTACGGGAGCGTGAATCCTTGGGAAACGACTGTTGGCACTCGACATCGGAGAGTGCTAACAATGCGTTTTGGTAATCATAATACCGCATGGATGTATTGTCAAGAATAATTTCATTGCGTGCAATATATATTCGAGGTTGCGCAGGTTTTTTTTCAATGTTATACTGCGGGATTGAGATTAGTGTAAAAAATCCCCGGATTTGTTTTTTTTGTGGCCGGGGCCTTTGTATATCACAGAATTTTCAGGACAGAAGAAGAGGTGGATTGTTCATGATACAAAAAAGAGAAGACGTCAGAAATATTGCCATCATCGCCCATGTCGACCACGGCAAGACGACCCTGGTCGACGGTCTGCTGAAGCAGAGCGGTGTGTTTCGTGAAAACCAGGCGGTCCAGGAGAGGGTCATGGATTCCAATGACCTCGAGAGGGAGCGCGGGATCACGATCCTGAGCAAAAATACAGCCGTCAATTACAAGGGGATCAAGATCAATATCGTCGATACTCCCGGCCATGCGGATTTCGGCGGGGAAGTGGAGCGTGTCCTCAAGATGGTCAACGGAGTCGTCCTGGTCGTGGATGCCTTCGAGGGCCCCATGCCCCAGACCCGTTTCGTCCTCTCCAAGGCCATGGCCCTGGACCTTCCCGTGATCGTCTGCATCAACAAGATCGACCGGCCCGGCGCCAGGCCGACCCAGGTCATCGACGAGGTTCTGGAGCTTCTGATGGACCTGGGGGCCAGCGATGAGCAGATTGACTGTCCCTTTGTCTTTGCCTCGGCCAAATCCGGTATCGCCACCCTGGATCTGGGGAGCCCGGGCGCCAGCATGAAGCCCCTCTTTGAGACCATCATCGACTATATCCCCGCCCCGGAGGGCGACCCCGAGGCCGGCACCCAGATGCTGATCTCCACCATCGACTACAACGAATATGTCGGCAGGATCGGCGTCGGCAAGGTGGACAACGGGACCATCCGGTCCGGCCAGGAGTGCGTCATCGTCAACCACCATAATCCTGAGGTCCACAGGAAGGTCAAGGTCAGCAAGCTCTATGAGTTCGAGGGCCTGCGCCGCGTCGAGGTCCAGGAGGCGAAGATCGGGTCGATCGTGGCCATCTCCGGCATCGATGACCTCCACATCGGAGACACCCTCTGCGCGCCGGAGAATCCCTCCGCCATCCCCTTCCAGAAGATCTCCGAGCCCACCATCGCCATGACCTTCAACGTCAATGATTCCCCTCTGGCGGGCAAGGACGGCAAATATGTGACCAGCCGCCACCTCCGCGACAGGCTCTACCGGGAACTCAACACCGACGTCTCCCTCCGGGTCGAGGACACGGATACGACCGAGTCCTTCAAGGTCTCCGGACGCGGAGAGCTGCACCTGTCCGTCCTGATCGAGACCATGCGCCGCGAGGGCTATGAGTTTTCGGTCAGCAAGGCCGAGGTCATCTATAAATATGATGAAAACGGCAAGCGACTGGAGCCCATCGAGGAGTGCATCATCGATGTCCCCGAGGAGTTCGCCGGCAATGTCATCCAGAAGCTGGGCGAGCGCAAGGGCGAGCTGGTCAATATGACAGCCATCCAGGGCAATTACACCCGCCTGACCTTCATGATCCCCTCCAGGGGCCTGATCGGCTACCGCGGCGACTTCATGACGGATACCAAGGGCAACGGGATCATGAATACCATTTTCCACAGCTACGCGCCCTACAAGGGGGACATCTCCTACCGCAAGACCGGGTCCCTGATCGCGTTTGAGTCCGGCACGGCAGTGGCCTACGGCCTCTTCGGGGCCCAGGACCGCGGCCAGATGTTCATCGGACCCGGCGAGGAGGTCTACACGGGCATGATCGTGGGCCAGTCCAGCAAGGCCGTCGATATCGATGTCAATGTCTGCAAGACCAAGCACCTGACCAACACCAGGTCCTCCAGCGCCGACGAGGCCCTCCGCCTGGTCCCGCCCAGGATCATGAGCCTGGAGCAGGCCATCGAGTATGTGGACACGGATGAGCTTCTGGAGGTCACTCCCCACCACCTGCGCCTGCGCAAGAAGATCCTGGATGCCAGACTCCGCAAGCGGGCTTCCCAGAAATAAACAGGGAAACCATGTGCCCCTTTTCAGGGGGAAGCGGAACTTAATTGTAAGAGTGTAACAAATGCAGGCATCCTTGCATGCCTGCATTTGTAATGATATACTGATTAGCAAAGATTCTTTTACTGTGCGTCCGGATGGACCGGGGGTCTATTCCGGATGACGGACAGTAAGGATCTATCACGAATTAATCTGTACATCCTGCCCGCCTGGTTTTTCGATAACTTCGTCAGAAATCCTCGCCGTACCCCGGTACGACTGCGTTTTCTTCCTTGTTCTCAAAAAACCATTCTGCGCAGGCTGCACAGTTAATTTCGTGACAGCTCCTAAAGGAGGACATAATATTATGAGCAGAATTATCCTGAAGCTCTCCGGCGAGGCGCTGGCGGGTGAAAATGACGGCAATATGCGCAATGAAAAGGGAGCGGTCAGACTGTATGACGAAAAGGTGATCGCCGGGATCGCGCAGCAGGTAAAGACTCTCCATGACGCGGGCCACCAGATCGCGGTCGTCACCGGCGGCGGCAATATCTGGCGCGGACGGACCGGCAATGAGATCGACCGGGTCAAATCCGACCAGATTGGCATGCTGGCCACGGTCATGAACTGTCTGTATGTCTCCGAGATCTTCCGGGGAGCGGGCCTCCGCACTAAGGTGATGACCCCCTTTGTCTGCGGGGCCTTCACGGAGCTGTTCTCCAAGGACAGGGCTGTGGAGTGCTTTGAAGACGGGATCATCGTGTTCTTTGCAGGAGGGACCGGCCATCCCTATTTCTCCACGGATACAGGGATCGTTCTGCGCGCCGTCGAGGTGGATGCCGATATGATCCTCATGGCCAAAAATGTGGACGGCGTCTATGACAGCGACCCGGCCAAGAATCCCGACGCGAAGCGCTTCGACCGCCTGACCTATGAGGAGGTCGTGGAGCGCAACCTCCAGGCAGTGGACATGACTTCCTCCGTCCTGGCAAAGGAGAACGGGATGGAGATGCGTGTGTTCGCCCTTCAGGGTGACCAGAGCATCGTGCGCGCGGCAATCGGCGATTTTGAAGGAACGACCATCACAGCCTGATGGCTGACGTTCTTATCAGAATATATGATAAACGAATTTCGAAACTGCCTTTTACAGCCTCATGGATCCCCGCGGGATCAGGGCGCGTAAGGTGACAGACCACAATCATTAAATTCGTTTATAACAGAAATGAAAAAAACAGGAGGCGCGGGCAGGGTGCCCGCAGCCGGGCAAATGTCAGAAAGGGGTTATGATCATGAGCAGCGAGAGAGTCACGCCTTACGAACAGAAGATGGAAAAGACCTTGTCTCATCTGGAGACTGACCTTCAGGCCGTCCGCGCGGGACGTGCCAACCCGCACGTACTGGACAAGATCCGGGTGGATTATTACGGTTCCCCGACACCGATCCAGCAGCTGGCCAATGTCTCTGTCCCGGAGGCCAGGATCATCCAGATCTCTCCCTGGGAGAAGAAGATGGTCAAGGAGATCAGCCGCGCCATCGCTGCCTCTGACATCGGGATCAATCCCTCCACGGACGGAGCTTCCATCCGCCTGGTCTTTCCGGAGCTGACCGGTGAGCGCCGCAAGCAGCTCTCCAAGGATGTCAAGAAGATGGGAGAGGACGCCAAGGTCGCGCTCCGCAATATCCGCCGCGACGGCAACGAGGCCTTCAAAAAGCTCAAAAAGAGCGAGGATGTCTCCGAGGACGTGGTCTCCGAGCTTCAGGATGAGCTGGGCAAGGTGACGGATAAATTTGTCAAGAAGATCGACAAGGCGATCGAAGAAAAGACCAAGGAGATCATGACTGTCTGACGCAGCCTGTCCATCAGTGACGGCGGGTGGGCCGCTGAATGAGACTGTAACATGGAAATGTCCGGACCCGCAGGAGGTGTCCCCTACGTCCGTTTGCAGGACGCCGGGGCACCTGCTGCGGGTATTTGTTCGTTATGTCTGTTTCCCCGGTCCGCGGCAGACTCCGGGGACTGGACAGGGACAGGACGAAAACCGGAGTGCAGACCACTTCGAATTCAAAGCGTTTTTGCGTGTGTTTCAGCGCAAAAACCTTAGTTGAAAGGTCCCTGTTCGCAGGGCCTTATTCCTGCTTTCTTTTCTGGAGGAAGATTGATGAGTAAAATGAATGACGCCAATGCCGGTCAGGAGATCAGGATCCCCACCCACGTAGCGATCATTATGGACGGCAACGGACGGTGGGCCAGAAAGCGGGGCATGCCCCGCACCTATGGCCATTCCCAGGGGGCCAAGGTCGTCGAACAGATCCTGGAGGACGCCGATGATCTGGGCATCCGCTATCTGACGGTCTATGCCTTTTCAACCGAGAACTGGTCCCGGCCCGCGGCCGAGGTCAAGACCCTGATGAACCTGCTCCGGAGGTACATGAAGAGCAGTCTGGCCAAGTGTACCAAAAACAATGTCCGCGTGCGTGTGATCGGGGACAAGAGCATGCTGGCCGAGGACCTGCAGCAGGCGATCGCCGACCTCGAGGAGGGTACGGCTGCCAACACCGGGATCGGCTTTCAGATCGCCATCAATTACGGGGGCCGCGATGAGATCGTCCGCGCCATGCGGCGCGCCGCCCGCAGAGGCCTTTTGTCGGATCCCGACAAGATCGACGAGACGGTCCTCGGCGACTGCCTGGATACGGCGGGGATCCCCGATCCCGACCTCCTGATCCGGACATGCGGGGAGCAGCGGATCTCCAATTTCCTGCTCTGGCAGCTGGCCTATTCCGAGTTTTATTTCACGGACAAGGCCTGGCCCGATTTTGACCGGGCGGAGCTGGAAAAGGCGATCGATGCCTACAATCACAGAGAGCGGCGCTACGGCGGCCTCACGGAATAATAGAGGGACACTGCCGCCGCTAAAGCCCGCCGCGAAATGCTCCGGGACCGGCGGCTGTGTATATGCCCGCGGCCCTTTTGGGGGACGCGGACAGTGACGAAATGAGGAATCTACATGAGACAAAGAATCATCAGCGGCCTGATCATTGCCGCCGCTATCATCCTTCTGGGCTTTGCCGGGTCCTACCCGCTCTGCATTGCGGTCATGCTCTGCAGCATCATCGGTTATCTGGAGCTGACGGCCGTGCTCTGCCCGGGGCCTTCCTCCAAAAAGAAAAGGCCTGCGGAAAAAAGAGGCAGGGGACCGGACCTGATCGCTGTTCCGGGCCTCCTTCTCACAGTCGTCTACTACGCGGGGCTGATGGTGATCGAGTGGAGATACGGGCTTGTCAACACACCGGCCATGATCAGCGCCTCCGATTTCTGGACCATCATCCTGCTCGCGGCGGACTTTCTCCTGACCATGGGCGTCTACGTTTATACCTTTCCGCGGAGGAAATCCTCCTCGGCGACCGGGGCGGTCACGGCCTTTTTCTATGTGCCGGTCATGCTTTCCTTTGTCTGCAGGACCAGAAACCTCGCGCATGGATTTTTCCTCTACCTGCTGATCTTTGTCTGCTCCTCGGTCAGTGACGTCTGCGCCCTGGCTGTCGGCATGGCCATCGGCCGCCACAAGCTGGCGCCTGTCCTGAGCCCCAAAAAGACCATCGAGGGCGCCATCGGCGGAGTCGCGGGCTCTGCCGCGGTCAGCTGCCTGATCGCCTTTCTGCTCATGAAGACCGGACAAGGGGACAACCTGATGGTAGTCTTTCTGATCATCGGCATCTGCGGGAGCATCCTGGGACAGACCGGGGACCTGGCCGCCTCGGCGATCAAGCGCAATCACGGCATCAAGGATTATGGAAACCTGATCCCAGGCCATGGAGGGATCATGGACCGCTTTGACAGCGTGATCTTTACCGCGCCCATGATCTATTATCTCTCCTTTCTTCTGCTGGGCAGGCTGTGATGTACTGCCGGGAAGGACACAAAAATGATCATCAGTATTATTATCTTCTTAATCATATTCAGCGTGATCGTCATCTCGCATGAATTCGGTCATTTTGCCGTTGCCCGCAGGAACGGGATCCGGGTCCGGGAGTTCGACATCGGCATGGGGCCGGTCCTCTACAAAAAAGAGGGTAAGGAGACGACCTTCTGCATCAGGCTCCTGCCCATCGGAGGGGCCTGCATGTTTGACGGACTCGATGGATTCGAGGAGGAGGACGGCTGTAAGCTGGATGAGCACTCCTTTCCCAATGCTCCGGTCGGAGCCAGGATCGCCGCCGTGGCTGCAGGGCCCATGGCCAATTTTATCCTGGGCTTTGTCTTCTCCCTGATCCTGGTCGCCTTTGTCGGGACGGACCTGCCCGTGATCCGGGAGGTGATCCCGGATTCCGCCGCAGAGGAGGCAGGACTCCAGGCCGGAGACCGCATTACCAGGATCAACGGCGAAAACATCCATATCTACCGGGAGGTGACCCTGGTCTCCATGATGAACTACGGGGAACCCCTCCGCATCAGCTATGAGAGAGACGGGGAAAAAAAGACCGTGGACCTGGTTCCCCGCCTGGACGAGGAGGACAAGCGCTACTACATCGGGATCCGCGGGGCGGGAGAGCAGATGAAATGCAATCCCGTCCAGGTCTTCCAGTACGGCTTTTACGAGACGGCCTACTGGCTCAAGGCCACCTACAAATCCCTGGGCCTGATCTTCCGTGGACATTTTTCCAAGGACGACATCTCCGGCCCCGTGGGCGTCGTCAAGGTCGTGGATGACACCTACACCGAGGCGGCCCCCTACGGTCCCGCAGCCGTCATCCTGACCTTCCTGAGCCTGGCGACCCTGCTGACGGTCAACCTGGGCGTGATCAACCTCCTGCCCCTGCCCGCCCTGGACGGAGGCAGACTGGTCTTTCTGCTGCTCGAAGCCGTCCGCGGCAAACCCATCCCGTCGGAAAAAGAGGGCATGGTCCACCTGGCCGGCTTCGCCGTCCTCATGTTCGTGATGATCCTGGTCCTCTTCAATGATATTTCCAAGTTTATGCGATGAGAGGTGCTCAAATGACATACCGTGACCATACAAAAGTGATCCGGATTGGCGACCGCCTGATCGGCGGGGGGAATCCCATCCTGATCCAGTCCATGACCAATACCCCGACCGAGGATGTGGAGGCGACCTGCGCCCAGATCCTGCGTCTGGAGGAGGCGGGGTGCGAGATCATCCGCTGCACCTGCCCGACGGCCGAAGCTGCCCGGGCGATCGGAGAGATCAAAAAGAGGATCCATATCCCTCTTGTCGCCGACATTCATTTTGATTATAAAATGGCCATCCAGGCCATGGAGAACGGGGCGGACAAGATCCGGATCAACCCCGGCAACATCGGGGGCCGTGACAGGATCGAGGCCGTCGTGAGCTGCGCCAGAGAGAGGGAGATCCCCATCCGGGTCGGCGTCAACAGCGGGTCTCTGGAAAAGGATATCCTGGCAAAATACGGCGGCGTGACGCCCGAGGGCCTGGTGGAGAGCGCCCTGGACAAGGTCCGCATGATCGAGGACTGCGGCTATGACAACCTGGTCATCAGCATCAAGTCCTCCGATGTCCTGATCTGCGCCCGGGCCCACGAGCTGCTGGCACAGAAGACCAGTTATCCCCTCCACGTCGGGATCACGGAGGCCGGGACCCTCTACAGCGGCAATATCAAGTCCTCCGTGGGCCTGGGCATCATCCTCTATCAGGGAATCGGGGATACCATCCGCGTCTCCCTGACCGGCGACCCCGTGGAGGAGATCAAATCCGCCCGGACTATCCTGCGCACGCTGGGCCTCCGAAAAGGCGGGATCGACGTCGTGTCCTGTCCCACCTGCGGCCGGACAAAGATCGACCTGGTGGGCCTGGCCAATCAGGTGGAGACCATGGTCCAGGGCTATGACCTGAACATCCGGGTCGCCGTCATGGGCTGCGCGGTCAACGGTCCCGGCGAGGCCAGGGAGGCGGACCTGGGCATCGCCGGCGGAAACGGAGAGGGCCTGCTGATCCGCCGCGGCGAGATCGTCCGCAAAATGAGAGAGGAGGACCTCCTCGACGCGCTCAGGGAGGAACTCGACAACTGGAAGAGCTGATCTTACGTTGGAGGACAGGGAACCTATATGTCCAAAGCTTTTTTTGATGTTTTTCCCAACCTCAGGGTCCGGAAGGACCTGAGGGATTATTTTGAAGATACACAGGTGGAACGTCTGGCCGCCAACCGGGAGCGGACCAGACTCAAGGTCTGCCTGCGGTCGGACCACCTGATCCACAAGGACAGGATCTTCCGCATGCAGCAGGAGATGGCTGACCAGCTTTTCCAGGGCCGGAGAGTGGAGGTCTATGTGGAAGAGCACTACAGCCTGTCCGCCCTCTACACCCCGCAGAAGCTGATGGAGGAGTACAGCGATTCGATCTGCTGTGAGATATCCTCCTTTTCTCCTGTGATGGGTGTTTTTTTCCGTGACGCCAGGATCACCTACGGGGAAAATGACCGGATCGATGTCTGCATGCGAGACACCTGCATCAGCCGCAGCCTCCGGCCCAGGCTGGAGGAGGCCCTCAACAGGATCTTCCGCGACCGGTGCGGCCTGCCCGCCACCATCACCGTGACCCTGGAGGAGGCCGCGCAGGCGAAAATCCCGGGGACCGGGCAGGGCTCGGGACGGGATGCCGGAGGGTACAGCAGTCCATATTTTTCGCAGACCGGCGGGAAAGGGCCCGCCTATGCCTCCACAGGCTTTTCCGACGGGGCTGAAGGCTTTTCCGGTGGTTTTTCCTCCCGGGATGCCGGGGACGGCACCGGCAGCCAGGGCTTTTCTGCCGCCGGCCCGGCGGCCGTGGGCGGGGAGAGCTTTTTTGCCGGACAGGCTCCGGAAGCCAGCCGGCAGAGCTTCACAGCCGGTCCGGCCGCGTCCGCGCCTGCCCAGAAGAAGGACCCCGCCCCCGCTTCCGGGGACAAAAAGGCGGCTCCCGCGGCCAGGAGCTTTGGAAAAAATGCCGCGAACGGCACAGGCGGCTTCCGGGGCAGGAACTCCAGGGGCCGCGGAGACCGCGAGTATTCCCTGAAGCGGTCCTCCCATCCCGACGTGATCTACGGCCGGGAGGTCATCGCGGACGCCATCCGGATCGCCGACGTCATCGGCGAGATCGGGGAGGTCGTCATCCGGGGCCAGATCCTGGGGAATGACCGCAGGGACATCCGCAATGAAAAGACCATCGTCAAGTTCTCTCTGACGGATTTTACCGATTCGATCTACTGCAAGCTCTTTGTCCCCACCGACAAGGCGGACGAGCTGCTGGCCGAGGTCAAAAAGGGCGCCTGGGTCAAGGTCCGGGGCGCCGCGGTCATGGACACCTTCGACAGGGAGGTCATCGTCTCCTCCATCCAGGGCATCATGAAGATCCCGGACTTTAAGGACAAGCGGGTGGACGACGCCCCCGTCAAGCGCGTGGAGCTCCACTGCCACACCAAGATGAGCGATATGGACGGAGTCTCCGAGTGCAAGGACCTGGTCAGACGGGCCTATGAATGGGGCTGGCCCGCCATCGCGGTCACGGACCACGGCAATATCCAGGCCTTCCCGGACGCCGGCCATGTCCGCGACGACCTCCTCAAGTCCGCCAACAAAAAGCGCAAGGAGGCCGGGGAGGCCCCGGTCGACAGCCAGGACTTTTTCAAGGTCCTCTACGGCGTCGAATGCTACCTGGTCGACGACCTCAACAGGAGCGTGGACCCTGTCCCCGGCGAGGATATGGACGCCCCGGTCAGGGACCGGTCCGTCGTCGTCTTCGACCTGGAGACGACTGGCTTTTCTCCTGAAAAAAACCGGATCATCGAGATCGGGGCGGTCAAGATCGTAAACGGACAGATCCGGGACCGCTTTTCCCAGTTCGTCAACCCTGGCGTGCCCATACCCTACCGGATCCAGCAGCTGACCGGGATCGGGGACAGCATGGTCATCAATGCCAAGACCATCGACCTGATCCTGCCCCGCTTTCTGGATTTCTGCAAGGACTGCATCCTGGTCGGCCACAATGTCGCCTTTGATATAGGCTTTATCCGGGCCAACGCAAAGCGCCTCCACATCCCCTGCAGCTTCACCACGGTCGACACCCTGGGGATGGCCAGGGCCCTTCTGCCCGGCCACGCCAAATATACCCTGGACGCGGTCGCAAAGCTCCTGAACGTATCCCTGGAGAACCACCACCGGGCCGTCGACGACGCCGAGTGCACGGCCGGGATCTATCTGAAGATGCTGCCCCTGCTGGAGTCCCAGCAGGTCCTTACCCTGGCCCAGATCGACGCCTTCTGCGTCCCGACGCCGGAGACGGTCAAGCGCCTGCGGACCCACCACTGCATCCTCCTGGCCAAGAATACGACGGGCAGGACCAATCTCTACACCATGGTCAGCGAATCTCACCTGACCTACTTTTTCAAAAAGCCCAGGATCCCCAAGAGCCTGCTGATGAAATACAGGGAGGGGATCATCGTGGGCAGCGCCTGCGTCATGGGAGAGCTCATGGAGGCGGTCCTGGAGGAGCGGTCGGACGAGGTCCTGGCCGGGATCGTCGATTTCTACGACTACCTGGAGATCCAGCCCCGGGACAACAACCGCTTCCTGCTCGAGTCCAAAAAGATGCAGGACAAGTATCCCCAGATCCGGACCGAGGAGGACCTGCTTAACCTCAACCGGACCATCGTCCGCCTGGGAGACCAGGCCGGCAAGCCTGTCGTAGCGACGGGAGACGTCCACTTCATGGACCCCGAGGACGAGATCTACCGGTCCATCATCCAGGAGGGCATGGGCATGTCCGATGAGGACCCGGCCCCCCTCTACCTCAAGACCACAAACGAGATGCTGGAGGAATTTGCCTACCTGGGCGCCAAAAAGGCCGAGGAGGTCGTGATCACCAATCCGCGCAGGATCGCCGGCATGGTGGACGCCCTCTCGCCGGTCCGCCCCGACAAGTGCCCGCCCGTCATCCCCCACAGCGATGAGATGCTCCGCAAGATCTGCTACGACAAGGCTCACAGCATGTACGGCGACCCCCTGCCGAAGATCGTCGAGGAGCGCCTGGAGAGGGAGCTCAAGTCCATCATCTCCAACGGCTATTCGGTCATGTACATCATCGCCCAGAAGTTGGTCTGGAAGTCCGTCGAGGACGGGTACCTGGTAGGCTCCCGGGGCTCGGTCGGGTCCTCCTTCGCCGCGACCATGTCGGGAATCACGGAGGTCAACCCCCTCCCTCCCCACTACTACTGTACCAACTGCCACTACACGGATTTCGACTCCCCCCTGGTCATGAAATACCAGGGCAAGTGCGGGATCGACATGCCCCGCCGCAAGTGTCCAAACTGCGGGCAGGAGCTTTACAAGGACGGCTTTGACATCCCCTTCGAGACCTTCCTGGGCTTCAAGGGCGACAAGGAGCCCGATATCGACCTCAACTTCTCGGGCGAATACCAGGCCAAGGCCCACGCCTACACCAAGGTCATCTTCGGCCACGAACAGACCTTCAAGGCCGGGACCATCGCGACCGTGGCGGACAAGACCGCCTACGGCTATGTCAAACACTATTTTGAAAACAAAGGCCTGGCCAAGCGAAACTGCGAGATCGAGCGCCTCCTGGCCGGCTGCACCGGGATCCGGCGGAGCACGGGACAGCACCCGGGCGGCATCGTCGTTCTCCCCATGGGAGAGAACATCAATACCTTCACCCCTGTCCAGCACCCGGCCAACGACATGACGACGGACATCGTCACGACCCACTTTGACTATCACTCGATCGACCACAACCTGCTCAAGCTCGATATCCTGGGACACGATGATCCGACCATGATCCGTATGCTCCAGGACCTGACGGGCCTGGATCCCACACAGATCCCCCTGGACGACCCCGATGTCATGAAGCTCTTCTCCTCCACGGAGTCCCTGGGCATCACGACAGAGCAGAACGGGGGCATCGATGTGGGCTCCCTGGGCATCCCCGAATTCGGCACCAAGTTTGTCATCGGCATGCTGGACGATACCCGGCCCACGACCATGTCGGAGCTGGTCCGTATTTCCGGCCTGTCCCACGGGACCGATGTCTGGCTGGGCAACGCCCAGACCCTGATCCAGGAGGGCAAGGCCGTCCTCTCGACCGCGATCTGCACGCGGGACGACATCATGTCCTACCTGATCGCCCAGGGCATGGACAAGTCCCTGTCCTTCAAGACCATGGAGTCCGTCCGAAAAGGCAAGGGCCTGACGCCGGAGATGAAGGACGCCATGCGGGCGGCCCATGTACCCGAGTGGTACATCGACTCCTGCCTCAAGATCAAGTACATGTTCCCCCGCGCCCACGCGGCGGCCTATGTCATGATGGCCCTGCGCATCGCCTACTGCAAGGTCCACCACCCCCTGGCCTACTATACCGCCTACTACAGCATCAGGGCCTCGGCCTTCTCCTATGAGATTATGTGCCGGGGGAAGGACCACCTCCTGGCCGTCATGGAGGACTACCAGCGCAGAAAGGACACGCTGACCCCCAAGGAACAGACCACCCTGGACGACTGCCTGATCGTCCGCGAAATGTACGCACGCGGCTACGAGTTTGCCCCGATCGATATCTATACGGCCAAATCCAGGCTCTGCTCCATCGTGGACGGCAAGATCATGCCCTCCCTCAAGAGCATCGACGGCATGGGAGAGAAGGCGGCGGACGCCGTCGTCGAGGCCAGAAAGGACGGCCCTTTTATCTCCAGGGACGATTTCTGGAACCGGACCAAGGTCCCCAAGACCGTCATTGAAAAGATGCATGACCTGGGCCTTCTGGGCGACCTGCCCGAGACCAACCAGATCAGCCTCTTCGATATGTTCGGATAAGAGGGGACGCTCTTTCCCGGGACCCCCGGGCCGGTCTGCACAGGTTTTTTTGCCAGGCGGTATCCGGCCCGGGCAAAAGAGCCTGCGCTGATTCAATTAAGAGAGAAGAAGGAGAGAAACAGGGTAAAACGGACTTTTTATCAAGGAGAAAGAATATATGAAGATCAGCCATATATTTCACAGCGGTTTCATGGTGGAAATGGAGGAGAGCACCCTCCTTTTTGACTGGTACACAGGCCCTCTTCCGGCGATCCGGCCGGACCGGAAACTCTATGTCTTCTGCTCTCATTCACACGGTGACCACTACAGTCAAAAGATCTGGGACCTTCAGAAGACCCACCCGGATATCATCTATATCCTGGATGAGGGAATCCCGGACGTGAACAGGCATCCGGAGGCGGATGTCCTGCCTGTCCGCCCCGGAATGACTTATCCGGTCTCCGGGATGAGGATCATGACCCTGGAATCGACGGACATGGGAGTGGCCTTTTATGTGGAGACAGAGGGGAAGCGGATCTACCACGCCGGTGACCTCAATGTCTGGTTCTGGAACGATGAACCTATGGAGGACAACATAGCGTCGGAAAAGAAATGCAGGCAGGAGATGCAGGCCCTGGCGGACCGGCTGGCCGCGGAGGAACCCGCTGCCGGTGACCGGAGACCGGGGAACCTTGTGGATGTCGCCTTTGTCCCCCTCGATCCCAGGCTGGAGGAGCACGCCCCCCGGTGCCTCGCCGCCTTTATGGAGATCCTGGGCGCACCCGTGGTCTTTCCCATGCACTACTGGGAGAGAGAGAGCGAGGTGAAGGGCTATCTCTCGGATGACCGGATCCGTCCCTTCGCGGACAGGCTCTGCTTTGAGAAAGAGGTCCTCATCTGACGTAAAAAGGCGGTCAGGGAGAGCCTGTCCCGCCAAAGCCTTTACGGGCTGTTGCCGCCCCGCAGGAATATGTCTCATTTGTCCAAAATGCCCGCATTTCAAAATACCCGCATTTTGTCCTGGATGATGCCCATTCCTGCGAGGTGCTGAACAGATACAAAAAAAGATAGAAAAAGCAGGCCGGAGAAAACCCGATTGGATTTTCTCCGGCCTGCTTTTTCGGCGTGGATTAGGCGGGAATCGAACCCGCGTCCAAAAGCCCGTCCAGCGTACTTCTACGATCATATCCTGTTCTTGCGGATCACTCCTTTTCCCGCATCCGGCGAGGGAACAGTCAACCTGGCCGGTTTGGTAGCTTCATCATACGCCCATGGCCGCAAAGCTTAGACCATGTCGTTTCCCGCTTTCATGATGCCGGATCCGAAGGCTGCGGGTCTCCTCCGGGCGACACGCGGCAATTAAGCCGCGAGTGCTACTCTATCGTTAGCGTTTATTTTTAATTTTGCCGTTTAACGCTCGGCTCCGGATCGCTTCTCCACCTTCTAGACCCCTGTCGAAACCTTTACTAACCCGTATCTGAGTCAGCGGAAAAGGTCTTTCAGATCAGAAAGTTTCCTGCTGCTGATACCTGCAGTATAGCGGATGCGGAGAAAAAAGGCAATAGCCCACTACTTTAATCATTCGTGAAAAAACTGTGACGATGGTCATTTACTCCGGTGCTTTTGTGCTATAATGGAGTCCCTGCACGAAAGAGATATTGAGCGGCAGGGATAGAGATAGATTTCATCATATTTTGGATTTTACTAAATCATTTAACGGAGGTAGAAGCTATGTCTGTTTTTAAGGGATCAGGTGTTGCGCTGGCCACGCCCATGAAGGAAAACGGAGAGATCAATTACGATGCCATGGAGAAGCTGATCGAGTTCCAGATCGAAAACGGGACGGACGCCCTGGTGGTCGTCGGGACATCCGGCGAGGCTCCGACTCTGGACGATCCGGAGCATCTGGAGGCCATTCGCTTTTCTGCCCAGGTCGCGAAGGGAAGGGTCCCCGTGATCGCCGGCACAGGGTCCAACAATACGGCCCATGCGGTCATGATGTCGGAGGAAGCCGAAAAGCTGGGAGCAGACGGCCTGCTCCTGGTCACGCCCTACTACAACAAGGCCACCCAGGACGGTCTCTACACCCATTACCGGACCATCGCATCCGCCACAAAGCTGCCCTGCATCGTCTACAATGTGCCCTCGAGGACCGGCACCAATATCCTGCCGGAGACCATGGCCAGACTGGCAAAGGACCAGGCCAATATCGCGGGCATCAAGGAGGCCAGCGGCAATATCAGCCAGGTCGCCAAGCTGGCGGCCCTGACCGAAGGAAAGCTGGCTATCTACTCCGGAAATGACGACCAGGTCGTCCCCCTCTGTTCCCTGGGCGGAGTCGGCGTGATCTCGGTCCTTGCCAATGTGGCGCCCCGTCAGACCCATGACATGGTCATGTACTGCCTGGAGGGCAGGTACGAGGAGGCCAGAGAGCTCCAGCTCAGGGCCCTGCCCCTGATCGACCAGCTCTTTATCGAGGTCAACCCGATCCCCGTCAAGGCGGCCCTCAACATGATGGGCTTTGACTGCGGCACGCCCAGACTCCCCCTGACCGAGCTGACGCCGGCCCACAAGGAATCCCTCAGAAAGGCCATGGCCGACTTCGGCTGCCTGTAATAATTTTTTTTGATCTCAGCCTGCCTGTTTCCCCTGCCCCGGCAGATAAAAGTATCCGAAGCCCGG
The DNA here is from genome assembly GCA_946536955.1 of uncultured Lachnospiraceae bacterium. GTDB lineage: Bacteria > Bacillota > Clostridia > Lachnospirales > Lachnospiraceae > CAG-791. Next base: position 28,888 of record CAMNFJ010000013.1, read on the forward strand.
AGCAGATCAGAGGAAAAAGGCAGGCTGGATAAAAACGGCTTGCATAAAAGCAGCTGGTATAAAAGGCTTGTATAAAGGTAATGTGTGAATGAAAAAAGGTGATCTGCTGGAAGGAATCGTGACCCGCGTCGATTACCCCGGAAAGGGGATCGTTGAGACCGCGGAGGGGACCTGCATCGTAAAAAATGTGCTGCCGGGCCAGCGCATACTTCTTCGCGTGTCAAAAAAACGCAGGGGAAAGGCGGAGGGAACCCTTCAGGAGGTCCTGGACAAGGCCCCCTGTGAAAGGGAAGCTCCCTGTCCCCACTTCGGCCGCTGCGGGGGATGTCTCTACCTGGGCCTGCCCTTTGAGGAGGAACTGAAGCTCAAAAAGGACCAGGTCCTGCGCCTTCTGGAGGGCTCCATGCAGGAGGCTTCCCGCCTCTATGATATTCCGGAGGAGGAGCTGAGCCCCGCCCGCTGGTTTGAGGGGATTCTGCCAAGCCCGCAGGAGTATGCCTACCGCAACAAGATGGAGTACACCTTCGGGGACGAGTATAAGGACGGACCCCTTGCCCTGGGCATGCACAAGCGGGGCGGCTTCTATGACATCGTCACGGTGGACGGCTGCAGGATCACCGACCCGGACTTCTCCCTGATCCTGCGCACGGTCCTGCGCTATTTTCAGGAGACGGTCTTTGAAGGAGTCTCCCTGCAGACCGCTGAAGCGGAAACCTCCGGGGCGGATCCGCATGCGGAGGATGGGCCTGCAGGAAACCTGCCCGCCGCGAAAAGATCGGGAAGGCTTCCCTTTTATCATCGCCTGCGCCACACCGGCTACCTCCGCCATCTCCTGGTCCGCAAGGCCGCCTTTACCGGTGAGATCCTGGTGGACCTGGTGACTACGACCCAATGCGATCCTGACCTCTCCGGATTTACGGATGCCCTCCTCGCCCTGGAGAAAGAGGGGCTGCTGCAGGGGTGCCTGGCCGGGATCCTCCACACGGACAATGACTCCCCCGCGGATGTCGTCGCCGACCAGGGAACGCAGGTCCTCTACGGCAGGGACTGGTTCGAGGAGGAACTGTTGGGCCTGCGCTTTAAGGTGACGCCCTTTTCCTTTTTCCAGACCAATAGCCACGGGGCGGAAGTCCTCTACGAAACGGCCCGGACCTACCTGCGGGAGGCGGGACTCGGCAGCGGCCGGAAAGGGATCGTCTACGACCTCTACAGCGGGACCGGCACGATCGCCCAGCTCATGGCCCCCGCGGCTCAAAAGGTCATCGGCGTCGAGATCGTCGAGGAGGCGGTCGAGGCGGCAAAGGTCAATGCCGCCCGCAATGGCCTGACCAACTGCGAATTTATCGCGGGCGACGTCCTCAAGGTCCTGGATACCATCGAGGAGAATCCTGATACCATCATTCTGGATCCTCCCAGGGATGGCATCCATCCCAAAGCCCTGCCCAGGATCCTGGCCTATGGAGTGGAAAACATCCTCTACATCTCCTGCAAGCCGACCAGCCTGGCCAGGGACCTGCCTGCCTTCATGGCGGCGGGATACCGCCCGGTGCGCGGCGTCTGCGTGGACCAGTTCCCCTGGACCAGCTCGGTCG
>CAMNFJ010000014.1:0-29692 GCA_946536955.1 uncultured Lachnospiraceae bacterium
ATACATCCACTTTGTGCAGGAGTACAAGGAGGGAAGCGGCCCCGCAAACCGCTGATGAGGCTCCCTGCTACCGGCAAGCCGCGGCCGCGGATGAACTGCCGGTCCGGCTGTCGGTCCGGACAGGCCTGCCGGGGATGACCCGGCTATGATCTGCGGGCTGCCTGCCTCGGACGACCTGACTCTTGATCCACAGGCAGGCCCGGCAGGTATGATCCCCCGCTTCCAAGGGATCACAGAAAAACCACCTGTCAATAAGATCCCTGACGGCCGCACCTGAATCAGGTTTATAAAAATCCAAGGAACTGCAGGAGGCAACTCTCCCGCAGTTCCTTTTTTGCACGGACTCAAACAATTATCCAAATATTTTTAAACGTCATTCAACACCAGCCAGAATCGAGGTCAACATGCAGACAAACCTGCTCGAACAGATTATGCGCGCCGTATCTGACGCGGCCCGGATCCCCGTCATCATCGCCCTGCTGGTCTTTCTGGCCTTCTCCCTCTTCAGCATCGGCATGGTCCTGTCCGAGGCCTTCGGCGAGCGCCGCTACATCCATTACCAGGTCTCCCGGCTCCTGGAGGCCCTGCAGGCAAAAAGAAGCCCGGACCAGCTGCAGGAGGGGATCCGCAGAAGCGGACTGCCCGCCCGCCACAGGCGGCTTCTGCTGGAGCTCTCCTCCCACCCCGCCTTCGGTCGGGAAATGCTGGAGAGCCTGGCCGACAACCTGCTGGAGGCGGAAGAGGCCCACTACGACAATATCCTCTCCGCGACCGGACTGGTCGCCAGACTGGCTCCCATGGCGGGCCTTCTGGGCACCCTGATCCCCCTGGGGCCGGGCATCATCGCCCTCAGTGCCGGGGACACCTATACCCTCTCCCGGTCCCTCCTCACCGCCTTTGACACCACCACGATTGGCCTGATCGCCGCAGGCATCTGCCTGGTCATCGGCCACATACGCCGCCGCTGGTACACCCGCTATCTGTCGGACCTGCAGACCCTGGCGGACTGCGTGGTCGACTGCTGCAGCAGAAAAGGATGAACCTGCATTGAATGATGTTGAGGTCAAAAGGTGGTTAAGTGAACACCGTCTCGTCATAGTATACTAACACTTTGAAGCACACTGACGATGCAGGGGAGGAAGCCATGGATACAAACAGAAATAAAAAAAAGAAAGGGCTCTTCCGTTTCCTTCTGTACAGGGCCGGGCTGGCGGCATGCCTTGCCATTCCCGCTCTCTCCGCTCCGGCCGGAATGGCGGCAAAGTCTCCCTTCCGCACCTTCCTCAATTTAAAGGAGCCTCTTTCCTTTTGCGGGCTCTGGATGACTGCGGAGGCCGCTCTCGGGGAGGCCGGTCCGGACGGGACAGATTCCGTCCCTGGCGAAGGCAATCCGGCTTCTGAAGACCCGGTCTCCGATGGGGACAGTTCCGAGATCACAGAAGGCGAAGGACTTGACGAAGGGGAATACTATGAAGAGGATCCTGTGATCCGGGATTGGCCGGAGGAGGGGATCGCCCTGCGTATTCCCGTGCCGGATACGAATCTGGACACCCTCTTTGTCCACTCTGTCGGGGAAAACCAGTTTGACGCCAGCCTGGATCTGACCGAAGAGGATTACCAGCGCTATATCGGGGACTGCCGGGCAAGGGGGTTTGCCCTGGATGAAGACTATACGGAAAGCCGCGAAGAGGCCTGGGTCTCCCTGCGTTTTTACGCCCTTGACAGCGATGGATACAAGCTGCATCTGAACTATGATGGAGAACCCGGGGCGGCCGGCAGCATGTATATCAGGATCAGTGCCCCCATTCCCCTGAAACAGATCCAGTGGCCGGACCGGGCCCTGGGCCTGCTCGTCCCGGTCCCGCCGACCACCCTGGGCGTGGTCGGCGGAGCGCCTGAGATCTTTCTGATATCCTATCTGGGCAATATGTCAAAAGACGCCTGGCATGCCTATATCGAGGCCTGCAGGGAGGCGGGCTTTGATCAGAACATCAGCGAGACGGCAACCACCTTTTCCTCAGAGGATTCCGACGGGATCCGGCTGACCCTCAACTATGAGGGCGCCAATATCGTCTATTTCAATCTCTTTGATCCGGAGCAGAAATGGAGGTCAAAAGGCCCGGGGGGCAGGGACGAGGACAGCACAGGGGAGACTCCCTCTCCCGCGGAAGAAGGGACAGACCCTGCCACCGATCCGGAAGGCTTGGTCGGCAGCGGTGAAAACGACAGCGGAAACGGCGGCCTGCCTGGCGCGCAAGAGCAGGCGAATGCAGGACAGGCGGATGATTTTTCCGACCCTATGCAGTCGACTGATTCTGCAGACCCTTATACAGGATCAGGGCCGGCAGATCCCTTTGCGGAGTCCGGGCAATCCGATCCCTTTGCCGAATCCGGACAGGCGGGGCTGCCTGATGATCCGGGTATGGATGATGCTGCGGGCGGGACCGCATTTGCAGGTCTCCCCTATGAAGAGCCGGCCTTTGTCAATCTTCCGGACCAGGCCCTGCCTCTGGCTTCCGGTGCAGGCGAGGATCCTGCCGCAGCGGCTGACCTCACTGATCCGGAAGCAGACGCAGCCGCAGATAGGGAGTTTACTGATTCTGACGCAGACACGGATGCGGAAGATGACCCCACCGAATTCTCCGAAGATCCGGGTACAGAAACTGATCTCACCGGATCATCCGGGGATCCGGCCGCGGAAACCGTCTTCACCGTTTCCTCCGGTGCATCCGCTTCAGGAACCACCTACACCACACCTGCGCCGGAGTCAGACAGTACAACCAATGCGCAGACAGTTGATCCTCTGGCGGATCCTTCACGTCTGTCCGAAAAAGACAGGGAAGGACTTACGCCCCAGGGCAATACACAGACACTGGTCCTGGCATCCTCCCGGGATACCGGTCAGACAGGGGCCGGACAGCTCGTCTCCTCCGCGGGACAAGCCGGTTCGGAAAACAGTCAGCCCGTCTCCGGCAGGACGAAGGGAGCCCCGGCGGCCTTCTACCGGAAAAAGGCCGGAGATACAGAAAGCGCTTTCCGCCTTTCCGCAGAGGCCTCCCGAAAGCTTGAGACCGGCCTGACCGGAGAAGGCACTGCAGATCTCTATGACCCCTTCAAGGATCCTGCGCTGACAGACTCTTACAGGCTGTTGATGCAGGAGGCACGTATGCGGGCCGCAGGTCCTTCCCCGGGTTCCGCCGCGGTCTCCTCCGGTAAGCCCTCCGCCGGCTCAGCCCCCGAAAACAGCCTGGCCGCTATCCTGGCCGCCCTGCTGGCAGCCATTGCCGTGGCGGCAGGTACAGTCACGAAGAGGATCCTTTTTAAAAAGAGCCTGCGCTGACAAATCCCGGGACAAAAATGTAACTTTTAGTGGAACTATTTGGAACTATTTATAGAGAATTCTCAGTAAAACTTCAGAAAGCAGTACAGCAGAAAAAACGGGAAAAAAGAAATGACGACACGTGAAAGACGAAGGGGAGGGCGCCGCAGGAGGACTGCCTCCATGCCCGACCTCCTGAATACAAATCCTATGGACTCCCTGTCCAATTTTTCCGATGTGATGCTGGTGCTGGCCGTCGGCATCCTGCTGGCCCTGGTTCTGCACTGGAAGGTCCCGATCGGGCAGGGCGGCAGCTCCGGGACAGGTTCGGCGGATGGGCAGGCGGGCGAATACGCCGCGGCCTCCCTGGGCCGCGATGACCTGACACAGGTCGAAAAGATCCCGGACGATTCGGAGCGGATCGGAAGTGTTTACTATGATGAAGAGACAGGCAGTTATTACATCCTGCAGGAGTAAGGACGGACTGTCCCGCATCCTGCGTGAATGGAAACAGGCAGCCTGCACTCCGGCAGGAGATCCTGCCGGATCAGGTAATTTCCTGCTTTCGGGCTGAAGGGCGTTGAGAAGTGTTTGACGGTTCAGATATGCTGTCCGATCCGCGCCGGTCAGATCCGGTCGGAAAAGTCTCTCCGTCCTGGTGATCTATGAACCTGATCCTTTTTTGTCTTTCAGGATCTTTCCAGAAATTATATCGCATAAATGATTAACAGCGATTCGACACGTTTTAACATTTTATACATGTGATTAACAAAACAGCACCCGCAGGAGTTTTCCCTCTCCTGCGGGCGCTGTCTGTATCTGATCACGAAATCAGTTTCTCTATCTCTTCTGCTGCGCGCATCACTCCAGCATCGGACCAATCCTCATGATCTGGTGGGAATATCTCTCCACGAATTCCAGGATCATATAATCGGGATCCGCTTCCTCCAGCATCTCCGGTCTATAATCCGCGCGAAGGGTCACATAGACATCGGAAAACTGCTCCCGCAGGGCAGGAAGCAGGGCCGACCGGAAGGAATCCCCGGCCAGAAAGACCCTGGCCTTGTGCGGGGCATCCTCATTGGTAAAATGCGTCATGATCTTGTGGGACTGCTGGTATTCATAATCCGGCCAGTTCATTTTGGGCGCCCCCTCGATCTCGTATTCCGTTTCATCGTCCAGAATCGACCTCAGGCCGGCCATCTTTGCCAGATCATCCTGGCCGTTGTAATGGTAATTCTCACGCAGGGGCCAGGTCGTGTAAGTCCTTTCCGCAAGGTCCGGTATGGAGATCCCCCAGCCGGCCAGGAGCTTTCTGGCGCCTATGTAGCCGCCCAGCTGGTTCCAGTGGGTATCATAATAATAATAGAGCTGGGTGGACAAATGCTGGTCCAGCAGTTCCTGCTTGGGGGAGACGGAATTGAACCCTTTTTCAGCAAGGAATGCCGCCAGCTTGTCCGTCCGTGTCTCCTCGGCGCGCACATAGGTATCCGGCATATTTTCCCAGTAAATATTTTCCTTATTCGGCGCAAATATGACCGCCAGCCTGGTCCCTCTTTTTTCCAGCTTGTCCTCTAATTTCCCGACCAGTCCGGCGATCTTGTCCAGTTCAGCCTGGGTGAACTGTTTCGTCCCCTCGTAATCACCGATCGGGTCTGCGTCATTCTTGCTCTTATAAAACAGCCACTTGCCCTTTCCGGCCAGGACCTGAACCGACGCGACCTCCCGCGTCCCGAAATAGGTGACGACCGTATCGACATTGCTGAGCTCCTTTTTGACCGGAACAGTCCAGTAGGATTCCGCCTTATCAATGGCCGCGTCCACAGCGGCGCAGAGGGCCTTCACCTTTCTGGCCAGCCTGCGCGGGATTGAGGGAGAAGGGGCCTGGTCCGTGGCTGCAGCTTCAGATTCAACAGAAGCAGCGGCCTTTTGTCCGGCCGCAGAAGCTGGATGACCGGCAGTGTCTGTCTTCTGTCCGGAACCGGCATCTTTCTGACTCGCAGTGTCCGAATTCTGCCCGGAGGCAGTATCCTTCTGCCCTGGACTGTCCGCCTTCTGTCCGGAGCCGGCATCTTGCTGATCATTTTTCGGATCAGCCGAGGAAGAGGCTTTCGAAGCCGTGCTTTTGGACGAAGCCGCCTGTGAAGCAGGTTCCTTTGCAGCTGAATTTGCAGAAGAAGCCTCCTGCTCTGCAGTATTCGCGGCCAGAGCCTTCCTGACCGCTCCCCCTGTCAGGATCCAGGAGGCGGCCGAGAACACCAGCACAAGGACAAGGATGACGATCCAGTACCAGCGCATCCTGCCCGTATCCGTTTTTTTCATAGTGTGTCTCCCGTTTCTATTCACAGCCAATAAATTCCAGGCATTTTTGCGACAATGCAAAGCATAGTTATTCTCATCAAAGGATCAGCAGATCGCTGCTCTGCATGGCCGTAACCTCTGTCTTAGAAATTCCCGTAGATATATGGCGCATAGGAGGAATTGACCATTGCGCATACAGCCAGAAATACGATGACGATCAGCAGGGCGCCGCTGGCATACTGGAACCATTTTTTCTGCCGGAGTCCGGCCAGAAGCTTCTTCCAGGGCAGGCACAGGAGGACCGCCATGGCCAGGAAGGGAAGGAAGTGGACCGCCTTCTCCTCGATGGGACCTGTCCCGCCGCCGAACATGCCGCGGACATAGCGGCCGGCCGCGCCGAGGCCCGCTGCCCGGAAGGGGACCCAGAGGAGGTTCACAAAGAAGAGGGTGTAGAGATGGCCGATGATATTGATCCCGGGCTTCTCTGCCCCCTTTTCTCCCTGTCTCTTTCCCTGCTTTTTTCCCTGTCCCAGATATTTTTCCCCGGTCAGAAGGACAAAATAGCCCAGGCCCCAGAGAATAAAGGTCCAGTCGGCCCCGTGCCAGATGCCGGTCAAAAGCCACACAGCCAGCATATTGAGGATGTGACGGCCGGCGGAGCACCTGTTGCCGCCCAGGGGGATGTAGACATAATCCCGGAACCACTGGGTCAGGGACATATGCCACCTGTTCCAGAAGTCAGAGATGCTGGCCGCCTGATAGGGGGCGTTGAAGTTCTCCCGGATCTTAAAGCCCAGGAGCTGCCCGATCCCGACCGCCATATCCGAGTAGCCGGAAAAGTCATAATAGAGCTGGAGGGTATAGGCGATGGACCCGATCCAGAGCCCGATACAGGAATAGCTGTTTCCCAGAGCCGTCCCGTCAAAATAATAGTCGGCCAGATAGGCCATCTTGTCGGCGATCAGGACCTTTTTGCACAGGCCGGCCGCGATCCGCTCCATGGCCGCCGCATAATCGCAGCCGGCCATACGGTCTCCCAGTCCCCCCGCAAACTCCCCGTAGCGGATGATGGGCCCGGAGGTCACGGTCGGGAAAAAGGTCAGATAGAGCCAGGTCCGGACCAGCGACGGTCTTTTTTCAATTTTTCCCTTATAAAGATCCACCAGGAGGGAGACCGCCTCAAAGGTCACAAAGGAGATCCCCGTGGGGATAAAGAGCGAGGGCACATCCCTGCCGGACCCGGTCACAGAATTTACAGTCCGGACCAGAAAGGCCGTGTACTTGACCACGACAAGGGGCGCCGCCGTCAGGACCAGGGAGAGAGCCAGGACATGGCGGCTCCTGACCTTTTCCACCAGGATCGAGAGAAGCCAGACCAGGACCGCGAAGGCACATAAAAAAAGCAGGGAGCCCGCTCCTCCCCAGATCAGGAAAAGGGCATTGGCAAGCATGAGGAGAAAACTCCTCACGAAAACAGCCCTGGATCCCGCCAGCCTGTATAAAATAACAAATAAGGGCAAAATGCCGATCAGAAAAATACTTGAAGTAAAGGTCATATCGATTGCCTGCCTTTTATTGGATGAAGTGCCGCGCACAAAACCATTCTGTATAAAAAAATATAACATATACAGGGAAAGGTCTCAATGCAATTATGCGTCAGGACGGGTCCGCGCAAGACGGGTCCGGGCCGCTGCCAGGTCCCTGTACCATCTGATAATATTTTCCAACAATTTTTCTGCCAAAGGCAGGCGGCATGGCCGCCTTTATCATCAGGTGGGTCCTGGATGACAGCCTGTCACAGGAAAAAGCGGAGGAGCTTCTGGCCCGGATCCTGCTCCAGCCTCCGGCAGCCAAACCGGATTTGGGATGAGAGAGGGCCCTGTCCGGCCCTGGCAGGGCCGCGCATGGTTTTGCCACTACCCCGATCCGTGAACAATCTTTGCGTGTGTTGTTCTGTTATTTCGTCTTAGAACTCTTGGCCGGGCTCCAGGTCGAATAGTACTTCGTTCCACCGACCGTCTTGAAGGCCCTGACCCTCACATAGTATTTATGCTTCGCCGCCAGCCCCTTCAAGGTCGCAGACACTTTACTCACACCAGTCACCGTCACGATCTTCTGAGTCTTGAAATCGCTCCGGGAGCTGTACTGGATCTGATAGCCGGTCGTCTGCGAGGCCTGCTTCTTCCAGACGACTGTCAGCTTCTTCGAACCGGGGGTAATCTTTGACACTGCGGTGGGCTTGGAATTGATGCGGAAGGTCTTCTTAATGGTAACACAATACACAAGCTTTAAATCATTTTCTAACGTTCATTCCTCCGCCTCCCCAGTCAACATCCTCTGTAAAGATCTCTTCCCCTTTCCCGTATTGGGCTTCCATAATGTCCCCGGATCCGCCTTCCACCGGGCGGGATACGGTCAACTTTGCGCTGTATTCCGTCATCCGGTAAAATCCGTTATCCTTTAGGAAACTGTTGATCCCATACAGACTGGTTGTATGGAGGTGGCAGCCCGGCAGGACGTCAGCGATCCTTTCATCTTTGTATAAGAAAAGCTGCAGGCATGATCTTTATGTTTTCTCATGCCTGCAGCATTAATACTGCTCTACAGAGGCTGCCTTCTGGAAGTCAGGAGGTTATCTGTCTCCTTATTTCTGGCTCTTCAATTTTGTCGGCACCCCTTTCGCGGTTTCCTCACTTTTTCTTCCACTTGGCGTAGAGATAGCGGTTGGAGGTCACCTTGAATTTGGCCGGATTGGAGATTTTCTTGGTCAGCGCGGCGTCCAGGCACCAGCCGACGAAGGTGTAGCCTTCGCGCTCAATGTGGGAGCCGGTGGGCAGGGAGATCGTGGAACCGCTCTTGACCAACCCGTAGATGATGGGGTCGTTGTCGGGATCCTTGTCGACCGCTCCGCCGTTGGTGACGAGGGCGACAGTCAGTCCCGTCCTCTTTTTCCAGACCGGGTAGAGGGTGATGTTCTTGGTGAACTTATAGCCGGCCGAGATGGAGGTTCCACCCTTTTTCAGGGACCAGCCGCCGACGTACAGGTGCTTGAATGCTTCGTCGTGGGCGGGTTCATGGGAGTAGATCTCCGTGGAGGCGAGGGTGGCGTTCTTGGGGACCTTGACCGAGAATTTCGTCACATATTTGCGGTTGTTCCAGTCATAGATGGACCCGGCGTCCGCCTGCAGGGTGACTGTGACCGTGGCGGTCGTCGTCGTTGCTTTTACCCAGACGGCTGTATAGGTGGTCGCCTTCGCGGGCGCTTCGTTATGGAGATTTGTGACGACCTTGCCGGTCACGGAGTTCTTCCAGCCCTTGAGCTTATAGCCGGATTTGGTCACTGACCAGGGGGCCTCTGAACCGATCTTTGTCTTCGCCTTGATATAGATGGCGGATCTGACACCCTTGGGGAAGGTGCCGCCGTTGGGCTTGAAGGTAATCTTGATGCCCTTGGCCCATTTGGCCTTGACGGTCGTGTTCTTTGTGAAAACATGGCTGGCCGGCAGGATCTTCGAGGCATTGGCAGTGTCATACCAGCCGACGAAATAGTATCCCGCCCTGGTCAGGCTGTCGGGAAGGTCTTCGCACATGAGGCCCTTTTTGGAGGTCACCTTGCCGGAGGTTTTTCCGTTGTAGTCCTTTCCTCCATTGGCATTCCAGGTGATCGTGACCTCTGTGTCCCACTTGGCGTAGACGGTCGTGTTGCCGGTGGGAATAAACTCGTCATAATAGGGCTTTGTCTTGCAGGTCTTGTCAAAGAAGAACCTGGCTTCCGTGTCGTCCTTGTACGCCCAGATGGACCCGATACTGTCGCCCTGCGCAATATAAAAGCTGTAGCTGTTGGCAGTTGACTCGTCTTCAAATACATAACTGCCGGTTCCTCTGTTTGTGTAGGAAGAACCTTTAAGGTTGGTCACCGTGATCTTATAGGACTTGGACTGCCACCTGGCATAATAGGTGATGTTCTTTGTGATGGTATCCGACTTTTTGACGGGGCTTGTGAACTTGATATCCTTGTACCAACCCAGGAAAACATAGCTGCCCTTGTGCGGTGTATATTCGCTGTAATCGATATAATTGCCGATGTTTTCGCCTGCTTCGATCTCCAGGACCTTCCTGGTCGCCTTGGTATCCGTGCCGAAATAGCCGCTGCCGGCATTGAAGGTGACCTTATAGGATTTGGCCCAGCTGGCGTAGAGGGTGAGGTTCTTTGTGACCTTGTAGGATCCGGTCAGGATCGTCCCGGCGTTTCTGGACATCGTCCAGCCCTTGAAAATATATCCGCTGCGGGAGATGGTGTAGCTGCCGGGCAGGTAGGTCGTCTCATTTAACTTTTCCTGGACCCCGCTGCCGTAAGACTCGGCATAGTAATCCTGTGTCCAGGCTCCGCCGTTTGTGTCAAATTTGACCGTATAGAGCTTTTCCCACTTTGCGTAGAGGGTGACGTCCTTGGCAAAGGTGTAATTGCTGCCGGACAGGACGGTCCCGTTCTGAGTCTCCGACCAGCCCTGGAACTCATAGCCGCTGCGCTCTACATAATAGCTGCTGGGAAGGTAGAGGGTCGTTCCTTTTTCACCCCTCTTGCCGTTTCCATATTGCTCTGAGTAGTAGTCGTCCTTCCATTTTCCGCCGGCCAGGTTGAACTTTACGGTAAATACTCTGGTCCACTTGGCATAGAGGACCGTGTCTTTGGTCGGATAATAGGAACCGCTGACCAAATCTGTGCCATCCTTCACCTCGGTCCAACCGTCAAAGCGGTAGCCGGTCCGGATGACGGTGGGTTCCTCTTCTTCATTATAGGAATAGATCGTGGGAATATAGACGCTGTCCCCGTCAGATACCTGTCTTCCATTTGTATACAGGTCCTTGTAGGAGAAGTCCCTGTCAGCCAGAGCTCCGCCGTTGAGGTCAAAGCTGACTTTGTAGGATGCGGAACTCTCCTTCGCAGCTTCTGCCGCTTCCTCGGGAGCGGGAATCTCTCCCGTCACAGCCTCTGTCGCGGCGCCTGCGGCCGCATCCATCTCCGCGAAGCCATCCTCAGCGGTTGCCGGCTCTGTTTCTTCTGCCGCAAACTGTTCGTCGACAGCATCCTCTTCAGGCACAGCAGTCTCTGCCTCTTCCGCAGTTTCCGAAGGCTCTTCGGCAAGGACATCCTCCTCCGACAGATCAGCCTCTGCATCTTCAGGCTCTGCCGCTGTCTCCGCTGTGTCTGCGGCTTCCGGATCAGCTTCCATTGCAGGCTCCTGCTCGGGCTCCTGCCCTTCTTCCGCAAGGGCTTCGTCCGCGGGATCCGCTTCGTTTTCTCCCTCTGCGGGGACTGCCTCTTCAGGCTCCGCGCCGTCTGCCCCGTCTGTCAGTGCTTCCGCGGTCTCCCCTGTATCCGCTTCGGAGGCATCCGGTTCCGCCTCCGCGCCTTCCCCCTCTGTTCCTTCCAGAGCGGGGTCTGTCTCATCGATAAACTGGTCTGTTCCGTCACCAAAAGCAGAGGGATCTCCTGCTTCATCCGCCTGCCATGCATCGTCAGAAGCCGGCTGGTCCGCTTCCTGTGCGGCAGCCTGATCGAAGCCTTCCTCTGTCAACTGGCCCGCACCGACCGCGGCGTCAGCCGTGTCCTGTAAAAATTCCTCCGCAGGCTGAGACGGGAATACAGAATCCTCCAGATCTGCGGCTGTGTCCGCCATCCCGGCAAAAGCGCCGTCTTCCGCGAAGAGGTTCTCCCCCGCTGCAGGATCTTCGAATACTGTTTCACCTGTCTCCGGGGCCGGGGCCTGGGCCGCAAATACCGTGCCCGGAAAAGCCAGTCCCGCAGTCATGGCCAGGACCAGAATCCTGGCTGCAGACTTTTTCCATACTGGATGTCTGATCATGTTATTTCCTCCCTGATCGTCGTCTGATCCGTCCTGTAAAGTGATGTTTGTTATCTTTTTCCCGCATACGAAGCTCCGGTATTTCCGGCTCCATGATGCATTTCATTGGGAAAAGTATAACACTTCCCGGATTAACAGCTTTTTATAAGTGCTTAACAAATACGCTGAACTATTAACAATAACCTGTGGGAGAATCGTTTCTTCCACAGGTTTTTGTTTCGGGGAAAACTGACTATTTCAATCTGATAAATAATATGTAGCTCCAAATACGAAACTTTGCGCACAAAACAGCTTGTCACGACCTGTTTCCATACGCTTTCCTTCGGGACAAGGCCGCACATACCTGGGGTCCGGATCCATATCCGTACCTGTCTCAAGTCGTCAAATCTGACTCAGTCTGAAAAACTGCAGGTGATTTTTTCTGCAAAGGATGCAAACTGGTTTCCCTGGGACGGGTGTTCCTTGTGATACACAGTGCAGGCAAACTCTTTGACACCGCCATTGACCCCGTTTTCCTCAAGCTCATGCCTGGAAAGGACCGGCATATATCCTTTCGTACCTGGCGGGAGGCGGAGTGTGATCTGCCTGGATGGCGCCTCTGCCGGATCATCAGTGTTATAGACAAACGGCGCTCCGTTGATCGTGACCTCCTCCAGTGTCAGAACCAGTTCCTCATTTGTCCTGTTCTCAAAATAAACCGACAGCGCCCCGTAGGGATTGTTTTTCCGGACATCCTTCAGGATCCCCATAGAGAATCCATCTCCGTCGACATAGGCCGCGCAGTCCTTTTCCGTCACCGAAATGCTTTCATTGACCTCTTCGTCAGTCATACCAGTCGGGTGGACAGTGACTGTATCGTAGATCCGCCCGTCCTTTTCCTCAAAGAAGTAATTGCCCTCGTCAAAAGCGGCCAACATCGCTTCTTCATCTTCAACAGAACGCCCGCTGACCACGAACTGCAGCTCGTCCACCCTGTCGATGTCAAATGCTTCCAGGGACGGTCCGGGGATCACGATATCACATGGCTCAGTTTTTCCGGCTTCCACTTCAACCGAATTACCAAGATCCGATAAAAAAGCCTCCTCAAGGTCATTATCAATAAAATGGCGGTTGATTTCCCACTTTGAGGTGTAAAAATCATAAGAATACGCTTTGTCCGCCTTGTTCTGCATCTCGCAGTGGACAATAAACACCAGATCATTCTGATCGTACCCTGTCACGGTCAGCTTATAGAGATCGCTCTCACTGACCTTGACCGCTTCTCTGACATAAGGAGATGCCAATTCAGATGGATCTGCAGAAGCTGTCATGGCTGTGGATGCTGTCATGCCTGCGGCTGACGATTCAGCGTCCTGAAAATGACAGCTGACCTCCCTGCTCTCAATATCCTTATAATTATCATCCTGAACCTTCAGCACAGACTGGAGATCATAGATTTGTCCGATCCCGTTTTCCGCAAGATCCCTGCCTGTCAGCATATCCGCAAGGCAGATCGTTCCCGCGGGCATACTTCTCCACACCTGCAGGCTGGAGACCGTCTTTTGAGGCGCTTCCTCTTCCGGATCCTCTGTGTAAGTTTCCGCATGGAACATCGGCATTCCATTGACTGTGATCTTCTCAAGGACAAAATTCAGATCCTGGTCCGATCTGTTCTCCAGATAAAGACTGATGGCGCCCTCAGGATCAGCTGTCTGCCCGCCGAGGCTTTTTCTTATCCCGAAGTCATACTGATCATTTTGAACGATCCACTCATATTCATCCTTTGTGTCGATCCGGACCGGAATAATATCCTTCTCTTCCTTCCCTGTGGGATAGAGGCAGAAATCTTTGGCAAAATAGTTACCTTCTGTCTCTTCGGCTTCTGCCGCGGCAGTCATGCCGGCGTCAGCTTCTTCCGCAGCCGCAGTCATACCGGCTTCTGCAGTCTCCGGGTCCTCTGGCTCTTCCAGGTCATCCTCAAGATCTGCAAGGATATCTGCAGTATGATCGTAATCCTCTTCTTTCTCAGGGTATCCGGCTATCGTAAAACGGAGCTCATCCGCAGTGTTTAAATCATATTTTTCAAATGAGGTTCTTTGCAGCGGGATGGCCGCCTTCACTCCCCCACTGTCTCCCGGCCTTTCCTGACCAGGTCCTGCCAGCTGTATCTGGGGGCGATACAGGGGACATCCTCCCCGTTCCCGATGAGCAGGGTATCGGTCTGAGGATTGTAATTTCTGACATTGTCGATGACAGTCTCCACCTCCCCTGTCTCCAGGGAAAAGACGAAAGCCTGGGTCAGGTAGTGGAGCAGGACCTTGTGGTCCTGCAAGGCATAGGCGGGATAGATCTGCGCCGAGTTCATGTTGTAAGCGAACTGAACCGACCTGTCCACAGGGAGGAGGATGTCGATCCCGTCCTGCGGGATCAGGAAGCGGACCTGGTAGCCGCGCTCCTCCACAAGGAAAGGCTTTTCGCCCAGAAAGCCGATTCCCCTTACCAGGGCCTCCGGGTTCGTGTCGATGGTCCTGAGACTTCCATCATCCATGAGGACCCGAGGGCCAAGATCCGTACTCAGAAGGGCCGTCTGGCTTCCGCCGGCGGACCAGCTGATCGCCGGGCTGATCCCCGACTCCTTCAGTCCGTTTATCTCCATGGTCTCCATTTTTTTCCAGTCCGTCACCAGAAGGCTGAGTTCTAAAGCAGAGTCGTTGATGCGGCTGCAGAGGGTGGTGTTTCCGTCGGGATTTACAGAGATTTCTCTCAACCAGCTATCGCGATCCCTGTCATGAAAGTCTGACAGGTACAGGGTCTGCACGGTCCCTTCGGAAATGGAATAGCGGACCAGCCATCCCTCCTCCTCCCCGTCATCTATGGCCAGGAGAACCAGAGCGTCGCCTCCGACCGCAAAGCTGAAGCTGTTCCATCGCTTATTCCCGGGGATATTCTGCATCAGGTTTTTGACCGTCTCCATGCTGCCGTCCGAGAGGTCGATGATCCTCCAGGTCTCCTCCGGGGCGGGAAGGCCCTGAGCAGACCGGATGGCCAGCGTCCGACCGTCATAAATATAGTCCCGGAATACCAGATGCTTCTCATCGGATGTCATACCGGCATAAGCGATGTTTTCACCGACTGCGGTCTCCCACCGGCTTTGCCCCGTCCGGGCATCCACGCAGCGCAGGCAGCCATTTTCCTCCAGCACAAAGCGGTCTCCGGCCGATATGTCAAAGTCGTAGTCCCATTGGCTGCCGGTGATGACCGTTCTGACATCGGAATCCTTTTCTGTCCCGTTCTTATCTTCTGCAGACGTGGAAAGTGCGAGCAGGTCCGGGTCAAAAAGTTCACGGCTGAAGACACAGATCCGGTCCTCCGAAGTATCCCGGTCCTCCTCGTCCCTGAGGGAAAAGTATTGGCCTCCGGCCTCTTTGACCTGCGCGAGCGAATCCGGGAAAACACCGTCCTTTTTCAGGATTTCCCCGGTGGAAAAGCAGTAGAAGGCCCTGGACCCGTCCTGCAGGATGGCCGTCAGTGCCTCCTGGCCCTGGAAATCCCCTGTGTTTACATAGACCATGAGACCTGGCAGGTCAAAGGAATAGAGGCGCTTTCCCGTCTCCTGGGCCAGGATGTCCACATGGGTCCCCGCCGACAAAAGGCAGGCCTTCTGTCCTTCGATCTCCAGGTCCGGCAGAAGGCCGGTCTTGTAATCCTGGGTACAGCTGCTCTTCTTCTCCCACAGGATCCTGCCTGTCCGCGGATCTGCACAGAGGATCCGGAAGCTTTCTTCTCCGGTCCCCGTATAGCAGTAAGCGGTGCCGTCTTCATAACTGTATTGGTGCCACCCTTCCGGCCCCTCATAGGCCGCGCAAAGGACGAGGCCGTCTTCTGTGGAAACAAAATCCCTGATCCGCTCCGCTTCCGCCAGGAGGGTCTCCTCTCCCGTGGACGGGTCCAGGGCATACAGAGCCTGCACGGGTCCGGACCCTTCAGCGGGGCCGCCGCTTTCGTACGGAGCAGCCTCCATATTCTGTGCATCCGCAGCCGGATCTGCTGCCGGGGACGGATCACCGGAAGCCCCGGCCGACTCTGCCTCCGTGGACGGTTCTCCGCCTGTCACAGCTGTTCCTGCCGCCGGAGATGAATTTCCAGAAGCCCCGGCCGATTCTGCCGCTGGGGACGGATCAGTGTCATCTGACTCCTGCAGACTTGCCGCAATGAAATCCGGTTCATTCTCCTGCGCATCAGTGTTCAGCATATAGATCAGGCGGCCGGTCTCTCTTGTGACAGCTGCTTCGTACACGTAGGCCCTGTGGCCGGGATCCGGCTCTGCTTCGATCCGCCTGCTGTAAATGAGCTCCCCGTCCCCCGACCGCCGCAGCTGCAGCTCCTGTTCGTTATAAGTGCCAAGCGCGCAAACAACGATCAGGTCTTCCTGCGCATCCAGGATCTCCCAGCTCTGAATACCGGCCTGACTGACCTTCCAGCGCTCCTTCCCGGTAGTCAGATCGATTCCGGTCAGGGTGGTCCCGGAAGATCGGACCAGAATGTCTCCACTCAGCCGCATTGCGCCCTCTGATCCGGATTGCTTCTCATCTTCCCCACCCGGGTCTTCCGTCCTCGAGTCATAAAGGGCCTCTCCCGTGTCCGCATTCCAGACCAGTGTCTCATTTTTCTCACAACAGACAGCCAGATAGGTCCTGTCTTTAACCTGCCGAACATCAAAGGCATGGATCCGGTCCGGGGCCTTATATTCCCCGGTCTGGGCCATGGAGCGGTCGCCTTCCGGTACATAGGCGTCCACGGCCTTTTGCAGGGCCAGCATGGCGGAGGCCGTGACAGGCCGGTCCGTGAGGTCATCTCCGGCAGGAGCCTGACGCCGGCTTTCAGCTCCGGCCGCCCCTGTTGAATGCCCTGTCCCCGCCGGTCTCTCGGCAGAAGCCGTATTTTCCTGAGCTTGTCCGGCAGGCAGAGGCGGCAGGGCATCCAGGGCATAGCGGATGGCATCAAAGCGCTGCCGGCGGGTCAGGGCATTTTCCGACTGGATGGCCAGCCGGTTCGAAGTCTCCACCTGCTGGGCGCGCAGGCTCTGACGGATCCTGGCGCTCGCGACGGCGTAATAGACAGTCACAGCACCCAGGACCAGGACGACCGCAGTAAAAAGGAGGGCCAGGCGCCTGGTCTCATAGCGGCGCCTGCGGTCGACCAGCTCATCATAGGAACAGGCCAGAAGGGCCGCGGCCAGCCGGGGCAGCTCCTGCCGCAGGGCCCGCCTTTTATCCCCGCGAAAGTCACAGGCCAGGGGATGTCCTGTCATCTCCTCTATCCCGTTGAACATGGCGGGCAAGACCTCCTCCGGCTCCCCGTCCACCAGGACCGGCAGGATCTTTGAGGCATCATGGGTCCGGAGAAAATAGAGGATCTCCCGCCGGACCCACGCTGATCCGGCGGCCTCCTCCGAGCAGAGAACGATCATATATTCACTGTCTTCAATCTCCCTCTGCAGCTCCGTTGTAAGATCCGCCCTGGCTCCCAGGTCGGTCGTATCCCGGAAGATCCTGCCAAGCCCGCGTCCGCGAGAGCTGATGTCCGGGCCGGCTTCCGGGATGTTTCCGGTCTTTTTTTTCAGCCTGCGGGGGACCCGGAAGCGCTCCAGCCTTGTCTGCAGGAGGGCCGCGATCCGTTCGTCCTTTTCCGAGTGCCGGTAGGACAGGAATGCCTTGTTGCGATACTTCGTATTTTCCATAGATTTTCCCTGTTTAACCGAATTTTCCTATTGACCGAAGGACAGGTGTGGCGGGGTGTGACAGCGGGACAGTGTGACAAAGGGACAGGCACTGTGTCACAGCAGTGTGACACAGTGCCTGTCCCCTTGTCACACCCGGTGCCTGTCCCCCTGTCGCACCCATCCCGCTGTCACACCCTGTCGCACGTGTCCCGCTGTCACATTTTGTCACATAAATGTGTCAGCGCGCGGATCCCCGCCGCAGGATCTGTCCGGTCTTCCGGACATTTTCCCGGTCGATCCCGCGGATATCCGCGGGATCCCGGTCCGGGCGGATCTGCCGCATGATGGCATTGTATTCCCTCTGGAGTCCTGTGGGCTCCGGACCGGCCTCTCCCAGGCGGTCCCAGCTACACAGGAAGGGATGGAGTTTCGCGATGTAGAGCTGGTGGCGGCTGCTGCCTCGCTGGATGTAGGCTAGCATCTGGTCGACCGAGGCCGGAAGCCAGCCACGGGACAGCATGGACCGGACCCAGCGGCCGTGCTCGTAGACAGCCATCCTCTCCAACCGGTTCCGCCTCTCCTCCTGGGCTGCGCCGACGATGGATTTATCATCCTTTCCGACCATGCCGCTCGCCATAGCGGCAACGCGAGGAGAAAGCCCGGGACGGGTTTCTCCGATGCGATCACAGGTGCCTGGACCCGCGGAAAAAGCCGTTTCCGGCTGCGAAACCTCCGGTCCTGCAGAAAAAGCCGTTTCTGGCTGTGGATCCTCCGGTCCCGTAAGTTCCTCTGCCGCCAGCCAGCGGTCAAAGCGGGCGGCCAGGTCGTCCCTGGAGACGTCCTCCGCGTAGTCGTGTCCGTCCGCGAAGGCGATGCCGGCGGAAAAGAGTCTGTAGGGGAGGGAGAGGGCGTTCATGCGGGAGCTGTCACGGTTATAGCTCTTGACGAAATAGTCGTGCTCCGCCCGGAAGCGGTCCTCACGGTCCGTAAATGTGTAATAGGAAAAATGAGACCGCAGGGCGCATTCCTCCACCCGGTCCTCCACAAGGCCGCGGAAGGAATAGAGCCGGTCCTCTCTCCCGAAGCCCCGGATCCGGTAATTGTTGAACCAGGCGTTTCCGGACGCCTCCCCGCCCGGCGAGAGTGTGTCGAGCTGGCCGGCCGCCGCAGCGCTCCTGCAGTAGCAGGCGATCAGGGGGAGGCGGCGGAAGGTCCGGTCTGTCTTCAGGTACCACTCCCGCAGGTACATGGCAAGGGTCAGGTTCCTTTTTTCTTCTTTCGTATAGACGATCAGATAGGAGGCCGTCCGGATCCTTCGTATGGTCTCCCGCCCGTCTTCCGAGTCCAAAGAAGGATCCCCGCTGAGATTCCCAGTTCCCCTTAAAAGGTTCTGGAAGGCACGGGATTCCGGCTTCATGCTGATAAAGAGCGGGGCTTCCACGGCACAGCCCTCCGGCGGATCCATGAATCCCGGGCAGGCCGCCGCAAAGGTCTCCTCCAGCTCCTGTGCCCGCTCTCCGATCACGGTGAGGGAAAAAGGAAAGCGGTCCGGATCCTCGATCTGCGCCGCGGCCAGAATATCCCTGCAGACCTGGACGATCCCCGGATGGTCTCCGAAAACGGCCACATGCATGGGCAGGGCAGGCTGCCTGCGCCAGTCCCGGTCCTCCAGACAGGGCAGAAAGAGGGGCAGCCGGTCCAGAAGCTCAGCCGATACCAGTTTCGCGGGATCGCACAGATAGAGGGGCAGGTAAAAATCCCCCAGCCTGCTGCAGGCAGAGTCAAACAGGGGCCCCGCGTAATCTTCTTCAGCCAGCACATAGATCCTGACCCGGTCCGAGAAGAGGTAAAAGAGCCGGTCCTCCCGGTCTTTATCGTCTTCCTCTCCGTATCCCGGATGTCCGGTCATAAATCCTGCGGACCGCTCATGCAGGAGAAAGGCCTGTCTGATCAGCTGCAGGGAGTCCCGGATGTTTTTTTCCTCTTCCCCGTCAAGCGCTATGCACAGGATCTCCGGAAAGACCTCCCATAGCCACCCGGCGGGGTCCATGCCCCGCGGGACAGAGATGTCCGCGGGCAGAAGCTCCGGATCCAGGCTCCTGTCAGGCGCTGCCCCGGTCCGGCCGCATGCTGCCAGCTCCAGATACTGGTTTCCGATCCTGGCCAGCATCTGCGCCATGGTCCCGTTTCCGTATACAGTACCTGGTTTTTCTCTTTCCGCTTTTTCCTTATCCGCAGTTCTCCCGTCAGCTTTTTCACTGCTTTTAAGAGATGTTCTCTTCAGACTGCGGGAATTTTCCTCACAGAAAAGGACCGTATAGGTATCCGCCGGCAGGCTGCGGGCAAACAGAATATTTTTTTCGGAGGAAGAGTTGAGGAGGCAGATCCGCTTCCTCTGTCTGGTCCGGCCTCCCGCCGCCTTTCCGGTGTCTTTAAAAGCCCCGCCCTCCTGCTGCCAGCGCAGACGGTTGAGGCGGGCGGCCGCGTCCGCGTTACCCAGGCGGGCAGCCGCGGCATACCAGTAGGCGGGCTCCGCCCGGGCGCCGGCCAGAACTGCATTCCGCTTTTCCGGTCCTCCGCCGGCAGAGTCTGCCGGATCTGCCAAAGCCCTGCCAGGCTCTTTTTTCCCAAAGGGAATCTCTGCCGAAATGATCACAGCGGGCTCCTCCTCAAGGATCCTCGCCAGCATATACTGGCAAAGGGCGTCTCCCGAGGCCGGGTCCTCCGGGCAGGCACCCGCCAGATAAAAGGATCCCGCCCGGGCCGGGTCACGCCGGCCTCCGGCCAGGTCTTCTCCCCGGTAGCAGGCATTGCCCAGCATCCGCAGGCACTCCAGGGATCCCGCAGCGGCGCCCCTCTCCAGAACTTCCGCGGCCTCCCGGACCTTACCGTCTTCGATCTCCAGGGCCGCAAGGGGGCCGCAGGCCTCCGGACACCCGCAGGCCGCACTCTCCCGCAGGCAGGCCAGAGCTCTTGTCCTGCCGTCCGCATCTCCTCCGGAAGCTTCAGGCTCTCTGCAGGACTCCTTCAGGATACCGCCGTCAGCTTTTTCTCCGGGCGCAGAATCCTCCGCGGCCTCTCCCAGATACATCATCCCTAGCCGGAAGAGGATGGTTCCCAGAAGGCTGAGATCATCCGGGGAGCTGCCGCCTGCCCGGCTTACCTGTTCCCTGCTGCCTCTGACGATCTGCCGCAGGCTCTCCACCGTCTGTTCCAGCATCTGCCTGGCCCCGGCCCGGTCTCCGTCCATCTCCAAAAGCTCTGCCGCCTTCAGCCGCTGCAGGGGGCTGCCCGAACTCTCCCATATCCGCACGCGGTCCAGCAGGCGCCAGCAGTCCCTGAGCCGCTCATACTGGGCCGGCGTGCAGCCGTCCATGCCGGCTGTCAGAAAGAGCCAGGCCAGGGCCCGCTCAGGCGCGGTCTCCAGCAGCCGGTCCAGCCGGCCGGCAGCTTCACTCCCCCGCACAAACAGAGGGACCGCCCGTCCCGCCGGGTCCGAAAGCTGATGCAGAGACATACGTTTTTCCGCTGCCGCAGCTTCCCCGGAGTCTTCCAGCAGGAGGGCGCATTTGTCCGTCATCTCCCGCACGACCCCGAAGGCGTCCTCCTCGAAGAGCCTGCGCAGGGAGTCGCGGATCGGGGCCCCCTGGCGGTCCATATTGAGGAACCAGGAGTAATAGGACGCCGACCTCGAGGCGATCTGTGCGCAGAGCCGGTCCGGGTAGACGGCCTCGACCCTCTCCCTGCGGTCAAAGCGGTAACCTCCGCGGACCGGGTTTTTCAGTACTTTTCCTTCTTTCAAAAGGTCGAAAATGCTGTTTGCGGTAAATCTGCTCATAAGCCCGTCTTCGCTCTCCTTTCCATACAAAAAGCCCGCGCCTTCCCAGGCGCGGGCTTTATCTCGCTGTGAAGATCACATTTTCCAGGCATTCAGCTTTGCCATCTCGTCATCCGTCAGCGTCCAGTCCAGGCTCCGGGCATTGGCCTCCACGCGGGACCGCTTCTGGGCCCCGACCAGGCAGGTGTCCACAAAGGGCTGCTGGCGGGACCAGTTGATGGCGACCTCCGCCAGAGCGGCCTCATGGGCGTCCGCGATGGGCTGCATCGTATCGTCCAGAAGCTCCATGGCCCTGGAGAAGGCCGGCTCCTGGAAAAACCGGCCGTAAAAGCGGTTCCGGTTATCCATTTTTTCATAGTTTTTCTGTTCCCGGTAGCGGCCTGTCAGGAGTCCGCCGCAGAGGGTGCCGTAGGCCATGATGCCCATCTGCCGGTCGTGGGCCCACTGGATTGTCTCCGTGTGGTCCTGCATGAGCAGGGAATAGTGGGCCTGGTAGACCTCCAGGTCCATAAACTGCATGGCCAGCTCCATCTCCTGACGGCTGATATTGCAGACCCCCAGGTGGCGGACCACTTTTTCCTCCCTGAGCCTCTGCATGGCGTTCATGGTCTCCTCCAGAGGAACATTCGGATCCGGCCAGTGCAGGAGGAGGATATCGATATAGTCCGTCCGAAGGTTTTTGAGGGACCTTTCGCAGAGCGCATAGATATTATCCGCTTTTCCGTTGCGGATATACTGGCCGTCGATAAAGTCATTGCCGGTCTTGGTCGTGATCAGGACGTCCTTGCGCAGGCCGGTCTCCTCCAGGGCCCGGCCGATATACTGCTCACTCTTTCCGGCATTGTAGGCCGGGGCCGTATCGATCAGGTTGATCCCGGCCTCGACGGCCGCCGTAATGGCATCCAGGCGGACATCATCCGGATAATCATCCCAGCCGGCTCCTCCGATCCCCCAGGTCCCGAAGGTGAGGGGTGACACGGACAGGCCTGTTTTTCCAAAGGGAACTCTGACAGCTTCTTTGTGCTCCATCTGCTGCTCCTTCAACATACTTTCCTGCAAATATATCTACACAGCACCCCGCAGAAAATGGGAATCATATGGGGCGCTGATTCTTTACCTCATATTTTCATTGCCGGCAATACGGGCCTTCGATGAAGGCAGCCGGCGCCATGTCGAGGGCTTCTGCCCGCCGGCTTATTTTTTGGGTTCGTAGACCCAGGATTCCTCGGAGATTGAATTGAGGTCATAGGGGGTCGCCTGGTAGACGTAGTAGTTGATCCAGTTGCAGTAGAGGTTGTTGCTGTGGGACCGCCACTGCAGGAGGGGGCGCTGGTCGGGATCGTCGTCCGGGAAGTAGTTTTTCGGCACGTCGATCGGCAGGCCCTTGCGGACATCGCGGCGGTACTCGTCGCGGAGGGTGTTGCGGTCATACTCGGGGTGGCCCATGATGAAAAAGCGTCTGCCGTCGCGGGACATGCAGAGCAGGATGCCGGCCTCCTCGGACTCCGCCAGGATCCTCAGCTCCTGGCAGCCGTGAATGGCCTTGGCGGGCACCTCCGTATAGCGGCTGTGGGGGATCAGGAAATAGTCGTCGAAGCCGCGGACGATGGGCTCCTTGCGGTGGCGGACCTTGTGGGAGTAGACGCCGAAGAGCTTCTTTTTGAGGAGCTTTTTGGGCAGGCCGTAGTGGTAGTAGAGACCGGCCTGGGCCCCCCAGCAGATATGGAAGGTGCTGGTGACATTGGTCTTGCTCCAGGCGAAGACTTCGCAGAGCTCGGGCCAGTAGTCGACCTCCTCATACTCCATCTTCTCTACAGGCGCGCCTGTGATGATCAGGCCGTCGAAGCGGCGCTCCCTCAGCTCGTCAAAGGTATAGTAAAACTGCATCAGGTGGGAGGCCGCCACATTGGCCGCCTGGTGGGAGCTCATCCGCATGAAGGTGATATTGAGCTGGAGGGGGGTGTTGGACAGCATGCGCAGCAGCTGCAGCTCCGTCTCCTCCTTGGTCGGCATCAGGTTCAGGATGCAGATCTCCAGAGGACGGATGTCCTGGTCGATGGCTCGCTTTTCATCGATCACGAATAAGTTTTCTCTCTCCAGTATCTCCTTTACGGGGAGTTCGTTTGAAATCCTGATTGGCATGTCTTACTTCCTCTTTTCCAAAACTACAAAGCGGCTGTCCCGCTGAGGCACCGTGCCGCGGCTGTTCACAGCTGCCGGATTCCGGGGATCCTGCCCGGTTTCTCAGGCAGGGACCCGGTTTGCACGGAACCCCTTATCGTTTACAGGTCCTTGTCATTACAGTTCAGGCCCACCTGAAACTCGAGGTGTTTTTCGCGACAATGCGAAGCTTTGTTTTTCGCGAAAAACCCGAGTCCAGAGGCGCGCGGTGCACGCGAAGCGTATTGGAATCACCGCGCGTAAAGTTACATGTTCACGCCCTTCAAGGGGGGCGTGAACTATAACTCCTTGTCTCCCGCCAGCTGCAGGAAGTCCTCCTCCGAGAGGATGGGGATCCCCAGCTCAGCGGCCTTTTTGTTTTTCGAAGATGTCGAGCTGACATCGTTGTTGATCAGATAATCCGTCTTCGCGGATACGCTGCCCGTGACCTTGCCGCCGCGGTCGGCGATGTATTCCTTGAGGGCGTCCCGGTTGGGGAAATGGCTGACCTTGCCGGTGACCACAAAGGTCTTTCCGGCAATGGCGTCCGCTGCCGGCATGTCCTCTGCGCCAGCGCCCGGAGCGGTCTGTCCGGCATCCGGACCCGGGCCTTCCTGCCCTCCTGCCCCTGCCGCAGCAGCCGCAGGTCCTGCGGATAAGCGGAAGTTTCTCTGCGCGGGGTGGACCTCCTGCAACAGGCGGGAGACCATGGCAGTATTTTTTTCCTCTTCAAACCAGGCGTGGACAGCCCCGGCCAGGACGGGGCCGATCCCTTCGATCTGTCCCAGCTCCTCCGCGGAAGCGGCGGCGAGGGCCTGGAGGTCATCCCGGAAATGGTCGCAGAGGACTCTGGCATTGGCGGCGCCTATGCCGGCGATCCCCAGGGCGTAGACCAGGCGCGGCAGGGTCGTGTGCCGGGACTTCTCGATGCTGTCCATGAGGCGGGTGTAGGACTTGTCCCCGAAGCCCTCCATCTCCACGATGCTGTCCCTGTGCCGGTCCAGGTGGTAGATATCGGGGAATTCATGGATGAATCCCTCCGCTATGAATTTTTCAAGGGTCATCTCGGACAGGCCCTCGATGTTCATGGCGCTGCGGCTGGCAAAGAGGGTGAAGGCCTTGATCTTTTTGGCGGGACATTCGGGGTTGGTGCAGACCAGGACCTCGGTGTCGATCTCGCGCCGGATCTCTGTCTTCC
Organism: uncultured Lachnospiraceae bacterium; assembly: GCA_946536955.1. GTDB lineage: Bacteria > Bacillota > Clostridia > Lachnospirales > Lachnospiraceae > CAG-791. The sequence goes on from CAMNFJ010000014.1 coordinate 24,385, forward strand.
CGCCGCAGACCGGACACTGGTCCGGGATCTGCAGGGTCCCCGACCGGGTCAGGTTTTCCGCGATCTGGGGAATGATCATGTTGGCCTTGTAGACCGTGATCCTGTCCCCGATCCCCAGCTGCAGGGCCCTGACGATGCTGACATTGTGGACCGAGGCCCGCCGGACGGTCGTCCCCTCCAGCTCCACGGGCTCAAAGATGGCCACGGGATTGATCAGGCCGGTCCTGGAGGCGCTCCACTCCACTTCGGTCAGGGTCGTCTCCTGCTGCTCGTCCGCCCATTTGAAGGCGATCGCGTTGCGTGGGAATTTGGCGGTCCGGCCCAGGGATTCTCCGTAGGCGATGTCGTCCAGGAGCAGGACCAGGCCGTCCGAGGGCAGGTCGAAGTCCCTGATCCTGTCCTCAAAAGCCTGGATCTGCCCGGCGATGCTGTCCCTTGTCACGACCGCTGTCTCCACGGTCTCAAAGCCCTGGCGCTCCAGGAAGCGGAGCTGTTCCAGTCTGGAATTGCCAAAATCCGGTCCACTGTCCCCGGCTCCGCCATTGCCTGCTCCGCCCTCTCCATTCTCAGAGGGGGCCTCAGCGGCTTCCACCAGGGAAAAGGCATAAAAGCGCACGCGGCGCCTGGCCGTGACGGCGGAGTCCAGCTGCCGGACAGATCCGCTGCAGAGATTGCGGGGATTTTTGTAGAGGACGCTCTCAGCCGTCCCCCTGTCCGCCGCCTCCTGAGCCAGCTCCTCATTGATCCGGTCGAAGTCGGAATAGCGGATCACGGCCTCCCCGCGCAGGGTCAGCCTGCCCGCAAAGGGGATCCTGGCCGGAACATTGCGAAAGGCGGCCGCGTTGGCGGTGATCTCCTCGCCGATCTCTCCATTTCCCCGGGTGACCGCCCTTGCCAGCCGGCCGCCCTCATAGGTGAGCACGACGGTGAGCCCGTCCAGCTTCCAGGACAGGAGCCCGGTCCGGTCTCCCAGCCAGTCCGCCAGATCCTCCCTGGATTTGGTCTTGTCCAGGGACAGCATGGGCTTTTCATGGCGCACGCGGGGGAGCTCCTCCACGGCGGCATAGCCGACGCTGACCGTGGGGGATCCGGCCATGACAAAGCCGGTCTCCTCCTCCAGGACCCGGAGCTCATCGTAGAGGCTGTCGTACTCCAGGTTGGACATGATCTCCGTGTCATGCGCATAGTAGGCCTCCGAAGCTCTGTTCAAAAGCCCGGCCAGGTACTCCATGCGGCTCCTCTTATCCGCCGGAATCTCCCTGCGGTCCGTCTCCTGTCCCTTCCTGCTGTCCACTGTATCAGCCATTCTCTCCGCTCACTCCTTCGTTCCTGTTCCCTGTTTCGAAACCGCCCGCGGGTCCTGCGCGCCGCTTTCTGCTTATTCGGAATCTCTCATGCCGGCCAGGCGGTAGAGCTCCTCAAGTTCCTCCCCCGTGACGCGGCGCTGTTCGCCGGGCTTCATGGCGCCCAGTTTGATATTGAGGACTCGGACCCGCTTGAGAAAGCGGATCTCGTGCCCCAGGGTCCTGCACATGCGCCGGATCTGTCTGTTGAGGCCCTGGGTCAGGACAATGCGGAAGGTCCGCTCCCCCAGGCGCTCGACTGTGCAGGGCCTGGTCTTTTTGCCCAGGTCCTTTAAAAACATGCCGGTCTCCATCCGGTGCAGGTCCGCGTCCGCGAGTCTTTTCCTCACGCGGACGATGTATTCCTTCTCATGCCCGTTGGCCCCCCTCATCATGGCATCGATCAGGGGACCGTCGTTGGTCATCAGAAGAAGACCTTCCGAATCCCGGTCCAGCCTTCCCGCATAGGTGAGCCGGACAGGATAATGGAAGGCGTCTTCGATGGTCTTTTCCGCATGCGGGTCCCTCGCCGTGCAGGTCACGCCGACCGGCTTGTACCAGGCGACGACGACGGGCTCCGCGGACTTTTTCAGGACCCTGCCCCGGACCGCGACCGTCTCATCCCCGCTGACCGTCATGCCCGTGACCGCAGGGACTCCGTTGACCGTCACCTGGCCGTCCTGGATCAGGCGGTCGGCCTCGCGCCTGGAGCAGACTCCGCAGGAGGCGATATACTGGTTAAGCCTCATTTTCCGGCCTCCCGGTCAGCGGCTGGAGCTTCCGCTCCGGTGCCGGGATCCGCCGCGTTTTCGCCCCTGCTTTTCCTTCCGGCCTTTTTGCGGATCTTCGGGACAGGGACATCCGGCAGGACATCCATGAACATCTCGATCGCGTTCCCTTTGGCGATGCAGATCCCGTGCTCGGTCACATAGGATATGTACTGGTCATAGGAGGTCACGAGCTCGCCGAATTCATTGGCCGACAGGGCCCATTTTTCCAGCCCGCCCGGGGTGCGGCCGTTTCTCTTGATGATCAGGAAATAGATGTCATCCTCCCTGAGGTAATAGAGGGAGGAATCGACCGGGCCGGCATTGGCGAAGAGCCTGCAGCAGTCCATGGCGTCACGGACCGTGTAAAAAGAGAACATGAAGGCATCCGCCGGATAGGGCGCTTTCTCCCCGTCCTCTCCTTCGGTTTTGCCCTTTTCTCCAGCGGCCTTGTCCCGGTCCGCGGAGGCGCCCTCTTCCTCCGCGGAAGAGGAGGAGTCGGCACCCGGGAACAGGGCCTCGATCAGCCTGTCGGAGGCGGACTTCTCCTGCCCCCCCTCTCCGTCCTTTTCAGAAGCTTTGGAGGTGAGGGACTCAAAGATGCTCTTCGCGATCCTCCGGACCTCCCTGGCCGCCCCTTCCTTGGTGTCCTCTCTGGTGATCAAAAGGCTCAGGGAATGGTCGGGCAGGACAGAGACCCGCATGGTCGTGAATTCTCCCTGCAGGTCAAAGTTCTCGGAAATGGCGGCCTGGGCCACGGTGGACCGTATAAAATCGACGGCCTCTTTTTTTCTCTCGAAAAAGTCGTCGAGCCGGATCCCTCTGGCGCTCATATCCTCCGGAGAAATGATACAGCTGATGGTATTTTCGTTAATTCTTCTGATCTTCATAAAACTCCTCGGCTCAGGAAGATGATTGTTTACAATTTTTTATTCTATATTACCCTTTTACCGGCTGTATGAAAAGAGCGCCTGCAGGAAAATTTCCTGCAGGCGCCGCTGTTACTGTTCACGCCCCTCGCAGCGCATGATCAGTAATTGATCAGTGCTTGATCTGGCTCATGACTTCCTCTGCAAAGTTCTCGACCTTCTTCTCAATGCCCTCGCCGGTCTCGAAACGGACGAAGCGGCGGATGGAGATCTCGGTGCCGTTGGCCTTGCCGACCTGCTGGAGGTACTGGCCGACGGTCTGCTTGCCGTCCTCAGCCTTGACATAGACCTGGTCGTACAGGCAGATCTGCTTGAGCTCTTTGTTGAGTCTGCCGATCAGCATCTTCTCGATGATGTTCTGGGGTTTGCGCTTGTTCTCGGGGAGCTTCTCATTCTCCTCGATCGCCTGGGCGAGCAGGATCTCTTTCTCGTGCTCCTTGTAGTCCTCGGGAACCTCGTCCACGGAGACATACTTGGGATTCATAGCGGCGACCTGCATGGCGATGTTGGTCAGAGCTTCCTTGACATCGTCGTTGACGACAGCGGTCTTGGCATCGACGATGACGGCGATACGGCCCTTGCCGTGCAGATAGGTAACAACGCAGCCGTCCTTGGCCACGACCTTCTCAAAGCGGCGGATGCTCAGCTTCTCGCTGATGACAGCGATCATGTCGACCAGAGCTTCCTTGACGGTCTTGGTGGTATCCTCGATCCAGGACTCACCCATGAAGGCGTCGATATCGGTGGAAGCGGTCTTCAGAGCCTGCTCGGCGACCTTTGCGACGTAGGTGCGGAACTTCTCGTTCTGGGCGACGAAGTCGGTCTCGGAGTTGACCTCGACGACAGCGGCCTCCTGGTCGCCGTTGCTGGCGATCAGGCAGATACCCTCTGCAGCGATCCTGCTGGCCTTCTTCTCAGCCTTGGCCTGGCCCTTTTTGCGGAGAACCTCAACAGCGGCGTCCATGTCGCCGTTGGTCTCGGTCAGAGCCTTCTTGCAATCCATCATGCCTGCGCCTGTAGCTTCGCGCAGCTGTTTAACCTGTGCAGCTGTAATTGCCATAATATTTCCTTCCTCTCGAACTCTCTCTAAAGCCCTTCCGGGTCCCTGAGGCGGCTCCGGAAGGTCCTGTTTTCCTGTCCTGACCGGGTCCCGGCCAGGACAGCCTGATGTTATCTATTCGTATATCCTGCTGTTTTGCGGGATCAGAGGGTTCCCTCTGCCTCCTGCTCAGCCTCGGATGCTGCGGACTCCTCAGCCAGAGCTTCCTGCTCTGCGCCGTCGGCCTCTGCGCCCTGGTTGGCCTCGATGACAGCGTCTGCCATCTTGCTGCAGAGCAGCTTGACCGCACGGATGGCGTCGTCATTGCCGGGGATGATGAAGTCGAGCTCTTCGGGATCGCAGTTGGTATCGCCGATACCGATCAGGGTGATGCCCAGTGCATGTGCCTCTGCCACGCAGATTCTCTCCTTCTTGGGGTCAACGACGAAGATCGCGTCGGGGATGCGGGTCATGTCCTTGATGCCGCCGAGGTTTCTCTCGAGCTTGTCCCACTCCTTCTGGAGCTTGGCGACTTCCTTCTTGGGAAGGACATCAAAGGTGCCGTCCTGCGCCATCTGCTCGATCTTGCGAAGGCGGTCGACACGGCTGCGGATGGTCTTGAAGTTGGTCAGCATGCCGCCGAGCCATCTCTCGTTGACATAGTACATGCCGCAGCGGGTAGCCTCAGCCTTGACTGCGTCCTGAGCCTGCTTCTTGGTGCCGACGAAGAGGATCGTGCCGCCCTGCTCCGCGATCTGGAAGACAGCCTTGTAGGCCTCATCCACGAGGATGACGGACTTCTGAAGGTCGATGATGTGGATCCCGTTGCGCTCGGTGAAGATGTAGGGAGCCATCTTGGGGTTCCAGCGCCTTGTCTGATGTCCAAAGTGCACGCCTGCTTCCAGCAGCTGTTTCATTGATACGATACCCATTTTTTTCCTCCTTGGTTAAGGTTCATCCGCGCCCTTTCGCGGTCATGAGGTGATAAGCCACTCCGCGGACCGGAAAGCACCTCTGTCTCTGTGCTTTTCCCCGCAGAGCACCGGCCTCCGCTGGGACGCGTGTCTGATGAAAAAAGATAAAAATTGCAACTTAAAAAGACTACCACACTTAAAAAGAATATGCAAGTGCTTTTTCAGCTATTGGTTGACAGCTTTTAGCTCTTAGCTCTTCCTTCCTCACGGCTGGACCTGGCGGCGGAGGCCGGCCAGCTCGCCGTAGATGGCGTCG
>CAMNFJ010000015.1:0-27911 GCA_946536955.1 uncultured Lachnospiraceae bacterium
AGCCCGAAAAACCGGACCAGCCGGAGAAGCCTGATCAGCCGGAGAAGCCTGAAGAACCGGAGAAACCGGCGGAGCCTGAAAAACCTGACCAGCCGGAGGAGCCGCACAAGGCCGACGAGCCGGACCGGCCGTCCGGTCCGGACAGGGAGAAGGCGACTGAGGAGACAGAGAAAACAGGCAGGAGAAAGAGAACACCGGCGTCGCCCGAGACTGTCCGCCTGTCCGGCGGGGGCAGCGGAGGCGGCGGAGCAAGGACCGGAGACGAGACCAGGGTCGGAGGCCTTCTGGCCCTCCTGCTCCTGTCCGCGGCCGCAGCCGGGACGATCCTCTATAAGAATCGGAAAAAATAAGATAATTACTGACCGGAAATGTCTGAACAGATGTAAGTGAAGTCGGGGCCGGTCCGCATGGCAGGTTCCATGCGGACCGGCCCTTTTTTTCGACAGCGGCGGGACAGTCCTCCAGCTTTTCTTTCAAGAACAGCGTAAGAAGTGGTATACTAGGATGAAAAGATGATTTGTTTTGATTCCTATATCATAGATCAACAGGAGGTTGCTGGCGCAAACATGATTTGGAAAGACTGTATCTGCGGAAAAGACAGAATAAAGGCGGCGGCCGCGGCCGTCCTGCTTGCGGCAGTCCTGGTCCTGCCGGGCTGCGGGGCGGACAAGGCCGGCACGGTCTATAAGCCGTCCCACCAGGAGGAAGACCTGTATATCGATGTGACGGCCGTGCAGGCCCTGGAGGAGAGCAGGGAGGAGAAGGAGCCCCCGGAGGCGGAGATCACGGACAGCGGCTATACGATTACCCAGATCGATGAGTCGGATGTCTACCCGCCCAAAGAGACAGACGAGAACGGGGACCCGCTCCCGGCCTGGCTGGTCAATTACGCGGTGAGGATCTCCAACAGGGGCAGCGACCGGGCCCTGGTCCAGCCGACGATCGTGGCCCGGGCCATGGATGAGTACGGCAACCGGATCAGCAGCAGCCGCAAGACGGTCAGGACCTATGTCCTGGCCGACCAGGAGATCGCGGTCGCAGGGGACATGGTCGTCCGCGGCCAGAAGCCCGCGCAGATGGAGTTTGCCGCCGAGTGCGTCGATCCGGAGGAATTCTATCCGACGGAGGAGGAACTCAATATGCCCGCGGGAGACAGCTACAGCGCCTCCGATGTCGTCGTGGAGGTCATGGATGAGTATGCCCACAGTGCTCCCTCCGCGGGAAGGGAGAGCTCGGAGGGGCTCTCGAAGGGATATTTCCGCCTGGGCGAGCTGCCGGTCCTGTCCGGCAGGATCCGCTGTGACAGCGGGGAGGACCAGGAGGCCTTTGTCACCATCCTCTATCTGAATGGAGACCGGATCCTGGGAGGCGAGACCGGAAGGGTCATGATCCCGGGCGGAAAGGACGCCCTGTATTCCTTTTCGGCGGCGGGCCCCATTCCGGAGGAGCTCGACAACTATGAGGTCAGCGCCTTTTCCATCGCTCATTATTAAGCGCGGATCGGCCGGTCTGTCGGTCTCATGGATAATACATGTAAGGAGGTAGCGCATGGATATTGAGAAAAAACCGCACGGCAGAGAAAGAAATGTAAAAGGAAAAGGGACCGGCCTCAACCGCAGGGGCAGCGGCCTCGGGACAGGGCCGGTCGGTGACAAGGACGGCTACAGCGGCCGCAGAAAGACCGGCGGCAGCATGGTCACCCGGGGGGCTGGACTGAGCCTTCCCGTGATCATCATCCTGGTCCTGGTCTATATGTTCGGGGGCGGAGGCCTTTCGGGAGGCTCGGACCAGAGCACGGTGACCTATGACTACGGCAGCTCCAACCAGAATTCCGCCGGGAGCTTCGGCGGCTATTCCGACGAAGGCAGCGTTGAGTCCACACCGGGCCTTCCCACGGGCTCTTCCTCTGCGCAGGGCAGCTGGAGCGCGGCCGGGTCCGGCGTAACTCCTGATACGACCGTTGCCACCGGCGTCAGAGACAAGCGCACCGTGATCCGGGGAGGGGGCAATGACGTCGTGACCATCATGGTCTACATGTGCGGCACAGACCTGGAGTCCAGAAGCCGGATGGCGACGTCGGACCTGCAGGAGATGGTCGCGTCCAAACTCTCTGACAAGGTCAATCTGATCGTATATACGGGCGGCTGCAGCCGCTGGAACAACAATGTGGTCAGCAGCAGGACCAACCAGATCTACCAGATCAAAGAAGGGGGCCTCCTCCTGCTCGAAAAGGATCTGGGGGCAAAGCCCATGACAGACCCCGCCACCCTGGCCTCCTTTATCAAATACTGCGCCAAAAACTTTCCGGCCAACCGCAATGAGCTGATCCTCTGGGACCACGGCGCCGGATCGGTCAGCGGCTACGGCTATGACGAGAAATTCAAATCCAGCGGCTCCATGAGCCTGGCCGGGATCAATCAGGCCCTCAAGAGCGGCGGCGTCTCCTTTGATTTCGTGGGCTTCGACGCCTGCCTGATGGCGACCGCGGAGACCGCCCTCATGATGGACCGCTACGCGGACTATCTGATCGCCTCCGAGGAGACAGAGCCCGGGATCGGCTGGTACTACACAAACTGGCTCAATGCCCTCAGCAAAAACACCTCCATGTCCACCCTGGAAATGGGCCAGCGGATCGTGGATGACTTTGTCTCCACCTGCGCGAAGCGGACGCCCGGGCAGGGGACCACGCTCTCTGTCGTGGACCTGGCCGAGCTCACGGCCGCGGTCCCCGAAAAGCTGGCCTCCTTCGCCAGGTCTGTCACCCAGTCCATCCAGGACAAGGAATACACCAGGATCTCCAGGGCCAGGAGCGGCAGCCGGGAATTTGCCAGGTCCACGGGGATCGATCAGGTCGACCTGGCTCACTTCGCCGACAATGTCGGAAGCAAGGAAGGAAAGGCACTGGCGGAGGCCGTCAGGGCATCTGTCAAATATAACCGGACCTCCTCCAATATGACCAACGCCTACGGGCTTTCCATTTATTTTCCCTACAGGAGCGCCCGCAATGTCGACAAGGCGACCCAGTCCTATGACGAGATCGGCATGGAGGAGGATTACGCCCATGCCATCCGCGCCTTTGCAAGCCTGGAGATGAGCGGCCAGGCGGCGGCGGGCGGCAGCTCGACCGCCTCCCCGATTCCCTCCCTCTTCGGAACCCTGCTGAGCGGCTATCCGTCCGGCTCGGCCTCCGGGACGGGCATGTCCCCCTACGGGTCCTCCGGAGCCAGCGAGGAGCTGATCGGCCAGCTTCTGGGATCCTTCCTGGGCGGTGATTTCAGCTCGATCAGCGGCCTGTCCGCCGGCAATACGGGCTTTCTGCAGGACCGCGCCCTCAGCGACGAGGAGACCCTGCAGTACATAAACGACAACCACATCGATACCTCCGCCCTCTACTGGACCCAGAGGGAGGACGGAAAGTATATCATGACCCTTCCCTCCGGCCAGTGGGACCTGGTCCAGTCCCTGGTCCTCAACCTCTTCTATGACGACGGCGAGGGCTACATCGACCTGGGCTATGATGAGATCTATGATTTCGACAAGGACGGGAACCTGGTGGCCGACGACGGAAAGGCCTGGCTTGCCATCAACGGCCAGATCGTCCCCTACTACCACCTGGATTCCGTGAACGACGGAGACTACTGGAGCATCACCGGCCGCGTCCCGGCCCTGCTCAACGGCCAGCGCGTCAACCTGATCATTGTCTTTGACAATGAGAATCCCTCGGGCTATGTCGCGGGCGCCCAGACCGACTACCGGGATGAGGAGATCGAGGCGGTCGCCAAGAACCTGACCGAGATCAGCGACGGAGACACCCTGGACTTCCTCTGCGATTTCTATTCCTATGAGGGCGAATACCAGGACAGCTATGTTCTCGGAAACCGCATGACGGTCCGGGGCGGCCTGCGGGTCACCGACACGGAGCTGCCGGAGGGCAAGGTCCGCCTCAGCTACCGGCTGAATGATATTTACAACCAGTCCTATTGGACAGAGAGTCTGGAGCGATGATCAAAAAGAGCACAGACAGGCAGGAAGATTTGAAAAAACAGAGCGGCCCGGCCGCAGGATCCGGGCCGGACGGCCGGAGCGCCGGGGGATCCGGTTTCTGGGTCCCCTGGGCCTCCTTCTGCACGACGGGCCAGTTCAGGGCCCTGGGAAAGGGCTATATCAGGCACTGCGGCCCGACGGCGGCCGTCAATGTGATCAGGACCCTGCAAAGCTATGCGGCGGCCTCCGGAGGGACGGGAAAGGCCCCGGAGGCTGAGAAAAGAACTCCGGGTGCGCCTTCCGCGGAGCCGGCGGCGCCGGCGCGGACTTTTTCCGCGGTCCTGGCCAGGAGAGAGCAGGAGAGGCTGAAGCGGGAGCAGGAGGCCAGGGAAGCGGAGAGGCTCTTTCTGGTCTGCGCCCAGATCGGGGCCAGGACCCGCATCTACTGGAATACAGAGATCATGGGCCGCTTCGGGGGGACCTCCAACTTCCTGACCGGAGTCTTTCTGAGACGGTGCCTGAGGGCGGCCGGCCTCCTCTCCCTGCGGCCGGAGGTCCGCTTCCATATCCGGATCACGCCGGACGCGGTCGAGGAAGCCCTGGGCAGGGGGGCCATCGTCTACCTGCAGGTCTACAGGCACCCCAGATACCAGAATCACCATATGCTCTGCTATGCCTGCAGGCGCAGGGGCGGGGACAGGCAGTTCCTGCTGGCGGACGGCTGGACTCCCCGCCCCGTGTGGGCCGGGGAGGAGGAGATCGGGCACGGCCATTTCCTGACCATCCGCGTGGAGAGCTGAAGAGGCCGGGCAGCGGGAGAGTCTCTTTCCCGGTGCCCGGCCCTTTTCCGGCCCGTGGCCGGATCCGGATGCAGGTCATGGATGGAGGATCATTCAGCCCGTCCTTTGCCTGCAGGGGTGGATCCGGCGCGGGTGGAAACCATAAAACGCCGTGCTTCCGGGGACAGGCCCGGATCCAGGGCCGGGATGAGGGGCAGCCGCGGCAGGAAAAAGGACAAAAAAAGAAGCCTGCTCCCGATTTCATCAGGTTTCAGGCTTCTGCTGAGAGCTGGCAACGAGAATCGAACTCGTGACCTCCGCACTACCAATGCGACGCACTACCGACTGTGCTATGCCAGCGAATTGTTTGCTGCTGTTTTCCGCAACGAATGTATACTAACACAGGCTGTGCATTTCTGTCAATCACTATTTTGAAAAAAATTAAAAATACTGTTATAGTTCTGACTACCACGAACGCGAGGCGTTTTTGCGTGGTTTTCAACGCAAAAACCCGAGTTTTACGGCGTTCAGCGGCGCGCAGCGCGTTGGAATCGCTGAACGCAATGTTACAAGTTCACGTCCTTCGAGAGGGCGTGAACTGTAACAAAATATCAGGAGGAGATCCGGACATGCTGTATACCGACCTGACGCAGAGGGCCATGGAGATCTGTTTTGAGGCCCATCACTTTCAGTCCGACAAGGGCGGGGTGCCCTATTGCTTCCATCCCTATCATCTGGCCGAGCAGATGGAGACCGAGGAGGAAATCTGTACGGCCATGCTGCACGATGTCATGGAGGACACGAAAATGACGCGGGAGGACCTGGCCGCCGAGGGATTTCCGGAGGAGGTCCTGGAGGCCCTGGTCCTGCTCACTCATGATAAGAAGAAGTACCCGGATTACATGGACTATGTGAGGAATCTGAGCAGCTGCAGGCTGGCGGCCAGGGTCAAGCTGGCCGACCTGCGCCACAACAGCACGAGGGGGCGGCTCAAAAATCCCGGGAAAGAGAAAAATGTCAGGCGGCTGAAAAAGTACCTGAAGGCCCAGGCCGTCCTGACCGGGGGCCGGGCGGACCTGGAGGCCATGACCCTGACCAGGGTCATGACGGTCCGCAGGGAGGCCGGAGAGGGCTGCCGGGGACTGTCAGAGGCGGCTTCAGGCCTCTCAGGGGCCCCGTCCGGCCCGTCTGCGGCGCCGGCAGGGGCGGAGGGCGCCGGTACCCTGTCCGTGGACCTGGAGCTGGTCTGTGAGCCCGACGGCCGGTTCAGGGCCGGCAGGATCCTCTCAGGGGATGGCGGCAGCGAGGGCGGAGAGACCTTCACCGACCTCTGCGGGCTGGCCGATCATCTGACCCGCATGGGGGTCAGGCAGCGGGAGATCGCAGACCTGATCAGGCGGCTCTGAGCCGGTCACGGCCGGCCGAGGCACGGCATAAAGAGGCAGCCGGCCCGGAAGCGCTGTAGCCCCGGCTGTCAGTACCGGTCCCTGTCAAGAAATCAACAGATCATCAATAGATCCGCTTCAGCTCGGTCTCCTCAATGCCATACTGCTTCCGGAAGGCCTCCAGGTCGGCGGGGGTCCGGATCAGCATGATCTCCGTGAAATCTCCGGTCTTCCGGTCGCGGAAGCCGGCGACCTGCTCCCCGGTGCAGATGCTGCAGCGCAGGACCGGCTCCCGGACTGCGGGGTCATAGGGCTCCTGAGGGGCCTGTGCGCCGGAAAAAGGATCCTTCTTTTTGAAAAAGAACATGAAAACCTCCATGGAAGCGGCAGATTTTTATTCCTGTAACTGATTCCGGGCTTTTCTGCGGACCGGGCAGAAAGCTCTGCCATGGACCGAATCCGGGTTTTCTTATTTGAGGAAGCCGTTGATGATCTGCTCCTCGGCCTCGGCCTCGGTCAGGCCCAGGGTCATGAGCTTGATGATCTGTTCGCCGGCGATCTTGCCAATCGCGGCCTCGTGGACCAGGGCTGCCTCCGTGCTGTTGGCCTCCAGGGAGGGGACGGCCAGGATGCGGCCGCTGTCCATGATGATGGAGTCGCACTCGGTGTGGCCGCTGCAGGCGGCATTGCCCAGGATGCACATATCCAGCTTCTGGTAGGAATTGTCACGCGCCACGGACCTGGAGACCACGTCGGCGCTGGAGCCGTCGCCGTTCAGGGCCACGTTGTAGATGCTGTAGGCGTCCTGGTTTCCGTGGGTCATCAGACGCTCCTGGACGACCAGGCGGGCACCGGCCTTGAGCTCGGCCTTGGTGTCGCGCTTTGTGGAGTCGACGCCCTTGATCTGGACCATCTCCATCTCCATGGTGCTGTCTTCCTCCATGTAGACCTCGGTCCCGGGATTGAGGAGGCGCTTGCCGGTGCCGTCGCCGGAGCCGTAGTGCTTTTCGACATATTTGACCTTGGCCCCCTTGCCGACAAAGAAGCGGTGGATGCCGTCGTGCTCGGAATCCTGGCTGCCGCAGTTGTCGATGCCGCAGCCGGCAATGATGACGACGTCGCTGTCCTCACCGATGTAGAAATCGTTGTAGACGACCTCCTTGAGGCCGCTCTGGCTCATGACGACGGGGATGTGGACGCTCTCGTTTTTGGTGCCGGGCTTGATGCGGATATCGATGCCGGACGCGTTCTCCTTGGAGACGATGTCGATGTTGGCAGTCGTATTCCTGGCCGCCGACTCACCGTTGGCCCGGATGTTGTAGGCCCCGGTCGGGACGGTGTGGAGATCGGCGATCTCCCGGAGGAGCCTTTTCTGTATCTCATCTATTTCCTTGATCTGAAGCATTCTGTTCTCCTTATTTCAGGTGGGTCTGAACCGTAACTATTTGACCTTTATATCTTTTTATTTGGAAGTGAGTACTTTGCAGGCCTCGACCGCGGACGCGGTGCCGATCAGGGCGGGCAGGACCTCGTCCCTGGGGCCGCTGGCGGCGATATGGCCCTCCCTGAGAACGACGATCTCGTCGGCGATCTCCAGGATGCGCTCCTGGTGGGAGATGATCATGATGGAACTGTCATTGATGTTGGTCCGCATCTTTTCAAAGACCTCGATCAGGTTCTGGAAGCTCCAGAGGTCGATGCCGGCTTCGGGCTCATCAAAGACAGAGAGACGGGTCCCGCGGGCCAGGACAGTGGCGATCTCAATGCGCTTGAGCTCGCCGCCGGAGAGACTGGCGTTGACCTCACGGTTGATATAATCCTTGGCGCACAGGCCCACTTCGGCGAGATAGCGGCAGGCGTCGGCAGCGTTCATATTTCTCTTGCCGGAGGCCAGGCGGATCAGGTCCAGGACCTGGATCCCCTTGAAGCGGACCGGCTGCTGGAAGGCAAAGCTGATCCCGGCTTTGGCCCGGTCGGTGATGGACAGATCCGTGATGTCCTTGCCGTCGAGCAGGATCCGGCCCTCCGTGGGCTTTTCGATCCCGGCGATGATCTTGGCCAGGGTGGACTTGCCGCCGCCGTTGGGACCAGTGATGACGACGAAGCGGTTGTCCTCTATTTTGAGATTGATCCCGTTGAGGATCTCCTTGTTGACAGAGCCGGCGGCACCCTCTTCAGTGACGCCGAAGGAAATGTTTTGTAATTCCAGCATAGGTTTTCTCCTGTAAATAGTTGTTACAGTCGCTTTGGCGATCTGTAATGGGCTGTCCTCATCCGCGGCCGGCGGGGTCCACGGGCGGATCCGACCGGAAGCAGGAGGATTTGATGCAGTTGTGCCGGCTGCCTTCACAGAGCTCCCAGCTGCCCCCGTGGATGACCAGCTTTTTGCCGCAGACGATCGCTTCCGCGACCTTCCTGTGGGCTGATTCACAGATCTCGGTGGCAGTCGTTCTGGAGATATTCATCTGAACGGCACATTCACTGTGGGTAAGGCCTTCGTGATCCACCAGGCGCAGGGCCTCGAATTCATCGATGGTCAGAAAGACCAGGTCGTCGCCGGCGGGATCGGAGGAAGGAGCACAGTGAGAAGGCACAAAGAGATTGTAATCCGGCATCGTGCATACGCGCCGGCTTTTCTGAGGCCTTGCCAAGGGGCACCTCCTTTACTTGGCTTAATTTTCGACATAAGTCGATTATAAGAAGGAGACCGGCGGTTTGTCTATGCTAATGTCCCGGGGAATTGTACGGGTATTTATACAAAAAAAGGCGGATCCCTTGAGGGATCCGCCCTGTCTGTCTGAACACGGCTTCCGCTTATTTGAGTATGGAGGGGTCGATCAGGAGATCGCAGTCCACGCTGCCCTTGATCCCGGGGATCTTGCCGCAGGCTGAGAACTGCCAGAGGTCGTAGGATTTGGGCGTTGCGATCATATCGGCCTTGATCCAGATGTTGCCGGTATAGAGGTTGTTGCCCCAGAAGGCGTACCAGGTCGAATATTTTTTCAGCTTGGTGGCGTCATAGAATTTCTGCAGGTAGGAGAGATTGAAATAGTAACCGGGGCGATAGCCTCCGCGGGCGATCGTGTTGCAGAAGACCTCGGTCATCTCAGTGATCTGTCTGCGGCCGGGGTTGGCGTGGTTCTGCTTTGCGTAGCGCATGGAATCGTCCTCCCAGTCAAAGTAGACCGGCAGGTCCAGGCGGTATTTTCTGATCACGCGCAGGCAGAAGTTGGCCTCGTTGATCGCGTGCTGCTTCTTGTAGGCATAGCTGAACCAGTAGACGCCTACGCGCAGGCCGGCCGCCTTGGCCTTCTTGATGTTGGAGTAAAAATACTTGTCCACATCGCAGTCGCCGAAGCCGGCGCGGATGATGACGGCCTTGACTCCGGACTCTTTGACCTTGTTGAAGTCAATATTGCCGTTGTGCTCGGAGACGTCGATCATGTGGGTGTACTTGTTCGAGTTGGGATAGGGCTTGCCCAGAAGCCTGCCCGTATATTCATCCAGGCGCCACCAGCTATTCCCGATCTTCTGGATGCCGGTCAGCAGGGCTCCGTAATGGCCGGAGGCCTTGTTGCAGCTGGCATAGTACTTGTTTCCGGAGACGGTGAACCAGCCGTTTACCATGCGGCCTTCCTTGTCAAAGTAGTAGGTTCTGCCCTTGATCTTCTGGAAGCCTGTCGAGAGGACGCCCTCCCTGGGTTTGGAGGAGGGGTCAAGGAAATAGAAGTGGCGGCCGATCTTCCACAGACCGGTCAGGATCTGGCCCTTCCCCTTATAGCCGATGTTGCAGCTGGCGTAGTACTTTTTGCCGTCTACCTTGAAAAAACCTGTCTTCAGAAAGCCTCTGGAATTGAAATAATAAAGCTTGCCCTGGTAGCGGACGAATCCCTTGCGGTACTTTCCGTTGGGAGCCTGGATCCGGATCCCGCCGCTGGTCTCGTGCCAGGTCAGGTCCTCGTCTTTGGCGGCGAGGACTGCCTCCCTGTGCTTTTCATTGAGAGGCTCTTCGGGAAGGGCGGAGACTGCGGGGGCTGCGGAGGCCGTCAGCGCGGTCTCCCCGGCTGCAGGAGCGGCGGACGCGAAGACAGGCATGGTCAACAGGCCTGCTGTCAGGGTGAGCAGGAGTATTCCGGTGAGCAGTCTGCGGGACAGATTTTTCATAATTCCTCCAGGTTTTACTGCGGAAGCGGGGGGCTTCCGGGCCGGACAAGGGAAGCCGGCTGTAGTCAGTCATAGAAGCCCGATCGGAAGATCGGGCTTCTCTTATGCGTTTCTTGCTGGGTTCCGGATCAGGTCAGCCGGCCCGGGGCGCGGCCGGTCCGGGCGGATGCTCCCGCATGGTTTTTCCATGACAGGAGTTATCGAAGGGGGCGGGCACAGGCCCGTTCGATCAGAGGATATCGCTGTGCTTGATATAACCGGGCTGATCTGCCTCCGCCAGGATCTTGTTCTCGTGTATGATCTTTGCGTACTTGTCGACGACCTGGTTCTGCAGGACGACATTTTCGCCGATCTCGGCATAGGCGCTCACGATGCAGCCCTTGACGACTGCGCCCTTTCCGATCGTGACGCCGCGGCCGATGACGGAGTCCTCGATGGTCCCGTGGACTTCGCAGCCGTTGGAGATCAGGGAGTTTTTGACTTCGGCCTCGTCATAGAACTGGGTCGGGCAGGAATCGGAGGTCCTGGTGTAGATGGGCCAGTCGGAGGAGAAGAGGGTGGCGGACTCCTCGATGTCGATCAGGTCCAGGTTGGCCTTGTAGTAGGTCTTGAGGCTGGTGATGGGGGCGAAGAAGCCGTGGTGCTCCACCGCGCGGACATCCAGCTCACCGCACTTGGCGTTGACGATGTTGGCCAGTGTGTACATGGAGGAAGTCTCGCGGGCCGCGTACATGAGGTCGATCAGGAGATCCTTTTTCATGATATAGGATTCCATGAACATGTCCTTGGTGTCCTCATCTCCCAGGTTGGGAGTGATGGCGGTCACCTTGTCGCCGTCCAGCTGCAGGGCGTTGCAGGTGGAATAGCCTTCCCTGGCGTCAAATACCTTGTGGTAGAGCAGGGTGACGTCGGCGCCGGACTTTGCGTGCTGCTGCAGCAGCTCGTCATAGTTCTGGGCGAAGACCATGCAGCTGGGAGCGATCACGACGTAGTCCTGGGACTGACGGCGGATATAGTCGATATTTGAGAAGAAGGCGTTGATGTTTGTATTGTAGATCGGGTTGACCAGCTCCTCGTTGGGAACGATGATCTGGATCCTGCCGCGCTTGGAGTTGATGTTGTAGTGGCGGCCGGTGCCGATGTGGGCGACCAGGGAGCGGGGCTTCTTGGTGATATAAACCTGGATGTTGTTGATGCCGCTGTTGCTGAAGTTGGAGATCGGGAAATCGATCACGCGGAATCTTCCGAGGAAGGAGAAGGCGCCGATGGGACGGTAGTCCTGCATGCCCTCGACCTTATGCTCGGGTGAAGATGTTACGATACCAAATGCTTTTGCCATTGTTTTGCCCTCCCCTTACACATCCTGCGCCTGGAGCAGGATCTCTTTGCTGTCAGCGCTGCCGATGACAGCACCGGCAGAAATCTTGACATCATCTGCGACCAGAGCTCTTGTGACGACAGCGCCATCGCCGACTTCGACGCCGGGCATCAGGACGGAGTCAATGATCTGGGCGCCCTTGCCGACGGACGCTCCGGTGAAGATCACGGAGTTCTTGATCTTGCCGTCGACCCTGCAGCCCTGTGTGATATAGGCGCGGTCAATGTCGGCATTGGGGCCGATGTAGGCGGGAAGGCCCAGAACTCCGGCGCCGTCCTCTGTGTAGATCTTCCAGGTGGGATCGTCGAGGTTGAGCTCGCAGTTCTCGTCCAGAAGGTCCATATTTGCCTCCCAGAGAGAATCGATGGTTCCGACATCCTTCCAGTATCCCTCGAACTTGAAGGCGACCAGCTTGTCGCCGCTGTTCAGGAGGGTGGGGATGATGTTCTTGCCGAAGTCGTGCTCGGAATCGGGATCGTCCATATCCTTGACCAGGAGCTCACGGAGTCTGGGCCAGGAGAAGATATAGATGCCCATGGATGCTAGTGTGCTGCGGGGATGAGCGGGTTTCTCCTCGAAATCCACGATGTTGTCGTCGTCATCGGTGATCATGATTCCGAACCGGCTTGCCTCCTCCATGGGGACAGGCATGACGGCGATCGTGGCGGCCGCGCCCTTCTCCTTGTGGCAGTCGAGCATCTTGTCATAGTTCATCTTGTAAATATGGTCGCCGGAGAGGACAAGAAGGTATTCGGGATTGTAGCTGTCAATAAAATCAATATTCTGAGAGATGGCATCTGCAGTGCCGCGGAAGACCTCCAGGCCCGTGTCCGCTTTTTCACGGGGCGTAAGCACGAAGACACCGCTGTCCTTCGTGTCAAGACCCCACAGGCCGCCCTTTGCAACATAGCTGTTGAGAAGAACGGATTCATACTGGGTGAGAACACCTACGACATCGATCCCGCTGTTGGCGCAGTTGCTGAGGGGAAAATCGACGATGCGGTACTTTCCGCCGTAGGATACGGCAGGCTTTGCCACTTTGTTGGTGAGATCATGCAGACGACTTCCCCGGCCGCCGGCCAGGATCATTGCTAACATTTCAGTTTGTTTCATCATTAGCCCTCTCTTTCCTGATAATAGTTGCATAAAGAAGCTGTCAGAGGCAGCTTCTGCCGCAGCTTGTGCCCGCTGCGGACCAGAGGTCTCCGACCCGGGATACCGGGGGCAGACACAACTTATTCATATTGTACAGGAATAAAAACACAAAGTAAATAATCTCGTGCTTATTGCATAAAAAATAATCCAGTTCTTATCCCGCTTCCCGGGGGAAAGCTATGCCGTACAGGACACAAAGGCGGTCCTGCGGGTCCCGGGCGTCCGATTCGGACAAGAAATATTGTTTTCCGGCCCTGAATAATGGTATGATAGCAGGGTCAAAAACCCTGAGCCCGCGGCAGGCAGGCCTGCCGGCTGGGAAGAGGGACCGGGACAGAGGATCTGGACGAAAAAGGGAGGTCTTTATGCGTTATTGTCAGTATTGCGGAACTCCTCTGGAGGAGGATGACCGTTTTTGCGTCAGCTGCGGAAAACCGGTGACTGCTGCCACGGCCGCCCCCATGAAGCCGGCAGGGGCCGGCAGGAGCCAGGGGAGCCTGGACCCCTATTCTTCCGAAGACGGGCAGAAGGCTCCCTCGGGCGGGAGCATGCACTATGATGATTATGATAAAAAGAGCACCGGGTCCGGCGGGGATCAGGACCGCAGGAGGATCGCTCTTGTCGCGGCGGCCGCGCTTGCTCTTCTGATCTTTGTGTTCGGGATCTTCAAGGTCCTGTCCGGGAACAGGCAGGCGGAGCAGGAGCCCCTGGCGGCAGCGGACCAGTCCGGACAGGAAAGAGCCGGTCAGGATCAGGCCGGGGCAGGGGACGCTGAGAAAATGGCTGATGCACAGACCCCGAGCGCGGAGGATCCTTCCGCGGCAGGCCCGTCCATGAGGGAGGAGGCCGGAGCGGCACAGGCGGAGCCGGCCCGGAACGACGGCGAAGAGACTGCGGAAGCCGGCCAAAATAAAGAGGATGACCGGACCGCGGAAAAAGAGAAAGCGGAAAAAGAGAAAGCGGAAAAAGAAGACGAGGAAGAATCGGAAGAAGAGGAAGAGAGCGCGGAAGAAGACCGGGACACAGAGGAGGAAGCCGCTGACGAACAGAGGCGGGAACCCTCCGGCCGGGAAGATGAAGAAGGAGAGCACACCGGTGTCGGTTCGATCGGCCAGCTGATGGAAGAGGAGGACGAGGAAGCCTCAGACGAGACCGGGGAGGAAGAGGACGAGGAAGCCTCAGACGAGACCGGGGAGGAAGACCCGGAAGAGGACGAGATGGCCTCATACGCCACGGACAGCGGATATATCCTTGCCGACAGCGACAAGAGGGCCTACAGCAGGGAGGAACTCAGCAGGCTGGACGACTATTCCCTGCAGATGGCGATCAATGAAATTTACGCGCGCCATGGCAGAAAGTTCGACAGCCCGGAGATCCGGGATTATTTCGAAAATAAGACCTGGTACCAGGGGACGGTCGACCCAGCTGATTTCGACGGCACCGAGAATTCCCGCTTCAACGAATATGAGATCAGAAACCGCGAGCTGCTGGCAAAGATCCGGGATGAGCGGTCCTCGGGGGGCGATGACGCTTCGGAGCAGTGAGTGATTTTTTAAGAAAGAGTGATGGATGGAAGAACAGAACAAAAAAGAATTGATGCCGGAACAGGAAGCCCCTGCGACTCCGGCGGGGACTGGAAAGAAAAAAAGGCTGCCGCTGATCGCGCTGCTGGCCGCGGCGCTGATATGCGCCTTTGCCTGGTATTACTGGAATCTGCCTGAGCAGAGGACGGCAAGAGCCCTCAAGGCGGCGGACGAAAGGATGCAGGAGCAGGACTACGAGGCCGCCGCGGCCGGCTATGCGCAGGCCCTTGCCATTGACAGCGGGAACGCGCAGGCCATGACCGGGCATGCGCAGGCCCTTTTGCTGTTGGGCGACCAGTCAGCCAAAGAGGAAGGCCTTGCGGAGCGCGCCCTGGGCTGCGCCCTCTACGAGGAGGTCATCGCCTTTTGTCAGGAGTGCCTGCAGGGCGGAGCGAAGGATGCCGCCGCGCAGGAGCTGGAAAAAACAGCCGGGACGGCAGAAGACAGGCTCAGGGACCTGCGGTCGCAGATCGCCGCCTCCTATGATTCCGTGGAATGTGTCATCTCCAGGGAGGACCGGTCGGGAAAGGTCTTTCTGGCTGAGGGCAGGGAGATCCCCTATACCTGGTATTACGACCTGGTCAGGATCGAAGACCCCTATTATCCCCTCGCGGACAGGATCAACGCGGAGCTGGCGGCAGGGGCGGATGCCTTCTTCGCCGGCGACAGGACCAACCCCTCCGCCGGGATCTCGGGAGATCTCAGAGATCCGGACGGATCCTATTTTGACTATGTCGGTGTGACGGACACCTATTCGGGAAAGGGACTGTTGAGCATCCGGATGGCCGAGATCCGGGTCACCGGGAAGGCCAGGGCAGGCTATTTCTGCGGAGTCACCTACCGGCTGGCCGACGGAAAACGCCTCACCCTGGAGGACGTCACCGGAAGGACCGACGACGGCCTCCGCCACCTGGTGAACAGGCGGATCCGGGAGTGGATGGAGCAGGAGGGATATACCTCTGTCTCCATGAAGGATGTGGAGGAGTATGTGGAGGAGACCGACCCCGCCGATTTCAACTTCTATGTTGACGGGGAAGGAAAGGTCTTCCTGGTCCTGGACCAGAGCTGCTCCTTCTTTGCGGCAAACAGTGAGCTGCTGGAGATCCCTCTGGAATAAGCGGGATCTGAAAAGGCCGGAGGGCTGCGCCTTGATGGCGCGGCCTCCGGCCTTTTTTTCTCCATGCAGGTGATCCCGGGTCCTGACGGCCTGGAGTCGGGGCATGGGCCGGCTCTTTTCAGGGTTCCTGCGAAATGATCCTGGAGTAATCCTCTATGATCCTGTGCAGATAACCCAGGGATGTTTCGGTATTGTGGAAGAGGATATCGGGAGGATTGTGGAAAAAATCAAACAGCAGAGCCAGGATCCCGGGATCCTGTATGGTCATGAGCCTGATGGAGCCTCGCTGGTCCTGCAGCATAATGCTGGCCTTTTTGTCCTCGACCCAGATGCCTGTCTCAGAGGCAGTGTTGCCAAAGGTTTCTTTTACCATATAGAAGGAGACCTTGTATTTGTGAATGATCTCCTCATATTTTCTGAGGATTTCCAATCTGTCCGCGGGGCGGATCGGGTCATACATGTCCGAAGGATACTCGGGAAGACGGCCGCTCTCCATAAAACGGAGGATCCCCTGTTCGGAGGTTATGATCACGGAAGGACTGCCTGCGATGCTGTCCAGGTCTTTCCGGCCTTGTTCCAGCACGGCCCTGATGACAAAGCTGCGCTGATCGAGAACTTTATCGACATATCTTTGCAGGATTTCCTCTGTCAGAGTATAGTTCAGGCAGGGAAACATCTGAAATGAGACAGGACTCTGCCCGGCACGGCTCTGGTTGGTATAATAGATGAGATCTCTGTAATCGCGCACCTTTGAGAGAAGGGGGATACTTCCAGTGATGATCCCGTCAAAGATCCTGTTGAAAAAGGCGATGGTCTCGGGTTCTCTGTGGAGGACCGCAAACTGCAGGTCCACGGAGAACTGAAGCACGCAGCTGCCGGAGATCACTGCGTAGGGCAGGAAGTAAAACGCCACAAGCCCGTTGTGCAGATTTGTATAATAATAGTATAGCTCGTAGTCGGGAATGATCTTGCAGGCGGGCATCAGGGAACTGAGCAGGTCCAGGTTGTGCAGGACGCTGTCTCCCATGACATCATTTCCGTCCAGGGCAAAAACATGTCTGATGCGGAGCGATCCTTCCCCCGTCCCGTCTCCGACAATGGTGCGGATCAGGTTGATAAAAGGCTTTCTCGGCTGCATCCTGATGTTCAGCAGGCCGTCCGGCCTGGACATCTCCTCCTGTATGATCATCCCGAAGGCATTCATGAGATTGGTCTCCCCGTAAAGGACCCGGGTCTGCCTGTCCGGAGACAGGTCGCTGCCTGCGTCGTCCGGGAGAGAAAGGGGGGAAAAGGCGGGCGCATAGTCGAAGCAGGATTTCAGAAAAGAATAGACAGCCTTCCTGTGGACATATTTTTCCGGCCCGATCTGGATGATACGGTATTTCTCCATCAATATAGCGGTCTCCTCGGGAGACAGCTTCAGATAAAGGGCGATCTGGGAGACAAGCTCTTCGGAAGAGGGCTTGCGGCTTCCATGTACGATCTTGTACATGGAAGAACGGTCGATCCGGCAAAAAGCAGCCATCTGAGAGATGCTTATGCTCTTTTTGGAGACTATGGAGCTGAGAAGTCTGGAGAATTCGTTCATTTTTCCTCCTCAAGTGGTGGGGGCCGTCAGGTTATGCCAGAGTCCTGTACCTGGCTGCGGAAACTTTCATGCAGATACAATCCCGTACACGAATTATTGGTTTAACAAATTAGCACGCTACCATGCTAAAGTGATAACATAGGATATTATAGCAGATACTATGTGAAAAAGGTGGATTATTTTGAAAAAATATATGGGAATCAGAAAAGAAGTGTTCAGCACCGGACTGGTATGTGGAAATGAGAAAAAGGATTTGATAGAATAGAAATAATCTGGTAACATGGTTCTCTCATTACATTATATAATTGTTTATACGGGGGATGTGCCGGAGCGCCGCAGGCCCCGGGGATCTTTTGAAGGATCCCGCAGCAGTGCGCTTCTCATGGAGGTAAAAAATGGCAGATCTGGAAAAAATTCTCAGAGAGATCAGTTATCCCGGAAGGGGAATTACCATCGGCAGGAGCGCGGACGGCAGCAAGGCGGTCATCGCCTATTTCATCATGGGCCGCAGCGCCAACAGCCGCAACAGGGTTTTTGTGACGGAAGGCAAGGGGATCCGGACGGAGGCCTATGACCCTTCAAAGATGGAGGATCCCAGCCTGATCATTTACGCGCCGGTCCGCGTTCTGGGCAACAAGACCATCGTCACAAACGGCGACCAGACAGACACAATCTACGAGGGACTGGACCGCCAGATGACCTTTGAGCAGTCGCTCCGCAGCCGGACCTTTGAGCCGGATGCCCCCAACTATACCCCCAGGATCTCCGGCGTCCTCCACGTAGAGGCCGGGACCTACAACTTTGCCATGTCCATTCTCAAGTCGGACGAGGGCGACCCCTCCTCCTGCCTGAGGCAGACTTTTGCCTATGAGAAGCCTGCGGCGGGGCAGGGACGCTTCATCTCCACCTATCAGGGAGACGGCGACCCGCTTCCCTCCTTTGCCGGAGAGCCTGTGAAGCTTGCCTTCGACAGCTCCTTCACCGCGGATATCGACACCTTCGCGGACCGGATCTGGAAGGCCCTTAATGAGGACAACAAGGTCTCCCTCTTTGTGCGCTTCATTGACATCGCGACAGGAGAGACCGAGAGCAGGATCATTAATAAAAATGTGTGATGGAAGCTGTCAGCTGTCAGCTAAAGCAGTGGACATTCAAATTAATGGCTAAAAGCTAATAGCTAATAGCTAAAAGCCATAATCCAATCGCTCCAAAGAAAGGAACCCTATGAGCAACGAAATCAATTCCATGCAGCTCAAGTACGGCTGCAACCCCAATCAGAAGCCTTCCCGCGTCTATATGGAGGACGGGTCCGCCCTTCCCATCACTGTTCTGAACGGCCGTCCCGGCTATATCAACCTGCTGGATGCCCTGAACGGCTACCAGCTCGTCAAGGAGCTCAAGGCCGCGACCGGCAAACCTGCCGCGACCTCCTTCAAGCACGTCTCGCCGGCCGGCGCCGCGATCGGCCTTCCCCTCTCCGAGGTGGAGAGAAAGATCTACTGGGTTGAGGACGCAGGGGAACTGACCCCTCTGGCCAGCGCCTATGCCCGCGCCCGCGGCGCGGACAGGATGTCCAGCTTCGGAGATTTTATCTCCCTGTCCGACAAGTGTGATGCCTGCACGGCCAGCCTGATCAAGCCCGAGGTTTCCGACGGCATCATCGCTCCCGCCTATGACGACGACGCCCTCGAGATCCTCAAGAGCAAAAAGAAGGGCAACTACTGCATCCTGCAGATCGACCCCGATTACAGGCCCGCTCCCATCGAGAAAAAGCAGGTCTACGGGATCACCTTTGAGCAGGGCCGCAACGAGCTGGTCGTCGACGACGCCCTCTTTGCCAATATCGTGACGAAAAACAAGGACCTGCCCGCCGCGGCCAGGGACGACATGGCCATCGCCATGATCACCCTCAAATACACCCAGTCCAACTCCGTCTGCTTCGTCAAGGGCGGACAGGCCATCGGCATCGGTGCCGGGCAGCAGTCCCGCATCCACTGCACACGTCTGGCCGGCCAGAAGGCGGACAACTGGTATCTGCGCCAGTGCCCCAAGGTCCTGGACCTTCCCTTCAAGGCGGATGTGCGCAGGGCGGACCGCGACAATGCCATCGATCTCTACATCGGCGAGGAATATATGGATGTTCTCGACGACGGCAAGTGGGAGGCTCTTTTCACCAGAAAACCCGAGGTCTTCACCGCTGAGGAAAAGAAGGCCTGGCTGGCCGGCAACACCGGCGTGACCCTGGGCTCCGACGCCTTCTTCCCCTTCGGCGACAACATTGAGCGCGCCTACAGGAGCGGCGTCAAATATGTGGCCCAGCCCGGCGGCTCCATCCGCGACGACAATGTCATCGCTGCCTGCGACGCCCACGACATGGTCATGTGCTTCACCGGGATCCGCCTCTTCCACCACTGATGAGGGAAGGGTCCTGGAGACCCTTCACGGATGAGAGGCCGGACCGGTTCCGGAGACCCTTCAGAAGACCTGAAGAAGACATTTACAGAAGAAGACATTTACAGAAGACATTTACAAAAGAAGACATCTGAAACAGAAATCTGCAAACGGACCCGCGGCCCTGCCGGGCTGCGGGTCATTAGGACACGACAAGGAGACTTCCGCATGCGTATCGGAACCGGCTATGATGTTCATAAACTGGTCGAGGGCAGGAAGCTGATCTTGGGCGGTGTGGAGATCCCCTTTGAGAAGGGGCTGCTGGGACATTCGGACGCCGACGTCCTGGTCCATGCCATCATGGATGCCCTGCTGGGCGCCGCCGCCCTGGGAGACATAGGCCTGCACTTTCCGGATTCGGATCCGGCCTACAGCGGGGCGGACTCCCTCATGCTGGCCCGGAAGGTGGCGGATCTGCTGGCGGAAAACGGCTATCTGATCGAAAATGTCGATGCGACCGTGATCGCCCAGGCCCCCAAGCTCAGGCCCTATATCGATGAGATGCGCAGGAATATCGCCGAGGCCCTGGACCTGGAACTCAGCCAGGTCAGCGTCAAGGCGACCACAGAGGAGCGGCTGGGCTTCACGGGCCGCGGAGAGGGCATCTCCGCCCAGGCGGCGGCCCTGCTCACGTCCCCCCGGGATCTGGCCGTCCGTGAGGTGCCCGCGGCAGGGGGAGGCTGCGCGGCATGCCCCATGCGGCAGGGCTGAAAAAACCGGATCTGAGGGCCCTGCCCGCGGAAAACCCCGGGGACCGGCACTCAGGACCTGCCCGCGGAAAACCCCGGGGACCGGCACTCAGGACCTGCCCTGAAACGAAGAAATGACAAAAAAGAGGAACCGTAAATGATCAGAATCTATAATACGATGACGAAGCGCAAAGAGGATTTCGTGCCGCTGCACGAGGGAAAGGTCGGCATGTATGTGTGCGGCCCCACCGTCTACAACCTGATCCATATCGGGAACGCGCGGCCCATGATCGTCTTTGATACAGTGCGCCGGTATTTTGAATACCGGGGCTATGAGGTAAATTTCGTCTCCAACTTCACGGACGTCGACGACAAGATCATCAACAAGGCCAACGAAGAGGGAGTCGACGCCAGTGTGATCTCCGAGCGCTATATCGAGGAGTGCAAAAAGGACATGGCGGCCATGAACATCCGGCCCGCCACGACCCATCCCCAGGCGACCAAAGAGATCGGCGGCATGATCCGGATGATCCAGAAGCTGATCGATACCGGCTATGCCTATGTCGCAAAGGACGGGACGGTCTACTACAGGACCAGGAAATTCAGGGACTACGGCAAGCTGTCCCACAAGGACCTGGACAATATGCAGACCGGCCTGCGCATGCTGGCCGTCACCGGCGAGGACCAGAAGGAGGATCCGCTGGACTTCGTCCTCTGGAAGCCCAAAAAAGAGGGCGAACCCTACTGGGAGTCCCCCTGGTGCCAGGGCCGGCCCGGCTGGCACATCGAATGCTCTGTCATGAGCAAGGAATATATCGGCGATACGATCGACATCCACGCCGGCGGCGAGGACCTGGTCTTCCCCCACCACGAGAATGAGATCGCCCAGTCCGAGGCTGCCAACTGCTGCACCTTTGCCCGTTACTGGATGCACAATGCCTTCCTCAATATCGACAACCGCAAGATGTCCAAGTCCCTGGGCAACTTCTTTACCGTGCGCGACATCCTGGACCAGTACGACGGCCAGGTCCTGCGCTATTTCATGCTCTCCGTCCACTACCGGAGCCCGCTGAATTTCAGCCGCGAGCTCATGGAGGCCGCAAAGACCTCCTACGGCCGCATCGTCAACTGCGCCGAGAACCTCCGCTTCCTTTTGGAGAAGGCGGACGGGGCGGCGGCCCTGACAGAGGCTGAAGAGGCTCTGCTGCCTGAGGCCGATGCCTTCCGCGGCCAGTTCGAGACCGCCATGGACGACGACTTCAACACGGCGGACGGAATCGCGGCCGTCTTTGAGCTGGTCAAGTGGATCAACAGCCATGTGGACGAGACCTCCACCGCCGCCTTCCTGCAGAAGCTCTACGGGGAGCTGCAGAGCCTGGCGGATGTATGCGGCCTTCTGCTGCAGCGGGACAAGGACCTGGACGTTGACCTCGCGGCCTATGTCGAGGCCCAGATCGCGGCCCGGCAGGCTGCCCGCAAGGCCCGCGATTTCGCGAAGGCGGATGCCATCCGCGACGAACTCAAGGCAAAGGGAATCATTCTTGAGGACACCCGCGAAGGAGTCAAATGGAAAAAAGCGTGACCGGGAGACCGGCGGAGGACCGGGAGGTGACCTCCTCCGCTGAGACAGACCAGATGACAAATGCTGCCGCCGAGGGGCCGGAGCTTTTCGCCCTGGACGGCTTTGATCAGGACCTGCGGACCTATTCCCCCCTGGCCCTGGCCTTTCTGGGGGACGGGGTCTATTCCCTGATCATACGGACCACAGTCCTGGCAAAGGGCAACCGGCAGGCGGAGAAGCTCCACAACGAGACGACCCGGCTGGTCCGGGCCGGAAAACAGGCGGCGGTCGGCAGGGCCATCTATGACTTGCTGACCGTCGAGGAGCAGAAGATCTACCGCAGAGGCCGCAATGCCCATCCCATGCACCATGCAAAGGGGGCCTCCCTGGAGGAATACCTGCAGGCGACCGCCCTGGAGACCCTGTGCGGCTACCTCTTTCTGCAGGGCAGGATGGACCGGCTGACAGAACTGATCCGGACGGGGCTGGAGCGGACGCAGCGCAGAAACGGAGACCTGCTGATCGAGACGGTTTCCCGCTGAAGGTCGGATCTGAGCGGCCGGCGGGAGTCTTTCGCTAAAGACCGGATCTGAGCGGCCGGCGGGAGTCTCCCGTCAAAGACAGAAGACCAGAAGAATCGGGCAGGGCGCATGTCCCTGTCCGATCCTTTTTATAAAAATCACCATGAGAGGTAAGCATGCAGAACAGAAATCATGACCGCGGCACGGGCGAGCGCGCCGGCGACAGGAGGCGGGAGGAGAGAAGACCTGCCGTCCGCCGGGACCGCAGCCGTGAGCGGATCGACAAAAGAGAAGAGGAGGGGCTCCGGGAGCCCGATGAAAACCGGATCGAGGGCAGGAACGCGGTGATCGAGGCCTACCGCGCCGGCAGGACCATCGAGAGGCTCTACCTGCTGGAGGGGCCGGCGGAGGGCGCCATGCAGACCGTCCTGCGCCTGGCAAAGGACCACCACACACCGGTCCGCTTCCTGACCAGGCAGAGGCTGGACCAGCTGTCCCAGACCGGAAAGCACCAGGGGGTGATCGCCCAGGCCGCGGCCTTTGCCTACGCGGAGATCGAGGATCTTTTTGCCAGAGCGCAGGAGAAGGGGGAGGATCCCTTTTTTATCCTGCTGGACCAGATCGAGGATCCCCACAATCTGGGAGCCATCATCCGGACGGCCAACCTGGCCGGCGCCCACGGGGTCATCATCCCGAAGGACAGGGCGGTCGGTCTGACCGCGACAGCGGCCAAGGCATCCGCCGGCGCCATCCACTACACCCCGGTGGTCAAGGTGACCAACCTGGCCAGGACCATGGAGGACCTGAAAAAAAGAGGGCTCTGGTTCGTGTGCGCGGATATGGACGGCACACCCATGACGAAGCTCTCCATGACCGGTCCCATCGGTCTGGTCATCGGAGCCGAGGGGAGCGGGGTCAGCCGCCTGGTCAGGGAAAAATGCGACATGACGGCGGCCATTCCCATGAAGGGGGAGATCGACTCCCTCAACGCGTCGGTGGCGGCAGGAGTCCTCATGTATGAGATCCTCCGCCAGAGAGGATAATACGGTACCTATGCAGAAGGAATATTATGAGGCCCTCTCCGACGATGAGCTGATCGGCTTCTACAGGGACGGCGACGACCGGGCCGCGGAGACTCTCATGGGCAGATACAAGGGGCTGGTGCGCAGCCGGGCCCGGTCCATGTTCATCCTGGGAGGGGATTCCGAGGACCTGATCCAGGAGGGCATGCTGGGCCTCTTCAAGGCCCTGCGGGACTATGACCGCGGCAGGGACGCCAGCTTTGCGACCTTTGCCTCCCTGTGCGTCTCCCGCCAGCTCTACACGGCCGTGCAGGCCTCGGGCCGCAAAAAGCACATGCCCCTCAATACGGCAGTCTCCCTGAACGCGCCTGCCTCCCGCGCCGGCGGGGCAGAGGGCGGAGAGGGGACGGAGCTGGAGGAAAAGCTGGCCGATGAGCTGCATACCCTGACCGCCGACGGATACGGAGCCAATCCCGAGAAGGTCCTGATCGACCGGGAGGATTTTGAACGGCTCCAGGAACGGATCGAGAGCGAGCTCAGCCCCCTGGAAAAGCAGGTCCTGGACCTCTACCTGACCGGTATGAACTACATCGAGATCGCCCATATCCTGAACCGGGACGAAAAGTCCACCGACAATGCCCTGCAGCGCATCCGCGCCAAGGTGCGGAGCTGGAAAAAAGCCTGAAAAAAGGTCAGAAAGACAGGGAAAAAATCCACAGGAGACAAAGATGTACAGTTTTTTTGCAACGATCTCCAGAATGAAATATATTGAGCGCTGGGCCCTTATGCGCAGCTCCCGCCCGGAGAACCTCTCCGAGCATTCCCTGGAGGTGGCGGCGATCGCCCATGTCCTGTGCACGATCGGAAACCTGCGCTACGGCAGACATCTGGACGCGGATCGGGCTGCCATGCTGGGCCTGTATCACGATGCGACGGAGATCATCACAGGGGATATGCCGACCCCGGTCAAGTATCACAGCCGCCTGATCCGGGAGGCCTATCAGGATGTGGAGGAAGCGGCGGCGGTCCGCCTGCTCAGCCTTCTCCCGGACGACCTCCGGGAGACCTACCGGGAGATCCTGCTCCCGGGGAAAAGCCCCAATGCACAGACGGAGGAGTACCTGCGCCGGCTGGTGAAGGCGGCGGACAAGCTCTCCGCCCTGATCAAGTGCATCGAGGAGGAAAATGCCGGCAACAGGGAATTCAGGACGGCCGCGGACACGATCCAGGACTCGGTGGCGGAGATGGCGGCCCGGCTTCCGGAGGTGGAGGATTTCTGCAGGGATTTCCTGCCCGCCTACGGCAGGACTCTGGATGAGTTGATGTAACATTCCATGTTCACGCCCCCGATAGGGTGTGAACATGGAATGTTCGTGTCTGATGTCCATGTGCGAACGGCTTTGAATGTGATAAACTGATTGCTATAGAGATAATTTATTATCGCAAAAAAGAAACAAGGGGGCTGATCTGTGAAGATATCGATTCTGACCATGATGCCGGACCTGTTCGGGGATTTTCTGGAGGGGCCGGTCCTCTCCAGGGCCGTGCGCAAGGGCGGTCTGGAAATGGAGATCATTGACATCCGGGACTATGCGCCCGGGAGCTTCCGCCATATCGATGACTCCCCCTTCGGCGGCGGGGCCGGAATGGTCATGCGCTGCCAGCCTGTCCTGGATGCTCTGCGGGCCTGCGTAAAAACCGGTCCCGCGGAAGAGACCGGGAAAAGGCGCACGGTCATCCTCAGTCCCGTGGGGCGGCCTTACACTCAGAAAAAAGCCCATGAATTCGCGGACCTGGACCACCTCATCCTGGTCTGCGGCCACTATGAGGGCATGGATGCCCGCATCTATCCCCATGCGGACGAGCTGGTCTCGATCGGGGATTATGTTTTGACCGGCGGGGAGCTGGCTGCCCAGGTCATCACGGATTCTGTGGTCCGTCTCCTGCCCGGGAGCCTCAGGGAGACCAGCATCAGGGAGGAGTCCTTCGAGAACGGTCTCCTGGAGTATCCCCAGTACACACAGCCGGCCGTCTATGAGGAGGAGGCGGTTCCCGAGGTCCTTCGCTCGGGTGACCACGAGCGCATCCGGAAATGGCGTCTGCAGCAGTCCCTGCTCCTGACGCGCAAAATGCGGCCGGATCTGTTTGAGGCACACACTCTGACACAGGAGGAGGCAGCACTTGTGGAGGAGGCGGACAGGCTCCTCAAAGCGTGATAAAGCGCAGAGCGCTTCGACATGAGAGGTAGGTATGTTTGAAAAGAACTTTCAGCTCAATGACGAGACACTGCAGGTAGTGGAGCACATCGGTCAGCATATGCCCGGAGGCTTCTTTATTTACCGCGCGGAAGGGGACGAGGCGGCGGAAAAGATCCGCGCCCTGGACAGGCCTTATGCCAGGGAGGTCCCCATCATCGCCATGACGGCCAATGCCTTCGAGGATGACCGCAGGAGCTCGATCAGGGCCGGCATGAATGATCATATAGCCAAGCCGCTGGATTTCAATGAGCTGGCTGAGGTCCTGCAGAAATACATACACTGACCGGAAAATAGCTCAGAAGGCCGGGCAGGCGGGAGATCTCCCGCCTGCCCTTTTTAAGTATGTTACCGCCGCGCGCAATGTTACATGTTCACGCCGTTACAGTTCACGCCCCCTTGAAGGGCGTGAACTTCCAACGCTTGCGCAGGGCGATAACAATGGGGTGTAGCAAAGGTGTGACAAGGGGACAGGCACTCTGTCACAGTGCTGTGACAGAGTGCCTGTCCCCTTGTCACACCCAAAACACCTCGAATTCGAGACGGTCTGAACAGATACTTCACGTCCTCGATAGGACGTGAACTGAAAATCGGGGGCTTGACGCATGGGACCATTAGTGTTATATAATATATATAACAAATAATACAAAAACTGGGCGCAGAGAGTTCTCTGCGCAAAGAATAAACACCATTCCGGAACCGGAAGGAGGTGAAGACAGATATGGCAGTGAACAGAAGACAGACAGGAAAGGACCTCTACGCGGTCCTGGGCGTGAAAAAGGACGCGGACGCGGCCCAGATCAAAAAGGCCTACAGGAAGCTGGCCAAGAAATACCATCCGGATTCCAATGCGGGAAACGCGGAGGCGGAGAAAAAATTTAAAGAGGTATCGGAGGCCAACGCCATCCTGGGGGACGCGGAGAAGAGAAAGATCTATGATGAATTCGGCTATGCGGCCTTTGAGAACGGCATGGATCCCAAGGAGTACGCGGACCGCATGAGAGAGGCTCAGAGAGCCGGCTTTGGCGGTTCCGGTCCCTTCGGAGGCTTTGGCGGCGGAGGCGGTTTCGGCGGTTTTACCAGCACGGGCGGCTTCGGAGGAGACGGACATACGTCCTTCCACTTTGAGAGCGGGGACGGCGGGGACTACAGTGACCTCTTTGACCAGCTCTTTGGAGGGAGAGGAGGATTTACGGGCTCCGGGCAGGGCGGAGAGAGGCGCTTCTACCGGAGCGGTGCCGCAGGAGGCGGCTTCGGCGGCTTCGGGACCGGGACCGGATCCTTCCGCAGTGCCGGCGCGTCTCCGTCGTGGGGCCCGGAGGCGGATCTGGACGCGGAGATCTCTGTACGGATCCCCTTCCGCGACGCGGTCCTGGGCTGTGACAGGGACATCCGGCTGCAGAAGACAGACGGAAGCGGGACCCAGACCCTCCGTGTCCATATACCGGCCGGGATCGATGACGGCAAGACTGTCCGTCTGAGAGGAAAGGGCCATATGTCGGCGGACGGCAAGAGGAGAGGAGACTTGCTCCTGAGGATCTCCGTGGACCCCGACAAGGCCTTCACGAGAAAGGGACAGGACCTCTACACGACGGCCGAAGTCCCCTTCACGACGGCGGTCTTCGGCGGAGAGGCCGAAGTGAGAATGCCGGATGGAAAGAAGATCCTCTGCAAGGTGCCCGGCGGCACGGGTGCCGGCAAAAAGATCCGGATCCGCGGCAAGGGGATCCGGCAGGAGAAGAGCAGCGCTTCGGCCGGCGACCTCTATGTCAGCGTACAGGTGGAGGTTCCCGCAGACCTGACCGGGGCCGAGGCCGCAAAGCTCAGAGAATTTGAAAAAATGTATGAGGCCAGGCGGCGGGGCGGCGCGCAGAGGGCATAAAAAGCCACACGCCGGGTCCGCGCATCCGGATGGATGTGCTGCGCTGCAGAAGTCAGGTCTGCAAGCCGTAAAAGGGTAAAAGCTCCCGCACTATGCCCACGCACCCGGACGTACGAGTATATCCGGATGTGGGGCCGCACCGCGGGAGCTTTGGTTTAATTCGTAAAAGCTCCCCGGATCGCGCTATGCCCGCGCACCTCGAGAGCTTTTTTTGGTAAAAAAACCGCTCAGCTTCCGGTCGGGAAGCTGAGCGGTTTTAAATTTCTTTCAGTCATCGCTCAAAGAGCGATCATCCTCTTTTGGAAGGATACCGAAAATGGTCACTTAGTCAGTGATTAGCGGAGCATGTTGCCGGACATGACCATCTTCTGGACTTCGCTGGTGCCTTCGTAGATCT
>CAMNFJ010000016.1:0-27772 GCA_946536955.1 uncultured Lachnospiraceae bacterium
GCTTCCAGGTTCTGTCCGGAAGCGGCCGGGGTTTTTGTATTCTCATTTTTTCAAGTCAATAATCATTACAAGTCAATAATCATTACAAATCAATGATTATTACAAGTCAATGATCATTCAGGCCGGGCACCCGCCAGGATGCGCGCGAATGCGGCACGCCGGACTCACGAGCGGACTCACGAGCGGGTCTGGAATTTATTCGGCTGTGAAGGGCTTGACATCCTTGACGGCCTCTTTGGGGCAGATCAGGACGTCGCCGTTGTCGATGTCGATCATGATGTAGCGGTCATTGCCCATGCCCAGCTCCTTCATGTAGGACAGCTGGCGCAGGCCGTGGCGGCTGGTCATGCGCTTGACCAGGTCCTTGTGATCCTCATCCTTGAGGGCAAAGACAAGGTCCACGGAAGCGGCATCCGCTGCCAGGATATCCGTCGAGGCCACGATCCCGATGTTAGGAGTGACGACGGGAGCCGCCGCGGTGCCCTCGCAGTCACAGGAGACAGACATATTGCGGAGGACATTGACAAAGGTGATCTTCTTTCCGAAGTGGTCAACGGTTCCCTTGGAGGACTCCGCCATGCGCTCCATGAGCTCCTCCTGGGCGATGTCCCAGTGGTTGAACTTGCCGGTCCTGGTGTGGATCTGAGCTTTGCCGACGAGGGCGTCCGCGCAGCCGATGCCGATGTTCTTGTTGGAACCGCCGAAGCCGCCCATGACATGGCCCTTAAAGTGGGTCAGGACAAACATGGAATCATAGTTGAGCAGGTGGCTGCCGACAGAGATCTCGGAGATCCACTTGGCGCCCTTGACGGGGAGCATGGCTGTCCCCTCCTCGTCCATGATATCGACCGGGCAGAAGGTCCAGCCGTTGTGTTTGATGGTCTCGCGGTGCTTTTCAGTGCTGTCGCGGTCACCGGGATAAAAGGTATTGGTGTCCACGATCACCGCGTCCCTGAGCTCGGGCTGGGTCTCAACCAGGTGTTTGACCCAGGGCCTGGGGATGATATTGGGGCCGTCCTTCTCACCGGTGTGGAGCTTGATGGCTACCTTTCCGTCGATATTGCCGTTGACCTTGTTGTAGATCTTCTGCAGGCCCTCGGGAGACAGGTCACGGGTGAAATAAACGATCGATTCATTTCCCGTCCTCTCCTCATAGGGAATATACTTCTCTCCGCCCGTCCCCGGGACGGCATTGGGGGTCATTTTTACGTCAGACATGTGCTACCTCCTGTCCTTCTGTAAATCCGCGCAGTTACAATATAGTATAGTTATACTACCATGCCGGAGCCTGTTTTTCCATTTTTCTTTTCAGTCCGGAGCCGCCTGAAAACCCGGGTTCAAGGGTCTTCAGCGTTCAGATGAAAAGCGTGAACACAGACCCGGTCAGATCTCGATGTTTCCTTCGAAAACAGTCGTCGCGGGGCCGGTCATCCAGACGAGGTTGTCCTCCGGGTCCCACTCGATGAGGAGTTTCCCGCCCAGGACCTGGACCTCCAGACGGGGATCCGTAAAGCCGGCCAGGACGCCCGCCACACAGACGGCGCAACAGCCCGTTCCGCAGGCCAGGGTCTCTCCCGAACCGCGCTCCCAGACCCTCATTTTCACATGGCCCTTGTCCAGGATCTGGACGAACTCCGTGTTGGTCCGGTTGGGAAAGCGCTCGTGGTTTTCAAAATAAGGCCCGACCTTCTCGATCTCCAGGCCATCCGTGTCATCGATATAGACGACCGCATGGGGATTTCCCATGGAGACGCAGGTCATCTCAAAATCGCCCGCCTCCGTGTGGATGGGGGCGCAGACGACCGGGGAGGTTCCGGCGGAAACAGGGATTTGTCTGGCTTCCAGGATCGGCTCTCCCATGTTGACGCGGACAGATGTGACCTCTGCCCTGGCCTCCTTGTCCTGGCTTTCGCCGGCGTCCGCCTGCGGTCCGTCAGATCCTTCCTCTCCGGTAAAGAGGGTCAGGTACTTGATTTTTCCGAAGCTCTCGACCGTGATCTCCTTCTGGTCGGTCATTCCCTTGTCGTAGACAAACTTGCCGACACAGCGGATGCCGTTGCCGCACATCTCACCTCTTGTCCCGTCGGCATTCCACATCTCCATCTCAAAATCAGCGATCTGGGACGGATTGATAAAGATGACACCGTCGCCGCCGATCCCGAAGTGGCGGTCGCTGAGCCTTCTGACGATCTCAGGCTTTTTCTCCGGATCGATCACATGGTCAAATCCGCTGATATAGACGTAGTCGTTGCCGCAGCCTTCCATTTTGGTAAAACGGAGATTCATTCCTGTCTGACTCCTTCCTTTTTTACTTCCTGACAGGTTCTCGTCCTTACAGGAATACGGTTTACAAGATCTTTTATTGCAGGTCTTCTGTTTTTGCAGAGGCTCCGCTTTTTACAGAGTCCCGTTTTTTTACAGGGGTCCTTATTTTTACAACTGCCCTTTTTACAGGCGGCGTTTTTTTTACAGGGGCTGTTTTTTACAGGGGTCTGCGGACGACTGCCAGGATCCGGACGGTGTCCCCGCCGGGCTCCAGACCCGTCTCCACGTCCTGCATGGTGACCCACTCCAGGCCGGCCTTTCGGGCGGCCCGCTGCAGCTGGTCCGGCTCATAGCCCCGCTGATAGTGGAGTTCATCAAAGCGCTTATAGAGGGTCCCGGCCGGGGGGATGGTCACGACCGGCTCCCGGGATGAGTCTTCACAGAAGTCCGTCTGGTCCGGCAGGGGAAGGTCCTCCGATGGAGAGAGCTCATCTGATGAAGAATGTTCATCCGATGAAGGAATCTCATCCGGCGACGGATGCCCGGCCTCCGGGGGATCCTGCTGAGCCGCCACAAAGATCGTGAGGGCGTATTCGTTGATCCCGGTCCCGGGGTCATAGCTGTTGTCCCAGATAAAGGCGCAGGTCCCCCGGTCCTCCGCGATGGTCCTGTCCCCGATCAGGTCCCGGTAGAGATGGATGGTCTTGAAGTCAAAGACAAAGACCCCTCCGGGCAGGAGGCCCCGAAAGACGCAGCGGAACATGTCCTCCAGGCCTTCCTCCTCCAGCAGATAGTTGATGCTGTCCCCGGCGCTGACCATGGCCCCGGCGGCGCCGTAGAGCTCAAAGTCCCGCATATCCTGCAGGGAATAGAGGATGTCATGGCCGGAGGCCTCCTTCCTGTCCTGGGCGATGGCCAGCATATCCTCGGACAGGTCGATCCCGATCATATCATAGCCCCGGGCCGCCAGGAGCTCCGTCAGCTTCCCTGTGCCGCAGCCCAGATCGACGACGATCCCAGCCTCCTCCGCGCTCCCGGCCCTGAGCCCGTACTGCTCCAGGAGGGCGCAGATGCGGTCCGCCCAGAGCCCATAGGGCTCCTGATCCATAAATGTGTCATAGACACTGGCAAAATTTGTGTAGCTGTCAAGCGACATATTTTTCTCTCCGCAAAGCCTGATCTTCCTGTAAATGCCAAAAGCTGCCGGCTCTGTCCTGTCCTGCGCTCCCGGTCAGGCCTGGATCTCAGGCAGGGCTCCGGCCGTCATGTCCTTCAGGCCAGGATCTCCCGCAGGGCTTCGACCACCTTGTCCATCTGCTCGTCGGTCCCGATCGTGATGCGCAGGTAGTCGCTGATCAGGGGCTTGTTGAAATGGCGGACAATGATCCCGCGGGCCCGCAGGGCTGCCTGGAGGTCCGCCCCCTTAAAGGCGGGGTGCCTGGCGAAGACAAAGTTGGACTTTGAATCCGGGAAGAGGAAGCCCAGCTCACGGAGGGCCTCCTTGAAGCGCTCCCTGGTCGCGATGATCTTTCCCGTCGTCTCCCTGAACCAGGCCCTGTCCAGGGCGGAGGCTGTTCCAATCCGGATGGAGGGCAGGTTCATGGTATAGGAGTTGAAGGAGAACTTCACGTCCTTGAGATATTTGATCAGCTTTTTGCTGCCGATGGCAAAGCCGACCCGGGCCCCGGCCATGGCGCGGGACTTGGAGAAGGTCTGGACAACCAGCAGGTTTTCATATTTGTCAAGCAGGGGCTGGGCGGTCTGCGCTCCGAAATCCACATAGGCCTCATCCACGATCACGATGCTGTCCGGATTGCCGGCGATGATCCTCTCGACCCCGGCCGGGGCGAGCTCGAGACCGGTCGGGGCATTGGGATTGGGGAAAATGATCCCGCAGTTTTTCTGCCCCGTCACGGCCGGTATATAGTCCTCCGGATCGATGGAAAAATCCTCCCTGAGAGGGATCATGCGGAAGGGGATCCGGTAGAGGTTGGCCCAGACATCATAGAAGGAATAGGTGATGTCGGGAAAGAGGAGGGGCTCCTCCTCGCTTCCGCCGGAAAAGAAGGTCAGAAAACAGAGGGCCAGGACATCGTCCGACCCCACGCCGACAAAGATCTGGTCGGGATCCACCCCGTACTGGGCGGCCAGGGCCTCCACAAGAGGGGTCGCGTCCATGTCCGGATACAGGCGCAGGGCACTGCTGTCCCCGGCCAGGTCCCGTACCGCCTTCTCCACTCCCGGAGCAGGCGGGTAGGGGCACTCATTGGTATTGAGCTTGATGATATTCTTTTCTTTGGGCTGCTCACCCGCCACGTAGGGCTCTACTTTTCTGATCTTATCTTCCCAGGACATAGGTACTTCCTCATTTCTTTTTTGTGTTTTTTTTACTGCTGCAGGAACTCTGACAGAGAGACTGGTGTGGCTGAGGGACAGGTGTGACAGAGGGACAGGCACCTTGTCACAGCAAGTGTGACAAGGTGCCTGTCCCTCTGTCACACTGTCCGTCACACTGTCCTTCACGCCCTTTTGTCTCCCTCCGTCGGAACTCTGGAGTCTCCGCGGGAGACCGCCACATGATAGCCGATCTTTTCCATGCGCAGCTCCATGCAGCGGCGGCATTCCGCCGCCTCATCCCCTGTACAGATCTTGCCGTCATAGAGCAGGTATTTGCCGCGGACATCGGTGGGCGAGAGGTTGGGCATGACGACATTGGCGCCCGCCAGGATCCCCAGTTCCCTCCCACGGGGATGGATGGTGCCCAGGGCCGTGGTGGCCGGCAGCAGGACGCGGGGGTTCATGAGGCGGATGACGGCCAGAAGATGCAGGGTGTCCTCCAGGGTCCCGGGCTTCTGGTCCCGGAAGGGGGTGGAGGCATGGGGGATGAAGGGGCCGATCCCGATCATGTGGGGCTGGAATTTCTGCATAAAAAAGAGATCGTCCAGCAGGTTGTCGATGGTCTGAAAGGGACTTCCGACCATCATCCCGCAGCCGACCTGAAATCCGATCTCACGAAGATCCCGCAGGCAGCGCACACGGTTTTCAATGGACAGGTCCGCCGGGTGCAGCATCCTGTAGTGGTCCGCGTCTATTGTCTCGTGCCGGAGCAGATAGCGCTCCGCCCCGGCCCTGTAAAAGGCCTCGTAGCTCTCCCTGGGCCGTTCTCCGATGGAGAGGGTCACCGCGCAGTCGGGGTGCCGTGACCGGATCTCGGAGACCAGGTCACAGATCCTCTCATCCGTATAATAAGGGTCCTCTCCCCCCTGCAGGACCAGGGTCCGAAAGCCCAGCCTGTAGCCGTTTTCACAGCATCTGAGGATACTGTCCCTGTCCAGGCGGTAGCGGTCCGCCTCCCTGTTGGACCGGCGGATACCGCAGTAATAGCAGTCGTTTTTACAATAGTTCGTAAACTCGATCAGGCCGCGCAGGTAGATCTCCCTGCCGTATTCCCGGCGGGCTGTCTTAGCAGCTTTCTCGTATAGGTATCCGGCCTCCTCCCCGGACAGGGTCTCCAGCAGGGTTCGCAGGTCCTCCCGCGGGAGGGTGCAGTCCCTCTGCAGTCTGTCAATCCTGTCAAGATTTTGTGGATCGCTCACGGTTTATTTCCTTATCCTTTCAGAATTTGCCGGGCCGGCCTCTCCCTGCCGGCTGTCCGCCTCCTCAGGCTCTTGCGGGCGCTGTCTCAATCGCCCCGGGTGGCTGCGGCATCCGCGGACTGCTGGTCCCCGGAGGCAGGTTCCGAAGTCCCGCTCTGCGAAGCCTGATCCGAAGCCTCGTCAGGAGTCTCTTTCGAAGCTTTTTTGGAAGTCTCGTCAGAAGTCTCTTCAGAAGTCTCTTTCGAAGCTTCTTTGGAAGTCTCTTTGGAAGCCTCTTTAGAATTTTCTTTCGAAGTTTCCTTTGCGGCATCCGCGCCTGAAGCCGGCGCCTTGTCTGCAGGTGCCTGTTCCGCGGGTTTGTCTCCGGGATCCGTCTCTCCGGCAGCCTCCTCCTCGGACGCCTTCCTGTTATAGGTGTGATAGCGGATCACGACCTCCGTGTCGGCCGGTACCCAGACGCCTGCGTCATACCGCTTGTCGCCGCCGACCAGGATCTCCTCGACCTCTTCGTTTTTGACAGTCCAGCCGAATTCCAGGTCCTCGATCGTCTCCGTCCGGATATTGGTAAAGCCTTTGTCCTGGAAATCCTCGATGACCTCTTTATAGTTCCTGCCCCGCTGCATATTCATGCCGGCAGGTGTCTCCACCCTGTCAGCCCTGCCGCCACCGCAGGCGGACAGGGAAAGAGCCAGCAGACCTGCAGCAATACTATATATAACCCGTTTTAACATATCCGCTCCCTCTTTTCTTCTCATCTCTGATACATGGGTTTGTGTTTCAGTCCGGACCAGTGTACCGGGTACACTAGAGTTCCCTGTTGAAAAAGGCCAGTGCCACGGCGTCCGGTCCCGCGTAGGTCCCCACCGTCGCCCCTACCGGGACGATGACATTGCGGTCGGGATCAAAGGCCGGCCACAGGTCATCCGCCCCGTAGACATCCTTATGGTCCCTGATATTTTTTACCAGGCTCTCCTCGGAAAAACCGGTAAAGCCCAGGCAGAAGGGCATGGAATAGTCGATCCCGCCGGTCCTGCGGATAAAGTCCGCGACCATGGCATTGGCCTTTTTCAGGCCTCTGGCTTTGCCGATCACATCGACGACGCCGTCCGTGATGGTGATGATGGGCTTGATCGAAAGGAGGTTCCCCGCCATGGCTGCCGCCGCTGAGATCCGTCCGCCCAGACGCAGGTATTCCAGCGTGGCAAAGATCGAGATCACATGGATCCGCTTTTTGGCCCGCTCGACCAGGGCCGCCGTCTCCTCCAGGGTCTTTCCGGCATCCCGGCACCTGCAGGCATACTCCACCAGGGCATAGAGGGAAATGCAGAACTGCCGGCTGTCGATGACGATCACCCGGTCCCCGAAATCCGCTGCCGCGGCACAGGCGCTCTGATAGGTTCCCGAGACGCCGGAGGACATGGTCATGCAGAGCACACCCTCTCCCGCATCGATCGCCTTCTGATACTCCTGCTGAAATTCATAGGGAGTGATCTGCGATGTGCGCGGAACCTCTTTTTTCCGGACAAGCTTTTCAAAAAAGTCACGGGGCTTAAGCGTCACACCGTCCAGATACTCCTCCTCCCCGAACCGGGTGTGAATGGGCATGACGGTGACCCCGAGTCTGTCCGCGGTCTCCTGCGGCATATCGCTGGCAGAGTCTGTAATGATCATAAATCCCATAATTGACATACCTCTTTGAAAGCAGAGACTGGAATTAGTCTGATTTGTAACTGTTCAGACCGTCTCGAATTCGAGGTGTTTTTGCGTGGTTTCCAACGCAAAAACCCGAGTTGAACGGCGTTCAGCGGCGCCATAGGCGCATTGGAATCGCTGAACGCAACGTTACATGTTCACGCCCTCGATAGGGCGTGAACTGTAACTCCGATTTCGCTAACATTGTACCACACATCTTCCGGACTGGCACTATAAAGCGCTTATATGATGCCCTTCCGATAACATTGCGTTCAGCGATTCCAATGCGCTTACGCAATGCGGAGCATTGTTGAGGGCGTGGACTATAACCTCTTCTTATACTCCGGCGGAATCTGCCCTGTAGTTCATGATCAGCATCTGCAGCCGGTTTTCGACGTTGACGAAGCTGACGTCGGGGTCATAGTCGAGCGGCAGGAGCTGGATGTCGGGGAACATGGCCTTGAGCCGCTTGGAGATGCCGCGGCCGACCACATGGTTGGGGATACAGCCGAAGGGCTGGAGGATGACAAAGGCCCGGACTCCCTCCCTTGCCCGCTCGATGATCTCGGCGGGGATCAGGATGCCCTCGCCGGAGTCGTAGGCGTGGGGGATGATGGGGTCGCTGGCCCTGGCCACGTCGCAGAGCTTGGCGGCCGGCTCGAAGAGGGGGTGGATCTTTGCCACAGACTCCACAAATTCGTGGGAGAGGTTGAAGATCCGCTCCACCAGGTCCAGATAGGTCCTCTCCGCTATGGATTTTTTCACCCCGTATTCCCTGGCCTGGGCCCGGCGGACAAAGTAGGTCTTCTGGATGACGTCGGCCATCTTGGCCTCGACGATCTCAAAGCCGTTCTTTTCCAGGTAGAGCTCGATGTCGTGATTGGCGCCCGGGTGGAAGTTGAGCAGGTATTCCCCGACGATCAGGACCCGGGGGCGGGGGCTGGACCGGTCGTAGGCCACGTCCTTCATCAGGCGGACCGCCCTGTCGAAGCCCTTTTTCATGCGGCTGATCCCGCCCTTCTGCACGGTGTCCATCAGAGTGTCGATGGCCCTGTCAAAGGCGGCCTCGGCGCTCCCCTTTACGGTCTCGTAGGGGCGGATCTTGCGCAGCAGGTCCTCGAGGGCGTCGATCATGGGCAAGGCAAAGGCGATCTTGATGGCGGCCTGGAGGTTGAGCTTGAAGCCGGGATGGAGGTCGTGGTAGTCCACGTCATCGTTGGTGATGATGGGAACGTCCGCGTAGCCGGCGTCATCCAGGGCCTTGCGCAGCAGGGCCCCGTAGTGGGTCAGGCGGCAG
The DNA here is from genome assembly GCA_946536955.1 of uncultured Lachnospiraceae bacterium. Lineage (GTDB taxonomy): Bacteria > Bacillota > Clostridia > Lachnospirales > Lachnospiraceae > CAG-791. The sequence continues at coordinate 8,851 of CAMNFJ010000016.1, forward strand.
CAGCCTATGTATTTGCCCATCATGACGGCCTTTTTCCTGCCTTTATAGCGGGGATCCTCCATGGCCTGCAGGGCTTCGCCAATGACGACCTGGGCCGGGAAGCAGATATCATTGTGGACATAGCGCTTGCCCAGCTCGATCGCCCGCTCCCTCCCGATGGGAAGGGGCACGGTCTCCAGCTTCTGGGCAGCGAATACGGCCGCCATCAGACGGCTGAAGGCATGGGAGGTGTTGGGGACGAACACGACCGCGTCCTCGATATCCTCCTTCCTGAATTTCTGCGGATAGGGGTCAGAGAGGGGACGGACCTCGCCGGGCCGGTGCCTGTCAGCCTTGCGGGCGCCGGGCCTGAGCTCGGAGATGTCCCGGGTCTGGGGCGGAAAATCAGCGTCCGCCTCAGCGCCTTTTTCTCCGGCGTCCGCCTGCTTCCGGTATTTCATCTCCACGGTGGACAGGAAGGACCGGATGCGGATGGACAGGGGGCCGCGGATATCGCTCTCGTCGACCTTGAGGATCAGGGGAGTCTTGCCCGAGATCTCCTTCATCATGCGGATGATCTCGTCGGACAGGTAAGCGTCATGGCCGCAGCCGAAGCTGACGATCTGGACATACTCCAGGTTTTCCTTCTGCGCCGCGTAGATGGAGGAGGACAGCATGCGGGCGTGGTAGTTGTTGACCACGTCCAGACGGCTGTTTTTGAGGTCGATGGCCTCCAGGCCCGGGATGGAATCGGCCGAAAGGACACTGATGCCCTCCTTCGTGAACATTTCCGGGATATTGTGGTTGACCAGGTCATCGTTCTGGTAGGGGCGGGCGGCCAGGATGACCGCGCGCTCCTCTCCGCTCTCCACCCTCTCCAGGACCTTGCGGCCCTGGGCCAGGAGCTTGTCCCGATAAGCCTTCTGGGCGGCGTCGCCCTGGCGGATGGCCTTCCGGACAGTCCTTTTGTCCAGACCGAAGGTCTCCTTCATAAAGGCGGCCAGCTGGCGCTCCCTGTCCTCGTCTGTGTACCAGAAAAAGACCGGCGCGTCATAGAGGACCCGGCCGCGCTCCGCGGGATTGTCGGAATTGCGGATCACCAGGGGGAAGCCCTTGACGATGCCGCACATGGACACGCTGGTGGGCTCCGTATTTTCCGATTTCATCGTGGAGATCGAAGGGAAAAAGATCCGGTCCGCCCCGTGGCCCTCCAGCCAGCGGATGTGTCCGTGGACCAGCTTGCCGGGGAAGCATTCGGTGTCGGACGTCACAGCGTGCAGGCCGCTCTCGTAGATGGACCTGGTGCTCTCCGGGGAGACCAGGACATCGAAGCCCAGAGACCTCCAGAAATTTTTCCAGAAAGGCAGGGTCTCCCAGTAAAAGAGGACAAAGGGGAGGCCGATCGTGACGCCCCTGGATCCGGAGACGGGCTCGAAGGGATAGTCGCGGGTCAGGAAGGTCTTGCGGACCTTGAAGAGGTCTGTGCCCTTGCGTTTCCGGGCGGGGGCCCGCTTTCCGGCCGGGGCCGGTCCCGCGGCCGTCTGTCCGGGAACCGCCAGTTCCTGCCCTGTCTGTCCGGAAGCTTCGGGCGCCTGCGCGGTCCGGCCGCCGCCGGTCCTCAGGCCGGGCTCCACGCTCTCCTGCTGCGCGGCCAGGAAGGCCTCCAGCTCGCCCTCTGCCAGGACTCCTCCCCGCTCACAGCGGTTGCCGGTGATCCAGAAATCCCCGGTCGAGAATTTCACGACACTCCTGCGGCAGTGGTTTTCACAGCCCTGGCAGACCAGGCCGTTGATCTGCCGGAAGGAAAATGCGCGCAGGGCGTCAAAGCCTATGAAGGAGGAGGCCCGGCCGTCCGCCTTCACGGCTTCCATCGCGGCCTGGCCGGCCCCGATCGCCCCCATGAGGCCGGGATAGGGGGCCCTCACGACCTCCCGGCCGGTATACTGCTCGATGGCCCGCAGGACCGCGTCGTTGCAGAAGGTCCCTCCCTGCACGACGATCCTCTCCCCCAGGGAGTCCAGGCTGCTGATGCGGATGACCTTGGTAAAGACATTTTCGATGATGGACCGGCACAGGCCGGCCAGGATGTCGTCGACCTCCTTGCCGTTTTTCTGCTCCGTGATGATCCTGCTGTTCATAAAGACCGTGCAGCGGCTGCCCAGCTCCGCCGGATGGGAGGACCGGAAGGCCCGCCCGGCGATCTCCGCCGTCGGGACCCCCATGGTCTTCGCGAAGTTCTCCAGAAAGGACCCGCAGCCCGCGGAACAGGCCTCGTTGACCACGATGTCGGTGATGACCCCGTCGTCGAGCCAGATAGCCTTCATGTCCTGGCCGCCGATGTCCAGGATAAAGGTCGCGTCCTCCAGGTAGCGGGCGCTGGCCCCTGCGTGGGCGACCGTCTCGACGATATGGGTGTCCGCCCGGAAGGCCTTGGCGATCAGAAGCTCCCCGTAGCCGGTGGAGGCCATGCCCCTGATGCGCAGGCTGACCCCCTCCCGGGCATAGCGGTCCTCCATCTCCAGGAGGCCCTCCCGCAGGACCGTCAGGGGGTCTCCCCTGTTATTGGCGTAGAAGGAGTAGAGGATCCTCTCCTTTTCATCCAGCAGGACGAATTTGGTCGTCGTGCTCCCGCAGTCGACACCCAGATAGCCGTCCACAATGGTTCCGGGCTCCAGCTGCCTGAAAATATGCTTGTCCTCATAGAGGGGATGGCGCCTGACAAACTCCCCGTATTCCTCCTCCGAGGAGAAAAAGGGCCTGCCGAGCCTGCTTTCGGTCTCCGGTCCCGTCTGTGGGCGGCCGATCAGAGCCCGGATCCTGAAGATGCAGCGGTCAATCTCCTGGGTCTCCGTCTCCCCGGCAGGGTCTGCCTCTGCCCGGCCGCTGCCGGCATAGAGCGCCGCGCCCAGGGCGACCATCAGCTCCGGCTTCTCAGGCAGGAGGATGTCCTCCTGACCCAGATCCAGCTTTTCCTGGAAGGCCCGGACCAGGGTCGGATGAAAGCAGAGGGGGCCGCCCTCAAAGATGATGGGAGGGGCCATGGTCAGGCCCTGGGCCAGACCGCCGATCGTCTGCTTGGAGATGGCGTGAAGGGCCGAGAGGGCTATATCCTCCTTGCGCACCCCCTGGTTGAGCAGGGGCTGGATATCCGTCTTGGCGTAGACGCCGCAGCGGCCGGAGATATCGTAGACCTCGGTCCCTTTTTCGGCCAGGGCCTCATAGTCCTCGGGCTTTACCTGCAAAAGAGAGGCAATCTCATCGATGAAGGCCCCCGTGCCTCCGGCGCAGCTTCCGTTCATCCGCATATCCGCCACTTCCAGCCTTCCGGTCTGCTGATTGTGCCGGAAAAAGATGACCTTGGCATCCTGGCCGCCCAGCTCGATCGCGGTCTTCGCGGCCGGATAATGCCGCATGACCGCCAGGGAATTGGCGACCACCTCCTGGACAAAGGGGACCCGGGCAGCGTCGGCCAGGGGCCTGGACCCGGATCCCGTGAAGGCGATCCTGACCTCTGCCCCGGCGTCGATATGCTCCCTGGCGTGCTCCAGGAGCAGGCAGACGCTCCGGGCCAGCTCCGCGTGGTGCCTTGCGTACTCACTGTAGACGATATTTTCATTTTCCCTGTCGAGAATGACGATCTTGCTGGTCGTCGATCCCACATCCAGGCCGATCAGGTATTCCTGCTTCCCGTTCATATAAATGCCTTCCCGTAAAAAACGTAAAAACAATAGAAATCTTTTTTACGCGTCAAAAACAAGGACCGTAAACGGTCCTTGCGGAGTTTTGCCTCAAAAAATCTGTAAGTGCTTCTATTATGCCTGATTTAAGACATCTAGTCAAAAAGAAACTTATTCCGTATCCCATTCAATCAGGAATGTCACAGTGCCTGCCCGGTCCGGACCGAAATCGCCGTCATTCCATGTATAGGCTTTGTCTTTATAATAAAAAAGCGCGTAGTTTTCGTTTCCATTTCTGTCGTCCGGCTGCCCTTTTCCCCAGTTCCGATAACCGTTTTCCAATCCATTCACCCAGGTCCAGATCCCTTCCGAACCGTCATCGGTCAGACCAAAATAGGCACTCTCATACCCGAGCGTATTGAAAACATAATCGTACAGAACTTTGTTCACCTCACTGTTTGCGATGACAGCAAGATGGCCGCCAAGGCTTTCGGCATAGCTTTCCGCTTCCCAGAATGTCGAGATGCTTTCAATGCTGACCCGGTCGGCATAATAGCTGTGGCCGCCATAGGTGATTGCATCCGGGGGAATCGTATAAGAAGCTTCTGCAGGGGGAGTATCTGTGTCTGTTTCCGGAACAGACCCGCCCACTGCGTCCGGTGAGGGGGCAGTAGCTGTGTCTGCGGAGAGCCCGGATGAATCTGAAGCCTGTTCGGAAGCCCCCAGACGAAAAGCTTCATCAATTCTCGTGTCCTTATCTTTTTTCACTGTATAAGATGAGGATGATTCAAAAGTCTTAAACCCGTCGGCCTCAAATAAAAGGGTATAATCATTTGGAGGGAGCTCCAGCATGAAATATCCGTCATCGCCGGTCGTATCGGTATTTTCATGACTGGTATAGCGCTCCCCGTCCCGGTCGACGGCGGTGACCTTGACCCCTTTCAGATAGGAGCTGTCCGAGGCATCGACAACATTTCCGGAAAGCGTGCCCCGTTCATCGGCCGGATTGGAGTCCTGCAAAACAATAAAAGCTGCGCCTGCCAGGAGCACTGCGACAAGAGCCAGTACGATTACAAGGGGATTATTTTTACCCTGCATAATGACCATCCTTTCACCAGATGATAAACAAACGACTACGTCTTTTTATATTTAAAAGCAATCAGACTGATCATGTCAATCGAATCAGCAGCGATCTCATTCATCCCACTCACAGATATAAGTGTAGATATCCCCATACCGTCGTCCGGAGGATGTATAGGTCTGCTTCCCGAATGCGGAATCACTCCAATATCCATCGTGCATATTGGTATCCAGTGACACCTGTGTAAACCCTTCATCGGCATTGTTGGGCTGTTTTTGCTCTTTGCTGTTGTATCCCCAGTCGCGGAAGTCGGAAGTGTCACCTGCTATATATTCCCAGTCACCATCCTGCATACTGAGTCCGAAAAAGGCCTGTTCATGGCCTCCGTCGACCATGTACTGATACAGAAATTCGTTTTCATCCGGGTCATTGATAACTGCAAGGTAACCGCCCTGGTCCAGGCACTGGCTCAAAGCCTCGTCCCAGGTACATTTTTCACCGCTGTAAATATAGTAATGGTGGTCTCCATAGGCAGCTGCGTCCGAAGGGATCAAATATGCCTGATATTCCTCCTCATCCAGTTCAGCTTCCGCCAGCTCTTCGGCCTGCACTGCCGCCGGTTCTACGACCGGCTCTTCGACATGCGCTGCCGCAGGTTCCACTTCCGGCTTTTCGGCCTGCGCTGCCTCAGGTTCTGCCGCCGGCTCTTCGGCCTGCGCTGCCGCAGGTTCCGCTGCCGGCTTTTGCGCCTGGGCTGCCGCGGGTTCCGCTGCCGGCTCTTCGGCCTGCACTGCCGCAGGCTCAGCTGCCTGGGCTGCCGCAGGTTCTGCTGCAGGATTTTCAGCCTCTACTGCCGCCGGTTCCGCTGCCGCGAGTCGAAATGCTTCTTTGATCTCTGTGTCCTTCTCTTTTTTTACATTATACGACGCAGAGGATTCAAAAGGCTGGAATCCGTCAGCCTCGAACAGAAGGGTATAATCGTTTGGAGGAAGCTCCAGTCTGAAGAACCCGTCATCACCGGTCGTATCGGTATTTTCATGACTGGTATAACGCTCCCCGTCCTGATCGATGGCGGTGACGCTCACGCCTTTTAAAAACGTACTATCCGAGGCATTCACCACAGTTCCGGAAAGGGTGCCTCGCTCCTCCACCGGATTGGAGTTTTGTAAAAGGATGAAAGCGCCGCCTGCAAGAAATACAGCGACAAGCGCCATTACGATCAGAACAGAATTCTTTCGGGGTTGCATAGTAGTCGTCCTTTCCGTGATTGTCCGATATGTATTCACCGGAGCCCTGACTGGTTCGCCATGTCAGGATAAGTATAAGTCATTTGAAACAAAATGCAGTCTGTTTTTTCTCAGAATACTGCCGGTTCAGCTTTCTGTGCGATTCACTTTAACATAGAGCAGGATCCCGGAGAGAATCGTACAGATAGCGGTCAGAAGGAACAGCAGCAGCCAGCAGTATATTACGTAGCGCGCTTCACACCTGAAAATGTCCATCCCGGCTCCTTCGGGCAGCATGCTGTTGAGGTCAGCGACGGCTCCCAGGGCATAAAAACCCCAGCGCGCCGTCGTAAAGTCCGCAGCCTTTTCCATGATTCCGTCGAGATCAAACAGACAGCCGCTCAGAAGAAGCTGGGCGATCAGGATCACAGGAACGACTGTCATAATGGAATTGATATCGCTGATCATCATTCCGACCAGCAGTCCGAGTATATCCGCACTCACTGTGATCAGAAAGAATGTGATAAAGAAATCAATGGTCCTGTTCCCCAGAACCACACAGGTCCTGTCAAAATCAAAAAACAGCGTGAACACTACAGCGGAGACAATGGCTTCTACCGCACACAAAAACAGCTGGATCGTGAGGTTGGCGGAAACATAAGTGGAAACATGGAGGAATTTATTGAGGTCATCGGGCAGGTAGTCCCGCTCTGAGAAAAAGAGCGCGATCGAATTAAACAGGCCGGACCATATACAGCACATCAAAACAGAAAAAAGACAGGCCTTGGTGGCACTGAAGGTGTCGAATACATCTTTTTTAACAGCAATGCAGGTGATTGTTATGATAAAAGCAGTCATGACAGTGTTTTTCACAAGACTGGGAGCCTTTGTGGAAATCCATCTGCGTATGTAATCCAGGTAATCACTCATATGAATCCATCTCCTTTGGCACTCCTTCGTATGGGAAAACAGCATTTGCTTTTCACTCAGAGTTTCCCCTGCTGCTCAGCAAAATTTTTGATATATGTGTCTGCTTCGCCGTCTCCTCCCTCATCTTTTGCATTGATCTTTGTGAGAATGTCAACGTAGTCGGTGACTCCAAAAAATTTCCTGATACCTCCGGGACTTCCTGCATAGGCAAGTCCTCCCGCCTTGTCAGACCCTTTGGCCAGTACGACCACCCGGTCATAAAGTTCAATATTGACGATATTATGTGAGATGATGATCGTAGTCTTGCCGCTCTCGTGCGTGATATTACAGAGCTTTTTTATCAGATCTCTGGAGACACCGCAGTCCAGGCCGGTGTCGATCTCGTCCGCAATAATGATATTCTTCCCGCGTATGAGCTCCTTGGCGATGGAAACTCTCTGCATCTGTCCGCCGGAAAGGCGCTTGATCTCATTGTTCTGTACACTCTCCAGGCCCATGGTCTGAACATAATGCTCCACGGCGTTATTCAGTTTTTCCTTGCTTTTATACAGCCGGGAAAAAACCGCGGACCAGTAAATGGCATCGCGCGCGGTCTCGAGAGTATTCAGGGCCGGATGCTGCGGGATATATGCAATATCCTCCCGTTTGTAATCCGAGATTTCTCCATCAAAAGAAGTCATGCCGATCATGCATTTAATAAGCGTGCTTTTTCCTGCCCCGGAGGTTCCGATGATCAGGGAGGCACAGCCCCGGGGAAACTCCACATGGATATCGCGCAGGGCCACCCGGTTCGGGTAATTCTTTTTAATTATATCTACCTGCATTTTCTTCTCCTTTAATGACAATGTATCTAAGCTGCAGTTCTTTTATTCCTCTCTGACCGGAATGAGAACAGGCGAAGCAGGTGCTCTTTAGTCAACACTTTATCTGAAAATTATACAATTATTGCAGTTTCTGTCAATCTCTGCCGGGTCCGCGGCAGCCTCGATCACATCAATGAAAAATGTTATGATCCCCTGCTTTATTGATCCATTGTAACTGTTCAGACTGCCACGAATTCGAGGTGTTTTTGCGTGCTTTCCAACGCAAAAACCCGAGTTGAACGGCGTTAACACACTTGTGAAGCAAGTGTGTTACGCATGCGAAGCATATAACAATGCTTCGCATTGTCGAATCGCTGAACGCAGCGTTACATGTGCACGCCCTTCGAAGGGGCGTGTACAGATCAGTAACGATCCATTTCAGCGGGAATCCTCTTTCGTTAGGCATTGTCCTGAATTTATGGTATAATTTTCCAAAATATCCATTCAGAAAGGCAATACACCATGAATAAATATCGCGACTTTGATAACTATCTGAAGGAATACCCCACCCAGGACGGGTACTTCGGAAAATACGGCGGCAATTATCTGGAGGACCCCGAGCTGATCAAGGCCTTCAACGAATACGCGGAGGCCTACAACACCATCGCCCAGTCCGCCCAGTTCATCGCGGAACTGCGCCGCATCCGCCGTGATTTTCAGGGCCGGCCGACGCCGGTCTACCACTGCCAGAACCTGTCCAATCTCCTGGGCCGGACCCAGATCTATCTCAAGAGGGAGGACCTCAACCACACCGGGGCCCACAAGCTCAACCACTGCATGGGCGAGGGGCTTCTGGCCAAGTACATGGGCAAAAAGAAGATCATCGCCGAGACGGGAGCAGGCCAGCACGGCGTCGCCCTGGCCACGGCTGCGGCCTATTTCGGACTCGAGTGCGACATCTATATGGGCGAGGTCGACATCGCCAAGCAGGCGCCCAACGTGACCCGCATGAAGCTGCTCGGAGCCAACGTGGTCCCTGTCAGCTTCGGCCTCAAGACCCTCAAGGAGGCCGTGGACGCCGCCTTTATGGCCTATGCTAAAGAATACAAGGACGCGGTCTACTGCATCGGCACGGCCGCAGGCCCCCATCCCTTCCCCCTCATGGTCCGCGATTTCCAGTTCTGCATCGGCGAGGAGGCCAGGGACCAGTTCAGGGCCCAGACCGGCCACCTGCCGGACCAGGTCGCGGCCTGTGTGGGCGGAGGCTCCAACTCCATCGGCATGTTCACGCCCTTCCTGGCGGACCCCGTCGAGCTGATCGGCGTCGAGCCCCTGGGCCGGGGGCCCAAGCTGGGCGACCACGCGGCCTCCATCTCCTACGGCACCGAGGGCATCATGCACGGCTTCAAGTCCATCATGCTGGCCGACGAAAACGGAGATCCGGCCCCTGTCTACTCCAACGCGAGCGGCCTGGACTACCCCGCCGCAGGTCCCGAGCATGCCCTCCTGCATGAGATGGACCGGGTCAAATATACCACGGTCGACGACGAGGACGCGATCGAGGCCCTCTTCCTGCTCTCCCGCCACGAGGGCATCATCCCCGCCATCGAGAGCTCTCACGCTGTGGCCTACGCGATCCGGGTCGCCAGGACCGGAGCCACCGGGTCCATCCTGGTCAACCTCTCCGGCCGCGGCGACAAGGACCTGGATTTTGTCGTTGAAAAGTATGGTTACGGGGAGGAATTCCTGGAAAAACTCACCGCAAAGCGCGCGGGCAGGAACTGAAGGACCCAAGAGTAATCCCTGGAATTCCCGGAAAAACCTGCCGCAAGGCACGCAGGCCGGAGCTGAAGGACCAAAAAGTAATTCCTGGAATTCCCGGAAAAACCCACCGCAAAGTGTGACCGAGTGCCTGCCCCTCTGTCACACCCCTCCCCCTGCGGCGGCCACTTTCGTGTGACAGAGTGCCTGTCCCTCTGTCACAACCTGTCACAGATAAACCCCTCCCGGAGGCGAAAGCTATGAATGAACGCTTCTTTGATCTCAAAAAAGACCGTCAGGACCGCATTATCAACGGGGCTCTCGGGGTCATCACGGAAAACGGATACCGCCACGCGAGCACGGATGAAATGGTGGCCGCCGCCTCCATCAGCAAGGGTCTGCTCTTCCACTATTTCAAGAGCAAAAAGGGGGTCTACCGCTTTCTCTATGAATACGGTACCCGCTATACCCTGATCGAGCTCCGGGAACCGGGGCGCCGGGCCGGCTGTGACTATTTTGAGATGCAGCGGCTGCTGATGAAGGCCGATGCCGCCATCCTGCGCAAGTACCCCTGTCTGCCCCTCTTTCTGTGCAGGGCGGACGAGGAGGCCCCCGGGACCGATGTGGAGATCCCCGAAGACCTCTTCGGGGCCGCTGCCGCTTACCGCAAGTCCCTGCTTGAGGGGAGCAGGCGCCCCCCTTTTCTGTCGGAGACTGACATCCTTGCCATCTCCCGCATGCTCTTTTACACGAGGACAGGCCTGATGCGGGACCTGCTCGCGGACAGGGCCCGGGCCGGGGAAGAGGAAGAGAGAACCTCCGTCCCGCTCTGGAAGGAATATGAGGAGCGGTTTTCGGAATACCTGCAGCTGATCCGCCGCATGTACAATTGAGGCTCCGGGGTCTTCTGTCAGCCTCAAAAAACCCTGGCCGGATGATTTTCGACACAGCCTGGAAGAGTGGACAGGAACAAAAAACGAACAGAAAAAACGGCAGCGTACCGATTTGGTACGCTGCCGTTTTATTCTTCTCAATTCTGCCCGTACCGGCCGGCTGCCTGCCTCAGGCAGCACCGTAAAGACGGGGTCAACCAAAAGACCTTTTTCCAGTCTGTTTTTTATTTCTTTCCGGGGAGCTTGAAGGAGCTCTTGAGGCCGACGATCCGGTTAAAGACCGGGGCGCCCTCGGCTGAATCCTTAAAGTCCACGCAGAAGTAGCCGTTGCGGACGAACTGGAAGCGGTCAAAGGGCTTTGCCTGTGCCAGCTCGGGCTCCACCCAGGCCTCGCAGACGGTCAGGGAGTGGGGATTGAGGTTGAGCTCTCCGTTCTCGTCGTAGACGCCCTTTTCCTCGTCGACGATGTTCTCATAGAGGCGGGCGGTGACTTTAACGGCGGAGGGCGCGTGCACCCAGTGGATGGTGCCCTTGACCTTGCGGCCGGTGAAGCCGCTGCCGCTCTTTGTCTCGGGGTCGTAGGTCACATGGACGGCCGTGATATTGCCGTTCTCATCCTTGTCAAAGCCGACGCATTTGACAAAATAGGCATACATGAGGCGGACCTCATTGCCGGGGAAGAGGCGGTAGTATTTTTTCGGAGGCTCCTCCATGAAGTCGTCGCGCTCGATCCAGAGCTCGCGGCCGAAGGGGAGCTGGCGCTTGCCCAGGTCGGGGTTCTCCAGGTTGTTGTCGGCCTCCAGCATCTCGACCTGGTCCTCGGGATAGTTGTCGATGATGAGCTTGAGGGGGTGCAGGACCGCCATCATGCGCTTGCAGCCGGGCTTGAGGTCCTCGCGGATGCAGTACTCCAGGGCCGCGTAGTCCGCGGAGGAGTTGCTCTTGGAGATGCCGCACAGGTCCACGAAGCGCTTGATGGAAGCGGGCGTATAGCCGCGGCGGCGCAGGCCCGAGATCGAGACCAGACGGGGGTCGTCCCAGCCGTCCACGATCTTCTGCTCGACCAGCTTTTTGATATAGCGCTTGCCGGTGACCTGGCCTGTCAGATACATCTTGGCAAACTCGATCTGTCTGGGAGGATGGGGGTACTCGGCCTCGCGGACCACCCAGTCGTAGAGCGGGCGGTGGTCCTCAAACTCCAGGGTGCAGATCGAGTGGGTGATGCCCTCGATGGCGTCCTCGATCGGGTGCGCGAAATCATACATGGGATAGATGCACCACTTGTCGCCGGTGTTGTGGTGGGTCATGTGGGCGACGCGGTAGATGATGGGGTCGCGCATATTGATGTTGGGGCTGGCCATGTCGATCCTGGCGCGGAGGGTCTTCTCCCCGTCCGCGAATTCGCCGGCCCGCATTCTTTCAAAGAGGTCCAGGTTTTCCTCGATGCTGCGTTCGCGGTTGGGATCGTTTCTGCCGGGCTCGGTCAGGGTCCCGCGATACTCGCGCATCTCTTCGGCTGTCAGGTCCGACACATAGGCCTTGCCCTTTTTGATCAGTTTGACAGCGACCTCATACATCTGCTCGAAATAGTCGGAGGCAAAAAACAGCCTGTCCTCGTAATCCGCACCCAGCCACTGGACATCGGCCTTGATGGAGTCCACAAACTCGCTCTTTTCCTTGGTGGGATTGGTGTCGTCAAAGCGGAGATTGAACTTGCCGCCGTATTCCTGCGCCATGCCGTAGTTGAGCAGGATGCTCTTGGCGTGGCCGATGTGGAGATAGCCGTTGGGCTCGGGAGGGAAACGCGTGTGGACGTTGTCATAGACGCCCTCCTGCAGGTCCCTGTCGATCTCCTGCTCTATAAAGTGACGGCTGATCTTCTCTTCTTCCGGCGCCGCTGCCGTGATCTCTGGTGTCTTGTCGCTCATGCTGATGATTGTCTCCTTCGTGTTTTATTCTTCATCGCGCGATCCCCGCAGCTTCAGCCTGGGGACAGGCGCGCAGGACCCGCGGGCGGGGCCTGATTTCAGCGGGAAAACCGCTTTTCTTTTTTTACAGCTGTGTCAGGACAAAGATGTCGTAAATGGCCTGCAGGGCCTTCTCGAAGTCCTTGTTCTCGACGCCGATGATGATATTGAGCTCCGAGGATCCCTGGTCGATCATGCGCACATTGATGTGGGCGTGGGCCAGCGCGGAGAAGATCCTTCCGGCAGTGCCCCGCATGGACTTCATTCCCCGTCCCACGACCGCGATTAGGGCCAGGTCGGACTCGATCTCGATGGAATCGGGCTTGGCCAGGCGGTGGATGGCGGATACGACCTTCTGCTCCTTCTCGATGAACTCATCCTCGTGGACGACGATGGTCATGGTGTCGATGCCGGAGGGCATGTGCTCGAAGGAGATCTCATTGTCCTCAAAGGCCTGCAGGACCTTCCTGCCGAAGCCGATCTCCGAATTCATCATGTCCTTGCTGATCAGGACAGCGCAGAAGTCCTTGCGGCCCGCGATGCCCGTGATGACATAGCCGGATTTCTGGGCCGTGCTCTCCACGATCCAGGTGCCCTCATCCTGGGGCCGGTTGGTATTGCGGATATTGATCGGGATCCCCTGCCTTCTGACCGGGAAGATCGCCTCCTCATGGAGGACTGAGGCTCCCATATAGGACAGCTCGCGGAGCTCCCTGTAGGTGATGGTCTCGATCCTGGCGGGGTTTTTGATGATGCGGGGATCCGCCACCAGAAAGCCCGACACATCCGTCCAGTTCTCATAGACATCCGCGTGGGAGGCGCCGGCGACAATGGATCCCGTGATGTCGGACCCGCCTCTGGAGAAGGTCTTGACCCTGCCGTCCGCTCCGCAGCCGTAAAAGCCCGGGATCACGGCATATTCGACCTCCTTCAGTCTTTTTTCCACCGTCCGCATGGTCTTTCTGTCGTCCAGGATCCCGTCCTCGTCGAAGAAGATCATATCATAGGGATCCAGAAAATCATAGCCCAGATAGGCCGCCATGATCCTGCCGTTGAGGTGTTCGCCCCTGGAGGCGGCAAAATCAGGGTCGGGATCCGTCGCCATGCGGTCCCTGATCTCCTCGAACTGGTCGTCGAGGCTGAAGCCGGTCAGGCCCAGGCCCTCGATAATCTCATTGTAGCGGTCTCTGATCTGGTCCAGGGTCTCCTCGAAGTTCTCCTTCTTTTCCGCTTCCTCTTCCATCCTGTAGAGGAGGTCCGTCACCTTGGTGTCCCCGGAGAAGCGTTTTCCGGGCGCGGAGGGGACTACATATCTCCTGTCCTTGTCCGCCTTTACGATCTCGCCGACTTTTTTAAACTGTTCCGCGTTGGCAAGGGAACTCCCGCCAAATTTTACTACTTTCATTGTTTTAACCTCTGCAGGCAGGAAAAGCTTTTCCTGCGTATTTATGTCATCATGCTTCCAGCATGCGGATGCAGCTCTTCACTTCCCTGAGCTCACCGCATTTTTCCGCGAAGGCCTGCTCGGAGACCGGAGCCGTCACGAAGGCGAACTCATCCGCGGGCACGGCGTCCGCCGCCGCCTCGCTGCAGCCCGCAAAGAGCTCCATGGCCTTTGCCTTTTCGGCAGCGCCGACGCGGACAAAGAATCTCTGGATCTGCTGCCCGGGATCGGAGAGGTCCATGATCTCATCGGACCAGCGGACCGGAATGGTCTGCCCGGGATTCAGGGCGCAGTCCAGCATATCGGACACCACAGCGCTGGCCGTCGGGAACTTGCCGGCTCCGCGTCCGTAGAACATGACATCATCCAGGAGATTGCCATGGACAAAAACGGCGTTGAAGACGTCCTCCACTCCGTGCAGGGGGTGGGAGGCAGGCACCATATAGGGCGCGGTCCGGACATGGAAGGTCCCGGCCCTGTCGTCCCGCTCGCTGATGCCCAAGAGCTTGATGGCCCTGCCCATGCTGCGGGCGCAGGCGACATCGGTCATGGTGATCCTGCTGATGCCCTCGCAGGGGATGTCCTCATAGCGGACCGTCCTGCCGCACATGAGAGAGGAAAGGATGGCGATCTTGCGGCAGGCGTCATGTCCCTCGATATCCGCCTCGGGATTGCGCTCCGCATAGCCGTTTTCCTGGGCCTGTCTGAGGACGTCGTCAAAGGAGATGTCCTCCATTTCCATACGGGTCATCATATAGTTGGTCGTCCCGTTCAGGATGCCGATGATCTTTGTGATATGCTCCGGCGCCAGGGAGGTGTTCATGGGGCGGATGATGGGGATGCCGCCGCCCACGCTGGCCTCAAAGAGATAGCTGCAGTGGTTTTCCGCAGCGATCTTTAAAAGCTCCGGGCCGTGCGCCGCCACCAGCTCCTTGTTGGAGGTGCACACGCTGATCCCCCGCTCCAGGGCCTTCCTGGAAAATGTATAGGCCGGCTCCTTTCCTCCCATGGTCTCGCAGATCACACTGATCTCCGGGTCCTGGAGGATGACGTCAAAGTCATGCACGACCCTGTCCTGATAAGGGCTGCCGGGAAAATCGCGGAGATCCAGAATATATTTGACCTCGACTCCGCCCGGGACTCTTCTCTCCACCGATGCCCGGTTGATATCAAAGAGCTCGACAACTCCGCTTCCGACCGTTCCAAAACCCAACACAGCAGCTTTTATCATCGTTTTGCCATTCCTTTCCTTTTTTCAAAGTCCGCTTACAGATCCACGGGGACTGCAGGCAGATCTACCTTCCGGTCACACGAACGCGGCGGACACCCTCTCCCGCGGAGACCCGCTCCAGGATGGTGTTGACATTATCCGCGTTTTCCAGCATCTGCATGCTGATGCTCACGACAGCCGTGCCGTCGACCGGGATCGCCTGATGGATCGTGAGTATGTTGGCACCGCACCTGGCGATCGTCTGCAGCAGGTCCGACAGGATGCCGGCCCGGTCACTGATCTCACATACGATCGTCAGCATGGAGCCGTGGAGATTATTGTGGAACTCCTCTACCGAATCCTTGAATTTATAATAGGAGCTCCTGGCGACCCCCGCCATCTCCACCGCTTCGTTGACGGTCCTGGCCTCTCCCGTGGACAAAAGACGGTTTGCCTCCGCCACCTTGATCAGGACCGACGGCATGGCGGACGCATGCACAATATAATAGGTAGAACCCTCCATGACTAAACCTCCGCCCTTTCTTCCGTCCGCGCCAAGCGGACATTTGTGCGTGCACGATGGATATCTTATCACGCAAAATCCTTCTTGGCAAGAGCCCTTTCAAGACTTTTCAGAGGCTTTTATATCTTCTGCGGCAAAGAGAATCAGCGGACAGGGCCAGGGCGGTCAGAAGGGACAGGACGGCGGCGGGCATGAGCCCGGCCGGGAGGTAGCTGAAGCGGATCTCATGGGTCCCCTCAGGCACAAAGACCGCCGTCAGGCCGAAGTCCGCCCGCACAAGCTCCGCCGGCTTTCCGTCCACCGTGGCCGAAAAGCCCCGGTCCCAGGGGACGGAAAAGAGGACCAGGTTGTCCTTTTCCAGCTGCGCGGTCGCGTGAAAGCCGTTTTTGTCAAAGGCGAAATCCCTGCAGGCGGAGGCTGCCCTCTCGTCGCAGAGCCGGCCAAATTCCAGGTAGGACATGGTCCCCGGATCGGTGTCGGTGTCCTCGGTCAGGAGGTCTCCGTACCGGTCCGCGGCCTCTTCGGAGAGGATCAGGTTTTTGACCAGGACCCTGTCCGAGACGGGGCCGTTCTCCAGCAGGTCGTAGTTTTCCTCTGTCATATAGCTGTCAAAGCTGATCCCCATGGGGATATAGTTTTCCGTCTCATAGACATTGTAGCCGTTCTCATTGTTGTTGAGGGAATAGCCCTCGATCCCGCCCTGGTCCGAGTAGCTGTTGTCGGACCTGACCAGGTCGTTTTCCAGGTAGTAGCGGACCGACATCAGGGCCCTTGCCCCGATCCTCTCGAAGGGAAGGGTGGACTCCACCGTGCGGATCATGCCGATCCCGCGGTACCAGCGGAAAATGGACGGATGCACCGTGGATTCAAAGCAGTGCATGGTGGGAATGCCCCAGACCATCTCGTAGTTTGTGGAGGTGCTGTCGGTCTCCACGCGGGAGAAGGGGGAGGGGACATTTTTGTCGATCCCCTCTGCGGCAGCCTCCTGCTCCGGCTCCTCATTCTCCCCCAGCACCGGCCTCTGGGTCAGCATCTGCAGCTTCCACTTTTCAAAGCCGCTGTAGGAGATCAGGGAGCTCCCGTTGCTGACCACCGCCGAGGTGGAAATAATGCAGCAGACAAGGGTCAGGGCCAGGCAGAGGGTTCCTAGCTGCAGCAGGCCTCGGAGCCTGCTCCCGGTTTCCGGGGCATCTGCGGACACAGGCTCCTCCCCAGGCCCTGTAGAAGGTTCACCGCTGACTGCGGCCTCTGCGGGCACAGGCTCCTCCGGAAGCTCAACTGAAGTCCCTCCGGCAGCCACGGCCTCTGCAGGCATGGGTTCTTCCTCCGGAAGCTCCACGGCAGCCACACCGGCAGCCGCGGCCTCTGCTTTTCCAGAGCCGCCTGCCGGGACTGCGGCAGTCCGCACCGAGAAGAGCCCGCCGTATCTGTGCTTGAGAAAGGCGATGACACAGAGGACGGCCGCGCCGATCAGGGTCGCCCGGATCTGGGCGGGCAGGAGCCTCCTGTTTTCACAGACAGAGGTAAAGGACCAGGTCCCGTCCTCATAGACCGGCAGAAAGCACATGAGGATAAAGAGGACGGTGAAGGCATTGGAGATCAGGGTCCCCCTGACAAAGGCTGTGCTCTCTTCCTCCTCCAGGACCTCAGCCGTCATGCAGGCGCACAGGAGGACCGGCATATAGAACCACCTGGTATAAAAGTCCTCGTTGAAGGCGGAAAAGGAGGCGTTCAGGACCGGGACCATGGCCATGACGGCCAGCAAGGCCAGCAGGTTCCTGGTCCAGCTCCTCTTTCGCAGCATCCAGTAGGCAATGACACCGGCCATGGCAAAGCAGGGCAGGTAGAAGGCCAGGGATCCGTTGCGGATATTTTCGCTGGAAAAGAGGGTCCCCCTGGCGATCAGGTCCGGCACGACAAAGAGGGTCCTGATGATGGCGAGCGGGGTCGTGGAATCCGGATAGGCCACCAGGTCATAGCCGCTCAGGAACTCCGACACGCGGGAATTGCCCATCAGGCCTCCGACAGACTGGACCAGGAAAAATGCGGCCAGCATCAGGCCGGCCGCTCCGCCGGCCAGGATCCCGAGGACCTCTCTGCATGCGCAGAGGATCCCCTCCCCGCGGACCAGCCTGATCCCTCTCCTGACCAGGTAATACAGGGCCAGAAAGACGACCTGGCCAAAGAAAAAATAGTAGTTGATCACAGACATGAGGGCCGTCATCAGGATGAAGCCGTACCGGCCCCGCCCGCCCGGACGCCTTTCCACAAAGCGGTCGAAGGTCAGCAGATACAGGGGGAAGAAGGCCGTCACGTCATGGAAGTGCTGAAAGACGATGTTGCAGGCCTGAAAGCCTGAAAAGGCATAGAGGAAGGCCCCGATGGCAGCGGCCCCGCCGGTTTTGGTCCGGGTCCGGATCCAGGCATAGGCCGTCGCTGAGGCCGTCCCGTATTTGAGGGCCATGATAAAGGGCATCATATAGGGCAGCCAGGACTCCGGAAAGGGGATCGTCAGCCAGAAAAAAGGACTCCCCCACAGATAAAAGGAGAAAGTCCCCGCCATGTTGCCTCCCAGGTCCACCAGCGGGTTCCAGAAAAAACGTCCCTGCCGCACCGCCCGGTGGGCAAAGATCAAAAAAGGCACCTGCTGAACATTGTAATCGCCGTAATAAAAGAAGAGTCCCCCGTGGTCAATTAAAAAAGGAAGGACTGCGAGCAGATAGGTCAGCATCCCTCCCGTAAAAACCGCCAGCAACGCCAGCGGCGCAAGCGGTACTGGTCTTTTTTTCTTTTTGTCGTATGCAGATTTCATCATATCCTTCATATGGATGCCGCAGCTTTTATCCCGAAGAGACCGCGGACAAATAACTGCCGCAGAGATCCGCACGGTCTGTACAGGATCTCTGCGGGCAGCTCAAAGGTCATTTTTCTCCCTCAACGGCCTCCTGGTAGGACTTCATCCTCCCGAAGACCATCTCGTAGCCATCATTCCCGTAATTTAAGGAGCGGTTTACCCTGCTGATCGTGGCAGTGGAAGCGCCGGTCTTTTCCGCGATCTTGAGATAGGTGTCCTTGCGCTTGAGCATGGAAGCCACTTCAAATCTCTGAGACAGTGACAGAAGTTCATTCACAGTACACAGGTCTTCAAAAAAGATAAAGCACTCTTCCTCGTTCTCAAGTGTCAGCACTGCTTCAAATAGATGTCTGACTGCATCTGTCCGAATCTTATTATTCATGGATACCCCCATTTATTAAGGCTGCAGTAATGGAATCTCTCAGCCAGTTATTAGTTTGTTTAATATTAACATTTTACAACTGTGAAGTAAAGAAGTAACCCACTGATCATGCAAAAAGTATCGTACAAACAGTGGACTCCTGAAGTGAAAAGTTAACTTCCAGTCCCCCGGGGTCGATCTGGATTTTTGTCT
>CAMNFJ010000017.1:0-27208 GCA_946536955.1 uncultured Lachnospiraceae bacterium
CCTTGACGATCTCGCGCTCGTTCTCGGTCATATCCTGGATGTAGAGGCCGATCTCCTGTGCCTTTCCGTCCTTGATGACATAGCCCCTGATGTCGGAGAGGTCGCCGTCGATGGCGGCCCGGATGCCGGGGACATAGATGTAGTCGCCGACCTCGAAGGCATCGGGCTCACCCTTTAAATGGAAGGGGATCATGCCCCAGTTCATGACGTTGGACCGGTAGCGCTTGGTGGCGTATTCCTTCGTGATATTGGCAAGGCCGCCGATGACACGCTGGCAGGAGGCCGCCTGTTCGCGGGCGGATCCGTCGCCGGGCTTGTTGGCGTAGACCATGGATCCGATCTCGATATCCTGTACTCTGACGGATTCAGATCCGGGGATGGTTCCGATGATCCTGTAGACCTCTGTCAGGGCGGGGTCCATCTGAGCCGGATCGCCGCCTGATGTGCGGCAGCGCTCGGTCCGGTCGACCTCCTTGGAGCGGCCGACGTATTCGGGGTCGCGTCTGGACAGGGTGAACTCGGCCAGGCCCAGGGGATTGGACCGGAAGGAGGAGGTCTCGCCCGAAGGGATCAGCTCGTCCGTCGTCGTGACCTCGTCCAGGATCTTGGAGCAGACCTTGAGCAGAATGTTGTCCGCCAGGGGCTCCATCTCAGGCCAGGGCTTGATGTTGGGGCCGTCAAAGAGCGGGACCGAGGGGTCCGCTTGACCGAAGCCCTGGTAGACGCGGGCCCTGTAGACGGTGTCGTCGTAGTCGTGGGCGGGCACCCTGCCCCAGCAGTCATACTGGTCGGCGGAGGTCAGGATGCCGCCGTTGGCCGCGGTCGCCGCGATGGACCTGGCGTCCATGAGGGCCGCCGCCGCCATCTGGCCGTCGCCGGGCTTGGAGCCCTCCCTGTTAGGGAAGTTGCGGGTGGTGTGGCGGACCGAGAGGCCGTTGTGCATGGGCGTGTCGCCCGCGCCGAAGCAGGGGCCGCAGAAGGCGGTCTTGACGATGGCGCCGGCTGTCATGAGGTCCGCGATGTATCCCTTTCTGGCCAGGTCGATGAAGACCGGCTGGGAGGAGGGATAGACATCGAGGGAGAATTCGCCGTTGCCGCAGCTCTCGCCGCGAAGGAGGTTGGCCGCCTCCACGATATTGGTGTAGGTGCCGCCGGCGCAGCCTGCGATGATTCCCTGCTGGACCTGGAGCTCTCCGTCCTTGATCTTGTCCAGAAGGGTGAAGTTCGCGCGCCCGTTGGCGATCCTGGCCGCCTCGACCTCGACCTCGTGGAGCAGGTCCTCGAGATTGGCATTGAGGTCGTCGATGGTGTAGACATTGCTGGGATGGAAGGGCAGGGCGATCATGGGCTTGACGGCGGACAGGTCCACATAGACGCAGCCGTCATAGTAAGCGACATCCGCGGGATCCAGCTCCCTGTAGTCCTCGGGCCTGCCGTGGGCAGTCAGATATTCCTTCGTGTCCTCGTCAGTGCGCCAGACAGAGGACAGGCAGGTGGTCTCGGTCGTCATGACATCGACCCCGTTGCGGTAATCGGTGGTCATCGTGGAGACGCCGGGGCCCACAAATTCCATGACCTTGTTTTTGACATAGCCGTTTTTGAAGACCGCCCCGATGATGGCCAGGGCGATATCCTGGGGGCCGACATAGGGGGCCGGCTCTCCGTCCAGATAGATGGCCACGACGCCGGGATAGGCGACGTCATAGGTGTCCCTGAGGAGCTGTTTGCCCAGCTCGCCGCCGCCCTCGCCGATGGCCATGGTGCCCAGGGCCCCGTAGCGGGTGTGGGAGTCCGAACCCAGGATCATTTTACCGCAGCCCGCCATGGCTTCGCGCATGTACTGGTGGATGACCGCGATATGGGGAGGCACATAGATGCCGCCGTACTTTTTGGCGGCGGACAGGCCGAACATGTGGTCATCCTCGTTGATCGTGCCTCCGACCGCGCACAGGGAGTTGTGGCAGTTGGTCAGGACATAGGGCAGGGGGAATTTCTCCATGCCGGAGGCCCTGGCTGTCTGGATGATCCCGACGAAGGTGATGTCGTGGGAGGCCATGGAGTCAAAGCGGATCCTGAGCTTGTCCATGCTGCCGGATGTATTGTGGGCCTGCAGGACGGAATAGGCGATCGTCCCCTTTTTGGCTTCTCCGGGACAGACATCCTTTCCTGTCAACTGCTTTACGCGGCCCGCCTCTGCCTCAGGGACGATCTCTGTCCCGTTTACCAGATACACACCGCTGTCGTAGAGCTTTACCATGTGCTTTCTCCTTCTCTTTATAATTCCGGGCGAGTCAGGGGGACCGATCAGATGACTCATCCCCTGATGAATCACCTGATACGTCCCCGGACTCACCCTTACGCAGAAACTAAGATCCTGTTCTTATTCCTTCTTCTGTCTCCTCATAAGCTCGCGGGTGATATCATCCCAGTCGACGCCCTTCTCGGCCATGACGACCTCGAGGTGGTAGAGGTAGTCGGCGATCTCGTAGATGATCTCGTTTTCAGCGGGGTTTTTGGCCGCGATGATGATCTCGGTATTTTCCTCTCCCAGCTTCTTGAGCATCTTGTCCAAGCCCTTGTCAAAGAGGTAGTTGGTGTAGGACCCCTCTTTGGGGTTCTTCATGCGGTCGATGATGGTCTGATAATCCTCGCGGAGGACATCCGCTGTGGAGGCCGTCCTGCGGGCGTTCATCCTGGGTTTCGTCACCTGGTTGAAGAAGCAGGAGTGGCTGCCGGTGTGGCAGGCGGCGCCGATCTGGACGACTCTGGCCAGCAGGGTGTCCATGTCGCAGTCGCCGTAGAGGGACCGGACATACTGGAAGTGGCCGCTGGTCTCCCCCTTGATCCAGAGGGACTGGCGGCTCCGGGAGTAGTAGGTCATCTTGCCGGTCTCGACCGTGAGATTATAGGCCTCCTCGTTCATGTAGGCGACCATGAGGACCTGGTCGGTGGCCTCCTCCTGGACGACGACGGGCAGCAGGCCATCGGGACCCTTTTTGAAGTCCTCCCAGGCAAAGGCGGCCTTTTTGTGGTCCTCCATGGGAATGCCCTCCGACTGAAATTCAGCGCGGAGCTTCTCCACTGTATCCTGTCCCTCAGTCATGAGGCGGTTGACTCCATTGCCGGAGACGGCAACAGTCTGGGGACCTGCGAGCCGGGCGGAGAGGGCTTCGCCGGAGGCGTCCTCGACCATGTCGATGACCGGGATCGTCTCAGCCCCTGCCGCCTCCTCCGTCTGACCGGAATCGCCGGCAGTCTGGTCTTTTTTCTCCAGGCCGGCCTCTGCCGGAGCGGCGTTTTCCGCGTCCAGAAGGATCCTCATGGAGAGCCAGGGGGCGAGCTTTGCCCACTCTTTATCCAGATTTTCCGTCGTCCTGTAGCAGCCCGCGATCCGGTCTTTGCCGAACCGCTCGCATACCTCCCTCGCCAGGAGGCGGTTGCTCTCCTTGGAGAGGTTGAGGGCCGCCATATCACAGCCTGCGTAGATCAGCTTCTTGACGTCCTCCATGCGGCGGATGTTGCCCGCGCCGATCACGGGGATGCCGCCCTCCTCGCAGATCTTCCGGATCAGGTCGATGGCGGCCTCGTGGTCGGCGTCGCTCTTTGACCGGTCAAAAAGGATGACCCCGTCCGCGCCGGAGGCGGCGTAGGACCTCACCAGGCCCGCCGGGTCCTCCGATATGATCTCATCATTGTCAAATCCCCGGACGGCCTTGCCTTTTAAAAGCCAGATGCAGGGATAAATGCCCTTACCCTTATTCATATTTGTCGTATGACCTCCTGTTTTTTCCTTACAGACAGCCCTTGGTGCTCAGCACATCCTCGATCCTGGGATCCTTCTGGGTCGCCTGGTCCAGGGCCTTGCCAAAAGCCTTGAACATGCCTTCGATGATGTGGTGGTCATTTTCGCCGGAGAGGATCCTGAAATGCAGGTTCATGCCTGCCGCATAGGAGATCGAATAGAAAAACTCCCTGGCCAGCTGGGTGTCGAACTCTCCGACCATGGGCGACTGGAAGCCGTCTCTGCCGTTGTCAAACTGCATGGAAAAATAGGGCCTGCCGCACAGATCGACCGAACACAGGACCAGGGCCTCATCCATGGGAAGGACAAAATAGCCGAACCTCCTGATCCCCGCCTTGTCGCCGACGGCCTGGCGGATGGCGTCGCCCAGGACGATGCCGGTGTCCTCCACCAGATGGTGGCCGTCCACCCACAGGTCTCCCCTGGCGTCGACTGTCAGATCAAAGAGACCGTGGCGGGTGAAGGCATTGAGCATATGGTCAAAGAAGCCGATCCCCGTGCCCTCTCCAAACTGCGCTTTTCCCTTTCCGTCGAGCTCCAGCTCGATCATGATCTGGGTCTCTCCGGTGTTACGAACGATTCTGGCATTTCTCATTTTAAACCCCTTTCGGTCCCTGCACGTGTCCGGGAAAATGCCGGCGGTGCCTCCCATGGTCCCTGCTGTCTGTCTGCTTCTATGCCGGTTTGTTCTTCGGCGCGCAGGACTCGCGAGTGAGTCCCGGTTTATTCCTCATCCTCAAACCGCACGCGGATGGAATTGGCGTGGGCATAGAGGCCCTCGTTTTCCGCGAAGGTCTCGATATCCCTGTGGACCCGGCGGAGGGCATCCTTTGAATAGGATATGATGCTGGACTTTTTGACAAAGGCATCCACTCCCAGGGGGGAGAAGAAGCGGGCCGTCCCGCTGGTCGGCAGGATGTGGTTGGGACCAGCGTAGTAGTCTCCCAGGGGTTCCGAGGAATAGCTGCCCAGGAAGATGGCTCCGGCGTTGCGGATCTTTGTCATGACTTCAAAGGGATTTTCCGTCACGATCTCCAGGTGCTCGGACGCGATCGTGTTGGCTGCGTCGATCAGGTCCTCCATGGTCTCGCCGACAAAAATATAGCCGTAGTTGTCTATGGACTGGCAGATGATCTCCGTCCGGGGGAGCTTTTCGATAAAGCGGTCGATCTCCTCCGCGACCTCCTGAGCCAGTTTCCTGTCCGTGGTGAGCATGATGGCGCTGGCCATGGGATCGTGCTCCGCCTGGGACAGAAGGTCCGCCGCCACATAGCGGGCGCTGGCGGTCCCGTCGGCGATCACCAGGATCTCGCTGGGGCCGGCGACCGAGTCGATCCCGGTCACGCCGAAGCAGGCCTTCTTGGCCAGGGCCACAAAGATGTTGCCGGGGCCGGTGATCTTGTCGACGCGGGGGATGGTCTGCGTGCCGTAGGCCAGGGCCGCGATGGCCTGGGCGCCTCCGACCTTGTACATCTCATCGGCGCCGGCTAGATCCGCCGCTACGATGGTCCCGGCCGCCGCTTTTCCGGAGGCGTCGGGAGGGGTCGCGATGACGATCCTCTCCACTCCGGCCACCTTGGCCGGAATGACATTCATGAGGACGCTGGAGGGATAGACCGCCCTGCCGCCGGGCACATAGCAGCCCGAGGTCTCGATGGGGGTCACCTTCTGGCCCAGAATGGTCCCCTCCGGGGTCGTCGTAATCCAGCTCTGGGTCACCTGCTTTTCATGATAGGCGCGGATATTGGCCGCGGCCCGCCGGATGACTTCGACAAATTCCGGATCCAGCTCCGTATAGGCCGCCTCGATCTCCTCTCTGCTGACGCGGACCGTCTCCCGGGTCAGTCTGCATTTGTCAAATTTTTCCTCCAGCTCAAACACTGCCTCGTCGCCTCTGGCGCGGACATCCTCTATGATTTCCCGCACCGTCTGCTCATATTCCGAATATCCGGAAGGGCTCCTGCCCAGAAGGGCCTCCAGGGCCTCTCTGCGGGAATCCTTCGTCAGATCCATGATCCTCATACGTGCCATACTATTTTCCTTTCCTGTGAGACGGATCCTCCTGACTTCCCGGGGTCAGAGGCAGTCCCGCACCCGGTCGATCATCTCCCGGATCCGCTCCGTCTTCATCTGCATGGAGACAGGGTTGACGATCATCCTGGCGGAAATGGGAAGGACCTCCTCCAGGACCTGCAGGCGGTTGGCCTTGAGGGTAGACCCTGTCTCGACGATATCCACGATCACATCCGCCAGCTCGACAATGGGTCCCAGCTCGACGGATCCGTTGAGCTTGATGATATCCACGGTCTGGTGCTTTCTGTTATAAAAATAATCCCTGGCTATATTGGGATATTTGGATGCCACCCTGATCATCTCATGGTGCTTGAGCAGGTCCTCCGCCTCGGGCGGCCCCGCGACACACATGCGGCACCTGCCAAAGCCCAGGTCCAGGACCTCGTGGCAGCGGCGCTGCTCCTCCAGGATGATGTCCGATCCGACGATCCCGATGTCCGCCGCCCCGTATTCCACGTAGGTGGGCACGTCAGGACCCTTGGAAAGGAAGAAGCGCAGCTTCTGGTCTTCGTTGGTGAAGATCAGCTTGCGCGATTTTTTATCCTTCAGTTCCTCACAGAAATATCCGGCCTTTTCAAACAGGTCCATGGTCTGGCCGGCAAGCCGCCCCTTGGTCAGGGCGATCGTCAGATATTGCATTTTTTCTTCCTCTCTCGGGTATATTCAGGGCTGTCTTCGGGTATCTCCGCGATACCGATACCTTTTCCGCGAAGCCTGGATCCGCAGCTGCAGGGTGACAGGGTGCCTGTCCCCCCGTCACAGAGACCAGATCACACTGCGTCAGATATGCGCAGGGAATCAGCGGACTGTTCTCCCGTCACACGGACTGAGCCGCATTGTGTCAGATTTGTGCAGGGAATCAGCGGACTGTTCTCCCGTCACACGGACTAGGCCGCATTGTGTCAGATTTGTGCAGGGAATCAGCGGACTGTCCTCCCGTCACACGGACAGGATGGTGATCAGACCCTGGTCTCTGAGCTCCATGGCGCGGGCGATCTGCTGACGGTAATCCTCTCTGCCAATCTTCAGCTCCCGGCACTCTTTTTCCGTATCCACATTGATATCCTGCCTGCGGAGGGCTTCCATGAGCATATCGATCTGGATCATGACACCGATCGCGGCCGCCTGCTTGCCATAGTGGGCCAGAAGGCCGTCATAGCGGCCGCCGGAGGCGATCGCGTCGCCGGCTCCGTAGGTGTAGCCCTTGAAGACGATCCCGGTGTAGTAGCGGTACTTGCTCAGGAGCGAGAGGTCAAAGCTCAGATATTTTGAAAAGCCGTAGGCATCCAGGAGATCGCTCAGCTCCATGAGACGCTCGATCGCCGTCCTCGCCTGGGGATGGATCCCCTCTGTGAGAAAGCGGCCCAGATCTTCCTTGCTGTTGACAAACTGCGTCGCCTTCATAAAGCGGTCCCGGGTCGTCCTGTCAAAGCCTTTGCCGCGCAGCAGTTCCTCCGCCGCGTAGTAGTTCTTGCCGGAGAGAGCGTCCCGCAGCTGCATCTCAGTCTTAGGATCCAGGCCCACGGCCTGGCAGATGCCCTTGAAGTAGCCGACATTGCCGACGCTGATCTGAAAGCGGGAAAGACCGGCCTGGAGCAGGGAATCGATCAGGAGGGCCAGGATCTCGGCGTCAGCGAAGACAGAGTCGTCGTTGATGAGCTCCGCGCCCATCTGGGTGGTCTCACAGAGCTTGCCCTGCAGGCTGGAGGCATTGCCGAAGACGCTGCCGACATAGGTGAAGCGGATCGGCGCTTCCTCCTCGGAAAAATATTTGGCGGCGCACCGGGCCACGGAGGGCGTGAAGTCCGGTCTGAGCACCAGCAGGTTCCCCTCGTTGTCCAGTAGCTTGTAGAGCTCCCTGACCGGGGTCGTGCCGACCTCGCTGGAAAACACATCGTAAAATTCAATGGAGGGAGTCTGGATGTCCTTATAGCCGTAGAGCCGGATCCTGTCCCGGATCTTCTCCACGACCATGTTCTTCTTCGCCAGCTCCCTGCCGTAGGTGTCCCTCATGCCGTCAGGAGTGTGAAGCAGGTCATTGTTGATTGGAAGCCTTGTCACGGTCTTTTACCTCTGTATAGAAATGAATAGGAATATTTCAGCACTCCCTATTTGTCCTGCGTGATCCCATCCTGCGGGATCCTGAACAGACGCAAATAAAAAGGATTATCGCTTTATTATAGTAACGTGCTAATTCATCGACGTATCGAACCTTGTCAGTATACACATACAGGGCGGGATTGTCAAATCGTCTGCCCCGGCGGGTCAAAGTCTAACTATAGAACGGTTATAGTACAGGCCCCCTCGAAGGGCGTGAACCTGTAACACTGCGTGCTCTTGAAGGCGCTCCCCTCCCGGGGCTGGCATCACTACTTGACGAAGTGTCTGACGGGAATTATTATGGACAACCCCTTCCGGGTGCGGACAGCACTCTTTCGTGGTCCTGTCATTCGTGGTCCTGTCAGTCCCGCTCTATCAGATCTTTGTTGAGCATGTCCAGGTAGGGGACGATCAGGCCCTGTTCCTGGGGGATCACATAGGTCAGGTCCAGTTCATCCAGGCGGAAGCTCTTGCGGCCGCCCCTTTCGGCCCTCTCCCAGAAGGGGAGAAAGTGGCGGAAGGGCAGGTAGTAGTAGAGGTTTTCCCTGGTGAAAAAGATCAGAAAGAAGGCGATGCCATCCTGTTTCTCAAACTCCCGCATGAACTGCACCTGATGGGGGTGGACATTCTGCAGGCTGAAGGTCGTCCCGGCGCATTCCTTGGCATCAAAGCAGACGGGGATCCCCTGGACGACACCGATATAATCCACGGTGCTCTTCTGATTAAAATAAGCGAGTGTGATATGTCTTGTCTCGCGGTCGATCTGCATCGGCGTGATCGGCGTGGGGATCTTCTGGATCAGCGCAAGTCCGGTCTCCCGGTATTTCTCATTTGTGCGGTTGATCAGGTCCTCCAGCAGGGAACCGCGCAGTCCTCTGGTCTTCCAGGTCGCCATGCTGCCTCCCTGTCTCCTGCAGGCCCTGTCAAAGCGCCTGCGTCCTGTTAACTGTTACCCTTTTTTCCGTTCGTTACTATTATGACCTTTCTTCTATGGTCTTGTCTTTTATGTTCTTTTATATTCTTTTCTGTTTTATACTTTTCAGTCTTATTCTTTTCTGTCTTGTATTTCTCTGTTTTGAATTTCTCTCTTCCGTCTTTTTCCGGTCCGTTCCCTTGCTGTCCCGGGCCCGCTGAAAGCCCCTCGCTCAGGAGCCTGCCCCACCAGTCCGGTTCCGGGCTTCGAAAGACCCGGCCTCTGAGCGGCAGCAGGACCTCCTCCGGGAAGTCCTCCTCCGGATCCGGGTCAAAGCGGTCCGGAAAAGCCGTCTCCACGCACCACAGGAGCTGGGCCCTGCCGGCTTCGGCCGGCAGCCGGAACCCCGCGGACCGCAGCAGGGCCAGGTCCCTCTCCCTGTCCCCGTACTTGGGATCAAAGAGGATGGGATGGCCCAGAGAGGCCATATGGACGCGCAGCTGATGGGACCGGCCGGTGATCAGGTCCGCCTCCGTCAGCGTCGCGTTTTTGCCGGCGCGGACCGGCCGGTAGACAGTCACCGCGGCCTGACCGGCTGCCGCCGCGTCCGCGTCCGTCCCCTTGGAGGCTGCTCTGACCAGGTTGTGGTCCCTGTCCTTGACCAGGCTCCCCTCGATCCTGCCCGGCCCTGTGATCCTGCCGTGGACCAGCATGTGGTAGGTCTTGCGGATCAGCCTTTTCCGGATGACAAAGGAGAGGGCCCGGCTTCCCTGCAGGCTCCTGGCACACAGGAGGATCCCGCCCGTATTCCGGTCCAGGCGGTTGCAGACGGAGGGACGAAAGCCCGCGCTCTGCGGACCGGGCCTGTCCGGTCCGGCCTTTTGCCGCAGGTAGCCCCGGAGCCACTCGTTCATGGACAGGTCCCCTGCTGCAGCCTTCTGGGACAGGACTCCCGCGGGCTTGCGGACGATCAGGATATTGTCATCCTCGTAGAGGACAGGATCCTTCCCCAGGACCGGCTGCAGGAGCCGGAAGGCCCTGGCTTCCTCCTCCGCCTCTGCCCCGGCCTGCCCGCTTTCCACGGGGCCGGAAAACTTTTCGAAGGTCTCATCGGACAGATAGAGGATGACCGAATCCCCCTCCGCGACCTTCTCGCTGCCGTCCGCCTTTTTGCCCCGCAGGGTGATATTCTTTTTGCGGAGCATCTTATAAATAAAGGAGGAAGGGGCCAGGGGGAGCCTTCGTTTCAGATACTTGTCCAGGCGCTGTCCCCTGTCGTCCTTCCCGATGATATATTCACGCATAATCTATGGCATCTGTGGTTGTTTTTAGCTGTTAGCTGTTAGCTTTTAGCTATGGTACTGGAAATACGGGGTACAAAGCATGTGGCTGTAAGCTGTTGGCTCTGCAGCCGGGATTACAGGGAGATCGAGCGGACCAGGTTCATGGCGGCCCGGTCCTCCGCGGCGGTTTCGCCGTCCGCGGCTGTAGCCCCGGCGATCTCTTCGAGGGCCTTTCTGTAGAGGTCCGGATCCCGGAAGATCTCGATCCTCAGCCCGCCTCTGCCGTTTTGGTCCAGCATCCGGCGGATATGGTCCCCGCAGAGGGCGCAGTCCGTCCGGGGGTCTTCCGTGAATCCCGCCAGGAGCCCTCCCCCGATTGCCGCGTGGCTCAGGGAAAAGGACCGGTCATAGCCAGTCAGATACAGGTCGAAGCCGGATGTCTCCTCCTTCAGCCCCGGGACCCGGGCGACCAGATCCCTGACCGCGGTCGAAGCCCCCACGGCCTTAAAGCACATGACCGTCACCACGACGCTTCTGGCCGCCGGCAGTGCCATGACGGCCGCCAGGATCGAGAAGACATTTTTGTTGGTGTGGTAGTGGCGGAGCGCCAGAAAATAAATGAGAAAGACTGCGGCGAGGAGAAGGATCGATTTGATGAGGGACATGGTCCTTTTCTGCCGCAGGTAGCCATAAGTGCCTTTTTTCAAGGGGACCTCCTGGAATGGGGGGGGGAGCGAGCTCACAAGGGGCTCCTGCATTTGTGTCTGCGCATGGGGGTGGTCAGCCGCAATGAGCCATGCCGACAGGCTCGCGGCGTCCGCCGCTCGCTGTCGCGGCATTCGCCGTATGCATCCACAAATGCCTTCGCCCTTTTGTGAGCGAGCTCACAAGGGGCTTCTGCATTTGTGTCTGCGCATGGCTCATTGCTAACGCGCAAAGAAGCCCGGGTGCTGCAAGGAGCATATCCGGGCTTTATCCTGTTTGATATTAGCCGGACAGGATGGGTCAACCCTGTACCGGTTCGTCATATCCGTCCGCTTCCCCGGCTTCCTGGGAAGCCATGATCTCTTCGTTCTGGGGCAGGAGCTCTGTCCTGTTCTGGCGGATGGTGTCGATATAGCTGCTCAGGCTGTTGTGGAAGTTCGCGAAGATTGCGGTCAGGCTCTCGAGGGACTGGGTGGTGTTGTCCTCGAGGGTGCCCAGCATGTCGTCCATGTACTGGGAGGCGGAGGACCTGTAGGCATTGGCCTCGACGACCGCTCTGTCGACGATCTCCTGGGCCTGCTGCTGGGCCAGGCGGACGATCTGGTCGGCCTGGGCATAGGCCTGCTGCATGATCTCGTGCTCGCTGACCAGTTCATTGGTCTGGATGGTCGCCTCGTTGATCAGCTCGTCGGCCTTGCGTCTGGCATCCTCCAGGATGGCCTCCTTGTTATTGATGATCCTCTGGTAGTGCTTGATCTCCTCGGGGGTTCTGGCGCGCAGTTCCTCCAGAAGGCCGTCCAGTTCGTCCTTGTCCACGATGATATTGGACTTGGAAAACTTCTGGTATCTGCAGCTGTCGATATAATCTTCGATCTGATCAATCTGCTGTTCAATCTTACTGCTCATTTTTCTCTCCTAACTCCATCGGCCGCCTTTTTGATCATCCCGCTGTCCGGGCGGTAAAACAATAGCGGACAGCAATTTATGTCCCGCCGCACCCGCGGAGGGACTGATTCTCCTGTTGTCCGGTTATTTCTGCTCTTCTGCGGCTTTTTTCGCGCGCATTTTTTCCCAGATCAGCTCCTCGACATAGGGCGTCACACAGCGGGAGATGTCGCCTCCGAAGGCGGCGATCTCCTTTACGCCCGATGAATTCAGGTAGGAATACTTGGCGGAGGTGGTCAGGAAAATGGTGTCCAGCTCATTGTTGGACAGCATCCGGTTGGTCTGGGCCAGCTGAAGCTCAAACTCAAAATCGGTCACAGCCCGCAGTCCCCGGATGGAGACATGGGCCCCGATGCTCCTGGCGTAGTCCACCATCAGCCCGTAATAGGAATCCACGCTGACATTGGGTATTTTTTCGCAGACTTTCTGTAACATATTAACACGTTCATCTACAGAAAACAATGGAGTTTTCGCCCTGTTGTCAAGCACACAGACCGTGACCCTGTCAAACATCCTGGCAGCGCGCTTGATGATGTCAATGTGCCCGAGTGTCACCGGATCAAAGCTTCCGGGATAAATTGCTGCTCTCATGGTGGTATCGAATTCCTTTCTCAGATCCTGCGGCGTATAAAAAGGTGCCTGTTGCTGCGGTAGTCTTTTTCTCTGTAAATCTCAAATCCGGTCTCGTCGAGGAAGGTAAAGTCGGATTCCAGGTCGGTCTCGACGACTATGCAGCTGTCCTCCGTAATATAGGGCTGCTGGTCCAGGGCCAGAAGGACCCTGCGGGCCAGGTCCGATTTGTAGGGGGGATCGAGATAGACCAGGTCCACCTCCTTTTCCCTCACATGGCGCAGAGCCGCGACCGCGTCCTGCCTGAGCAGGACCGCCTGATCCTCAAATCCTGTCTTGTGCAGATTCTGCAGGATGCAGGATACAGCTGCTCTACCGTTTTCGATGAAATAGGCCCTCTTTGCCCCTCTGCTGAGGGCCTCTATGCCGATCCCGCCGCTCCCGGCGCAGATATCCAGAAATACCGAGCCCGGGACCTGCATCTGCAGGATGTTGAAGAGGGTCTCTTTGATCTTGTCCTGGGTGGGGCGGGTGTCGAGCCCGTCCGGTGTTACAAGCAGAAGCCTTCTGGCGCTTCCCGCGATCACTCTCATAATAAAAACACTGCCTCCTGATTTATCTCTTCAGCTGCCGCACGGCAGACTGATTCACTGATCTTCAGCTGTCCGGATCACGAACGGTCACAGCAGTTTTTCCGTTCAGAACCGCTTGGTCCCTTTGCCGCCCCTCCTGGAGATCCGGAGTCTGGAGATGTCGATCTCCGTCTCATGCATGCTGACGACCGGCTTGTCCCCTGTGCTCAGGAGCCAGGCGTTCTCTATGAAGTCGTCCTTGGCCAGCTGCATGCCGCTCAGGCCCAGGGTATTCTTTTTCTTGTCGGGGATCTCCTCGCATGCCATGCGAAGGAAGTATCCGTTCCTGCTCTGCAGGACCAGGGAGAGGGCCTCTCCAAGAGGAGCCGCCAGCACGATGTGGTCCCCTTCCGCCAGCTTGGTCGAGGCGACCTTCTTCTTGGACACATCAAACTCCGTGCCGGGCACGGCCTTGACCATGCCCTTTCCGGTGACAAACACCACTTTTTCCAGGCGCAGGGCCTCCTGGGAGGCCGCAAGGACGATCTCCTCCCTGGTCGAATCGAAGTTGCTGACATTGTCGACGGGCGTTCCCTTGTCCCGCATCTTTCCGGCGGGAAGATCCGATGTCTTTAGTGTATACAACTGCCCCTCTTTTGTAAACAGGCAGACTCTGCCGTTGCTGCGGCAGGGGAAGCAGAAGCGGCTGTTTTCCCTGATCGCAGCCTCATTTCTGGAAAAGAGGCCCGGCTCCATGGTCTTGGCGTAGCCGAACCGGTCCATGACAAAGACCAGTTCGCGGTCCGCGTCGGCAGCGGTCGTGACAAAGACCGCCTCCTGCCCCTGAATGATCTGGGTCCTGCGGGGCCTGCCGTATTTTTTCTTAAAGGAGAGGAGCTCCGTCCGGATGACCCTGGTCATGGCCGTCCTGTTCTCCAGGATATCCTCATAGCGGTAGATATTGGCGACCGTCTCCTCGTGCTCCTTCATCAGGGCCTCGATCTCGAGTCCGATCAGGCGGTAGAGCCTCATGTCCAGGATGGCGTCCGCCTGGACCTCTGTAAAATGCAGCTGCTCCGCCATCTCCCGGGACATGTCGGACCGGAAGCGGATGCCCTTTGTATCGCCGGACACAAGACAGCGCCTGGCCATGGCCCTGTCCCTGGATCCGCGTAGGATCTCTATGATCAGGTCGATCACATTGCAGGCCTGGATCAGGCCCTCCTGGATCTCCCGCTTTTTCTGTTCCTTTTCCAGCAGGGTCCTGTATTTGCGGCCGGCGATCTCGTACTGAAAATCGGCGCTGGCCTCCAGGATGGCGCGCAGTCCCATGGTCTCGGGACGGCCGTCCATGATGCCCAGCATATTGACGCCGAAGGTATCCTCGAGCCGGGTCTTTTTGTAGAGCAGGTTTTTGAAATTCTCGACATCCGTGTCCCTGCGCAGCTCGATGACGATCCGGATCCCCTCCTTGGAGGACTGGTTGGTGATGTCGATGACATCGTTGGTCACCTTGTTTTCCGCCAGGGCCGCCACATCCGAGAGGAACTTGCCGATCCCGGCGCCGACCATGGTGTAGGGGATCTCCGTGATCACCAGGTTGATATGGCCGCTCCTGCCCTTCTCGGTCTCCACCTTGCCGCGGATCCGGATCCTGCCCTGGCCGGTCTCATAGATCTGTTGGAGGTCGTCCCTGTTGACGATGATGCCGCCGGTCGGAAAGTCCGGTCCCGGCAGCAGCCGCATCAGCTGCTCGGTCGAGACAGAGGGATCGTCCAGAAGGGCCAGCTCCGCGTCGATGACCTCGGCCAGATTGTGGGGCGGGGTGCTGGTCGCCATACCGACCGCGATCCCCTCGGACCCGTTGATCAGAAAGTTGGGGATCCGGACCGGCAGGACCGTCGGCTCCTTCTCGGTCTCGTCAAAATTGGGACCGAAATCCGCCACATCCTTGTCCAGGTCGGCCAGAAAGGCCTCCTCGGTGATCTTCTGGAGCCTGGCCTCCGTGTAGCGCATGGCCGCGGCCCCGTCGCCCTCAATATTGCCGAAGTTTCCGTGCCCGTCGACCAGGGGCAGCCCCTTCTTGAACTCCTGGGCCATGACGACCAGGGCATCGTAGATGGAGCTGTCTCCGTGGGGGTGGTATTTACCCATGGTGTCGCCGACGATGCGGGCGCTCTTTCTGTAGGGCCTGTCCGACCGGATCCCCAGCTCATACATGTCGTAGAGGGTCCTGCGCTGGACGGGCTTGAGGCCGTCGCGCACATCCGGCAGGGCGCGGGAGACGATGACGCTCATGGCATAGTCTATATAAGCTTTCTGCATCAGCTCGGAATACTCGGTGCTGATGATCTGCTCCCCGCCGCCGGCCTCAGCGGTCTGAGGATGGTCAAAGATTTTGTCGCGGGACTTGTTCTTTTTTTTATTGTTATCGCTCATGGTGATAGCTTTTAGCCTTTAGCTGTCAGCTGTTAGCTTTTACTCCTTTTCTTTTCTTCTCTCCTCAAATGTCCAGCTCCGCGTCCGCGGCGTGCTCATAGATAAAATTCCTGCGGGGAGGGACATCCGATCCCATCAGGAGTTCGGTCATGTCGGAAGCGGCGATGGCGTCCTCGATCCGGACCTGCTTCATGCGGCGCCGGGCGGGGTCCAGGGTGGTCTCCCACAGCTGCTCGGCGTCCATTTCGCCAAGGCCCTTGTAGCGCTGCAGGGTGAAGTCGCCCTTGTGGGTCCTGCGGTAGCGGGCCAGGGCGTAGTCATCATAGAGATACTCTCCCTCTCCCTTCTTGGGGACCACCTTGTAGAGGGGCGGCATGGCGATGTAGACATGGCCCTCGTAGATGAGCTCCGGCATAAAGCGGTAAAAAAGCGTCAGCAGGAGGGTCGAGATATGCGCGCCGTCCACGTCGGCATCCGCCATGATGACGATCTTGTCGTAGCGCAGCTTTGAGATATCGAAATCATTGCCGTAGCCCTCCGAGAAGCCGCAGCCAAAGGCGTTGATCATGGTCTTGATCTCGGCATTGGCCAGGATCTTGTCGATGCTGGCCTTCTCGACATTGAGGATCTTGCCCCGGATGGGCAGGATGGCCTGGTACATGCGGTCGCGGGCCATCTTGGCGCTGCCGCCGGCGGAGTCGCCCTCGACAATAAAGATCTCGCATCTGGAGGGGTCCCTGCTGGTGCAGTTGGCCAGCTTGCCGTTGGAGTCAAAGGAGAATTTCTGCTTTGTCAGCATATTGGTCTTGGCCTTCTCCTCCGCCCTGCGGATCTTGGCGGCCTTCTCGGCACAGCCGATGACAGATTTGAGGGTATCGAGGTTGCGGTCAAAAAAGCGCACGATCTCATCGCCCGTCACCTGGGCGACGGCCTTGGCCGCGTCCTGGTTGTCGAGCTTGGTCTTGGTCTGGCCCTCGAAGCGGGGGTCGGGGTGCTTGATGGAGATCACGGCCGTCATGCCGTTTCTGATATCCGCGCCGGTAAAGTTGGCGTCCTTGTCCTTGAGGGAGCCCAGACTCCGGGCATAGGTATTGATGACCTGGGTGAAGACGGTCTTGAAGCCGGTCAGGTGGGTCCCGCCCTCCGCATTGTAGATGTTGTTGCAGAAACCCAGGACGTTCTCGTGGAATTCGTTGACATACTGGAGGGCCACCTCGACGGCGATCCCTTCATATTCACCGCTGAAGCTGATCACATCGGTGACCGTCTCTTTTTTGCGGTTGAGGGCCCGGATAAAGCCGGCAATGCCGTCGGGCTCGTGGTAGGTCACCTCCTCGGCCTCCTCCCCGCGCAGGTCCCGGTAGAGGATGGTCAGGCCGGGGTTGAGGTAGGCCGTCTCGTGGAGGCGGCTCTTGACGTCCTCCTCCTTGAACCTGGTCTTTTCAAAGATCTCGGGGTCCGGCAGGAAGTTGATCTTGGTGCCGGTCTCCTTGGTGCGGCCGATCACCGGCAGCATGCCTTTTTCCAGCTCCATCTGGGGGATTCCCCTGGAATAGGAGTCCTGGTAGATACAGCCGTCCCTGGCTATGGTCACGGTCATTTTTTCGGACAGGGCATTGACGACACTGGAGCCGACGCCGTGGAGGCCGCCGCTGGTCTTGTAGGCGCTGTTGTCAAATTTTCCTCCGGCGTGCAGGGTCGTAAAGACGACGCGCTCCGCGCTGACCCCCTTTTCGTGCATGCCGACGGGGATGCCGCGCCCGTTGTCCTTGACGGTGCAGGAGCCGTCCGCCTCCAGGGTGACGTGGATGGTGTCGCAGTATCCGGCCAGGTGCTCGTCCACGGAGTTGTCCACGATCTCATAGATCAGGTGGTTGAGTCCCCGGGTGGATACGCTGCCTATATACATGCCGGGTCTTGTGCGCACAGCTTCAAGGCCTTCCAGCACCCGGATGCTGTCGGCCCCGTATTGTTCTGTATGATTGTTGGTCATAATTCCTTTCAAATTCAGGACCCGCCTTCGCCACGGGGCGAACGAGGCCCCCGATAGCTCTCCGGCCCGGTCTGGTTCCGGGCCCCTCAAACGGGTCAAAACGGATGAGCGGATGCCTGCCGGCGGCAGGCACCCGCTGTAGATAGGTCACATTGTGCCGGGCCGGTCTGCGGACCGGTCCTGACGGAGGTAACAGACCTCCGGAAGTCAGGTAAGTCTTATCGCGCGATTAGTTCACTCCTTTTCACACAGCTCATGGCGAGAGCCCCGGGGCCGATATGGCAGCAGATGCTGAGGGAGAGACGGTCCTCCTCGACCTGCAGGTTGGGAAAGGCCTTTCTGACCTCGTCTCTGAAGACAGCAAACTGGTCCGGGACCTGGGCGTGGACGGCATACATGAAAACGTCGCCGGCTTCGATCCCCCCGTAGAGGGTCTCGATGTCATGATGGATGGCGTTGATCATGGTCATCTTTCCCTGGCCGGCCGTGCGGGCCTTGGAAAAGGCATCCAGACGCTCGCCCTTGATCTGGAGGACGGGCTTGATCCGGAGGAGGGTCCCGATGGCCGCCGCCGCGGGCGTGATCCTTCCGCCCTTTTTCAGATATTTCAAAGTATCGAGCATGATATAGATGCTCGCATCAAATTTCTCGCGCTCCAGGACCTCCCTGATCCTGGCTGCGTCATAGCCGTTTTCGGCGAGGATGAGAGCGTCCTGGACCGACCTCTTCTGGGTGACGGAGATCCGCTGGTTGTTGACGACGAACACTCTCCCGCCATATTCATTGGCCAGCATCCGCGCGTTCTGGCAGGAGCTGGAAAGGCCGCTGCTCATGGGGATGTAGACCACCTGATCATTTTTTTCCAGGGCGCTGTCCCACATCTTCATCAGGTCACCGGGAGACGGCTGACTGGTCACGATCTCCTTCCCGTCCGCCATCATCTGGAAAAATTCCTCGCGGGACAGGTTGACATCCTCATAATAAGTCACTCCGTCCACACTGAAGGGCATGGGCATAACGCCGACCCCCATGTCCTTTCCCATAGATTGTGTGATTCCGCTGTTGCTGTCAGTCATTACTGCGACTCTCGGCATGGATCTACCTCCGCCTGTAAACAAGGCCTTAAAAAGGCCTCAAAACCGTGAAAAATATACATGCGGGCACTTTGGGCCGCATGACCGCGCCGTGCCCTCCGGGCCTGACGGCGGCTATTATTGTATAATATCTTTTGCTTATTTGAAAGTCAACAGCCCCGACAGGATAGAATCCTGGTTTATTTAAGATGTTTTGATAAAAAATCAGGTCAGATCGTGGAGTAATCGAGGGTCCCGGCCCCGCTGCAGCAAAAGCCCGGATCCTCCCTGAGCATCTCGTCCGCGCAGGCGGAGGCCTCCCTCAAAAGGTCCGCGTCCTCATACAGGTCGGCCAGGCGGAACTGGGGCAGCCCGCTCTGGCGGACGCCGAAGAGGTCCCCGGGCCCCCGGGTCCTGAGGTCCTGGTCCGCGATGGAAAAGCCGTTCGCGTTCTTTTCGAGGACTGCCAGTCTGTCCGGTTTTTCCTTTCCTGTATAGAGAAAAAAACAATAGGACTGGTCACGCCCTCTGCCGACCCGGCCCCTAAGCTGGTGGAGCTGGGCCAGACCGAATCTCCCGGCATTCTCGATCAGGATGACGGTGGCATTGGGCACATTGATGCCGACCTCGATCACGGTCGTGGAGACCAGGATGTCTGCATCCCCCGCGGCAAAGCCGTCCATGATCCGGGTCTTTTCCTCCGGCTTCATCCGGCCTGTCAGGGAGGCGATCCGCAGGGTGTCCGGCAGGGCGGCGCGGAGCTTCTCCGTGTAGTCCTTCACATTTTCGATCTCCTCCATCTGCCCCTCCTCGACGGCCGGACAGATCACATAGCACTGGCGGCCCTTCGCGATCTCCGACAGGATGAAGCGGTAGGCGCGTCCCCTCTGGGCCTCCGGCAGGGCCAGGCTTTTGATCGGCTGCCTGCCGGGCGGCAGAGCCTTGAGGGAGGAGACCTGGAGGTCGCCGTAGAGGATGATGGCCAGGGTCCTGGGAATGGGGGTGGCGCTCATGACCAGGACGGGGACGTCCCTGCCCTTGTCGGCCAGGCCGGCCCTCTGCCGGACCCCGAACCTGTGCTGCTCGTCCGTGACGACCAGGGACAGGTCATGGTAATCCACCTTTTCCTGAAAGAGGGCGTGGGTGCCGATCACGATATCCGCCGTGCCGTCGGCGATCATCCGCAGGGCTTTTTTTCTCTCCCTGCCCTTGACGGAGCCCGTCAGAAGGACAGGCCGGGCGGGGATTCCGCTCTGCTCCAGATAGGCTGTCAGTCCCTCCATATGCTGCCTGGCCAGGACCTCTGTCGGGGCCATCAGGGCCCCCTGCCTGCCGTCCTCGGCGCAGAGCAGAAGGGCCAGGAAGGCCAGGATGGTCTTGCCCGACCCCACATCTCCCTGCAGCAGCCGGTTCATGATCGTCCCGCCCCGGAGGTCCGTCCGGATCTGGTCCCAGGCCCGGGCCTGCTCCTCAGTGAGGGCAAAGGGGAGGCTGTCCAGGAGCCGGCGGCACCACTGCCCCTCAGCCCGGATGGGCCGGGGGTTGACCCGGTCCCCGCCCTCGGTCTTCTCCCTGCGGATCCCCACGATAAAGCGAAAGAACTCATCGAAGATCAGCCGCCTGCGCGCCTCCTGCAGCCTGTCCCGGTCCTTGGGAAAGTGGATGGACCTGAGCGCCTCCAGGCGGCTGATGACCTTATATTTTTCCCGCATCCGCGGGGGCAGGTCGTCCGGCATCCCCTCCGCCGCATCGAGCGCTGCCGCCAGAAAGGTCCGGAGCCTGGCCGTCCCGACCCCCTTGACCACGGGATACTCCGGCTGCAGAGTTCCGGTCAGGGTCTGGTACCTGCCGGCCTCCATAAACCAGGGCTGCTCCATATAGGCCGCCCCGCTCCCGGTCCTGCGCAGGATCCCGCGAAAGACAAAGGCGGATCCCGCCTGCAGGGTCTGCCGCACATAGGGCATGTTGAAAAAGGTCAGCCTGAGGCTCCCTGTCCGGTCCGCCGCCTCTATGTGGGTGATGGTCCGGCTGCCCTTTCGCAGGACAGAGCCCTTGCCGGTGACGGTCAGACAGAGCGTACACCTGGCTCCCGCTTCAGCCTCCCGGATCGTCGAGGGCTGGTCAAAATAGTCATAGGCGGAGGGATAAAAGCAGAGCAGGTCTCCGACTGTAAAGATCTGCCTGGCTGCCAGGGCCTGCGCGGTCCCCGGCCCGATCCCCTTCAGTTTTGTCACGGCTGCGTCCGTTCTCATCTTTCCTCCCGGACAGAATGGCAAACAGAACAGGCGGGTAAAGACCCGCCTGTCCCTGAGCATTTTCTCTTATAAAACTCTCTTGTGATTGGTGACTGTTATCTTATTATTCCGTGGAGAGGATGTAGTAGTAGATCGGCTGGCCGCCGTACTGCAGCTCCACCTCGCAGGAATCAAATCTGGCGAGCGCCTTGTCCCGGAAGGCCTCGGCCTCCTCCCTGGTGACATCGGTCCCGTAATAGACACTGATGATCTCGGTATCCTCGCCGACCATCTTGTCCAGGCAGGCCAGGGCCGTCTCATCGCGGTCCCGGCTGACGGCCAGGATCCCGCTGTCGCCGATACCCATGATGTCATCCTTGTGGATCTCGACATCGTCCAGAACTGTGTCGCGGACCGCGTAGGTGACCTCCGCGCTCTTGACCAGCTCGATGCCGGCCAACATATTTTCGCGGTTCTCCTCGGCGCCCAGATCCGACGCGAAGTTGATGACCGCGGTGATCCCCTGAGGGATGGTCGTGGTCGGGATCACGATGGCCTGGCAGTTCTCCGCGAGCTCCGCGGCCTGTCTGGCGGCCATCACGATGTTCTTGTTGTTGGGCAGGATATAGACCGTATCCGCATTGACCTTTTTCACGGCGTTCAGGATGTCGTCCGTGCTGGGATTCATGGTCTGACCGCCTTCGATCACGCAGTCCACGCCCAGGCCGCGGAAGATCTCCGCGATCCCGTCGCCGACAGCGACCGTGATAAAGGCGACCTCCTTGTGGGGCATCTGAGCCTCGGCCTCAGCGGGCTCCGCCTGTCCGGCTGCCTCCTGCTGCGCGGCCGCCTGGGCGGATCCGGCCTTCTCCAGTTTCCTGTTTTCGACGACCAGCTGCCTGAGCTGACCGTACTGGAGGCCCTTCTGGATGGCCAGTCCCGGATCATCGGTCTGCAGCTGCACGCAGACCTCGCCGTCCTCCTGCTCACAGACTACGGACTCTCCGATCGACTCCAGATATTTGACCAGGCTCCTGGACGCGGCCTTGTTGAAGTCCTTGTCGGCCACGATCCGGAAGGAGGTGCTGTAGAGATGCTTGAGGACGGGCTCCTCCACCACCTCCTCAGCCGGCGCCTCGGCGGTCTCTGCCTGGACCGGAGCGATCTCCCTGCCCAGAAAACCGTCGTAGCAGCCCTTCAAAAACTGGATCAGGCCCTGGCCGCCGCTGTCGACGACGCCGGCCTGCTTGAGAACAGGCAGCATATCGGGGGTTTTGGCGAGGACCTCCTCGCCGTAGCTGATCACCTCGGGGATAAAGACGTCAAAATTCTCCTCGCCCTGGTCCGCGAGCTCGTTTGCCTTGTCGGAGATTCCCTTGGCCACGGTCAGGATGGTTCCCTCCTTGGGCTTCATGACCGCCTTGTAGGCCGTCTCCACGGCCCGGCTGAAGGCCTTTGCCACAACGGGGACCGTGATCTCCTCACCGTCCCTGGCCACCTTGCCGAATCCGCGCAGAAGCTGGGACAGGATGACGCCGGAATTTCCCCTCGCGCCCCTCAGGGACCCGGACGAGATCGCCTTGCAGACATCCCTCATGGTCCTCGAGTTTTCATCCAGGTTCTCAAGCTCAGCGACCGCCGACTTGATGGTCAGCGTCATATTGGTGCCGGTATCTCCGTCCGGAACGGGAAAGACATTCAGCTCATTGATCCATTCCTTTCCGGCCTCGAGACTGGCAGCCCCGGCAAGGAAAAGATCGATAAGGCGCACTGCGTCAATTGACCGGACATTCTCCGTTTGCTTTACTTCATTCATGCTCACCGCACATTCCTCCAATCCTATGGTAAACCTGTCAATCGATCAGCCTGACGCCTTCGACGTAAATGTTGATCTTCTCGATCTCAAGCCCGGTAAATTCCTCCACCTTATAGCGAACGCTCTCGATCAGATTGTCCGCCACGGTCATGATATTTACCCCGTAGGAAACGATGACATGAAAATCGATCACGAGACGGTTCCTGGAAGTGAGGGTGACGTCAATGCCTCTGGTCATCGAATCCTTCTTCAGAAGATTTACGATCCCTTCCTTCATATTTACGCCCGCCATGCCGATGATGCCGAAGCACTCATTGGCGACACTTCCGGCATACTGCGCAATGACTTCATTATCAATCGAAATATTGCCCATATGCGTATTCATGTATGAAGACTTCATATTCAGGTTGCTCTCCTTTCAGTACCGCGCGAGCGGTTATTTACGCGATTTTTATCGGGAATCCGGCCGCCCTGAGGACGCCGCTCTCCCAGTCCTGCTGCATCTGCCGCCCGCCCTTCGGACAGCCGAGCATAAATCGACAGATAAATTATACCCGAACCAGGCTAAAAAGAAAACAGGGAATTGGGGAGAAAAAACCCTTGCATTCCGAAAACCTTTCTGATAATATACTAATGTTGTTTTTCCGAATTTAAAAGGGTTAGGAGGTGTTAAGATGGCCAAGTGCGATATCTGCGGCAGAGGCGCTTTCTTTGGAAATCAGGTCAGCCATTCACATAGAAGATCTAATAAAGTCTGGCATGCAAACGTTCAGAGAATTGCTGTAAAGACTGCCGGTGGCAGCAAAAAGATTCATGTCTGCACCAGATGCATGCGCTCCGGTAAGGTTGAGCGTGCATAAGGCGGCTTGTTTTTCGGGCGGCTTCAGGCCCCTGTACAGCAGATGCAGACCGCTGTCACTTTCCGATTTCACTAGTTTTGAAGTAAAATAAATTCCGGATCATCCGATCCGGAATTTATTTTTTTACTCTTCCTAACATGCCGCCCGGCACAGGCATCACTCTTCCTTCTTTTCCGGGAAGGCTCTGCTGACGGCGTCCTCATCCGACATCATGGGGGTATTGCGGGACCTGAGCTTGTCGATCAGCTCGGGGATCATGTCCATGATGTGGGTCAGGCTGGTCTGGTCTCTGACATTGACCACCTTTGTCATATTGTTTTTGATCACAAGGACGGCCGAGGGGGTCATTTTGGCGGAGAAGCCGCCCATGCCGTCGTCCTTGCGCTCCGATCCGTTGGATCCCGCCCCGACGCCGATGCTGACATCGGACAGGGGGATGATGATCGTGTCGCCGACCGTGATCGGCTCTCCCACCACAGTCCTGGATGTGAGAACGCCCTGGGCACCCTCCATCAGGGACTCGAGTACATGGTTGAAGCTGTTCTGTCTGGATCCGTTGGTCCTCAGCCCGTTTCCGTTGCCGTTTCCATTTCCATTCCCGTTATTTCCCATCGTCGATCCTTTCGGTGCTTTTCAGCTTTGTGTGTCTGATTCCTTCATATATTATGATCGCGGCGGCTCCGTCCTGTCAGGCTGCCGTCCGCTCTCCGTTTTTCTTTCCGACGGCATGGCCGTTTCCCCTGTCACCCTTGTTTCCCTTCCTTGTCCCGGCAGGTCCTCTGCGAAGCCTCCTGAACAGTCTGCGGAAATCCTTGTTGAGCAGGATCATGATCCCGGCCACAGGGAAGTGGTAAAGCCGTATGCTTCCTCTCGCGCCTCCCTGCAGGTCATAGCGGTAGAGGTCGAACTCCGTCCCCACTGCGACGTGTCCGGCGATGACCGGATACAGAAAGCCCTGGAGCGAAAAGACTCCGGCGCTGCGGGCCGGATCCCCCAGGCCCACGACCCCCGTGAGTCCCCACTCGGACGGCAGACAGGAGCGCAGGGAAGGGATCATGCGCCGCACGATCATCTGCCTGGCGCGGATCCCGTAATCGGTGTCCAGGGCATCGATCGCGTCCCAGACTCTCTTCCACAATTTATCCAGCCGGGAAAAAATCTTCCGGATCCTTTCATCAGCTGCCTTCTCCTCTTCCTTCTCTCCGGCCTCTTTGGTCGGCTCTTTCTTTTTTCTGCCCAGCAGCTTCTGCAGGGAAAGGGGCCGGCCCAGGACCCTCAGTTCGATATGATGGTCCCCGTCATAGGAGACCGCTGCATGAAAGGCTCCCAGCAGCCAGCGCAGATCTCCGGAAAAGGTGATGTCCCGCTTCGGGTCCAGATGCAGGATCTCCTCGCTCCCCTCTGGATCATGGACACTTCCGTCCAGGGAATATCGAAAGGGGACGAAGAGGATCAGCAGAATGGCCAGCAGGAGGATGACCAGCAGGACCAGGAAGACGG
Organism: uncultured Lachnospiraceae bacterium; assembly: GCA_946536955.1. Lineage (GTDB taxonomy): Bacteria > Bacillota > Clostridia > Lachnospirales > Lachnospiraceae > CAG-791. Next base: position 24,879 of record CAMNFJ010000017.1, read on the forward strand.
TCACCGCCAGCTTCAGTATAAACAGCAAGATCCCCATCAGCATGCTCCTTAGTCCAATCCTGTTTTCGCCGCCAGATACAGTGCCGGATCCCACTGCCCGGTCAGGGCGAAGGACTCGTTGGTGATCTTTTCCACCATGCTGAAGGCGTCTTCCTTTCCCTCGCAGATCCCCACGATCAGGGGCGGGTGGTCGCGGTAGTACTTCTGCTGCAGGTTGGCGCAGTGCATGATCTCGAGCTGTGGCCTGTTCTCAGGCCCCCTGACAAGCACCAGCACATAGGTCAGCAGATGCCCCTTCCCCCGCATCAGGTCCTTTTTGATCCGGTGCGGATCTGTGACCGCGGGACTGATATACAATTCATCATAAAAATCCATAGTCACTCACTCAATCGGGCATACCGTCGCCATCCAGATCCTCAAAAGCTCCTATGTTCTGCATATTCACTGTCCTCCGCCTCATCTTGGCCTCCTCGGACGCACGGTAGATAAAGTTTTTGATCTCTTTAGACCGGCGGATGTTTTTGAGGGTGATGGTCTTGTTGGTCGCGTCGGAGGTGACGCAGATGACGGTCCCCAGCCCGAAGAGTCTCTGCAGGAAGCTGACCCTCAGCTGGACATCGATGACCCGGTACATATAGCAGTCATCCTCAACGACCGAAAACAGACCTCTCCTGATCTGAATGTCGTTTTCATACAGGAGGTATGTCGTGAACGTAAAAGGAAGACCGAGGAAACCGAGCCTTTTCTTTTCCTTATAGACCAGCCTGCCCTGATCCGTGACCGGCCGGCCCGGATCTTTTGCCGCCGCAGCCCCCTCAGGGCCCGAGCGGTCTCCCTGCGCAGCCCTTCCGGCTCCGGGTTCTGTCTCTTTGATCATGTGGACCTCCATCCTCGATCTGTCAGTCGGATACTCTTCCACAAGATGCCGCTCGCAGGAGCGGCAGCGCAATGCGGTCACAGGTGCCCGGGCCAGCGGCACAGGCACCGGAGTGAAAAATCCTGCATCGGCAAGAATTTTCAATCTTTAAATATCATACATCGAATTTGCCTTTCAGAAAAGACTTTTCTTCCCGAAAGCAGTCGTGGCTCCAAACGGATGTATTTTTGAGGATACAAAAGTTAGCATTTATTAACCCGTCCGTAGTGTGCTATGATGAATCTGCAATACATTGTACAAAATATATTTAAAACTACAGTTTTTTGACCGGTTTCATTTTTGAAAGGAGGACTTTATGTCAACTGATTATTATGCAAAGCTGGGGAAAAACCTGATCGGAACAAAGACCTTCGACAATCTGATGGAAGCTTTTGCCGGCGAGTCCCAGGCAAGGAACAAATACACCTACTTCGCCTCCAAGGCGAAAAAGGACGGCTATGAGCAGATCGCCAAGATCTTTCTGCAGACAGCTGCAAACGAGAAAGAGCACGCCAAGATCTGGTACAAGATCCTCGAGGGCGTCCACAGCACGGTAGAGAACCTGGAGATCGCGGCCGACGGCGAAGAGCACGAGTGGAAGGAAATGTATCCCGGCTTCGCGAAGGATGCCCGCGAGGAGGGCTTCAACGAGATCGCCGACCTGTTCGAGATGGTCGCTGCCATCGAGAAGGAGCATGAGGCCCGCTACCGCAAGCTGATCGAGAATATCAAGGGCGGCCTTGTCTTCTCCAAGGACGGCGACAGGATCTGGGAGTGCGGCAACTGCGGCCACATCGTGGTCGGCCCCTCCGCCCCCGATGTATGTCCTGTCTGCAACCATCCTCAGGCTTACTTTGAGATCCACGCGGACAACTACTGATCCGACAGTCCTGCCGGCTCCGGCATGATCTGACAGACCGGATCCGGATTCTCGTCTGATGAATGTAATAAGATTTAAATAAGGCCCTGCCTCCGGCTGCATGTACAGCCGGAGGCAGGGCCTTTGACTTTCCTGTGAATTTCTTTGCGCAGGCCTTTCCACTACAGCATTGCCTGTTTCAGGCCCGCTCTGTGGTTCAGGCGGTGCGCTCTTTTATCTGCCGAGCTCCGCGATGGTCCGAATAAACTCAATGTCCTCATCGCTCACGCGGAAATTTGTGGTCCCGGTCCTGCCGTCCGGATAGGTGATCTTGACATCAAGGACGGATCCCTCCGGGACCCCGTCCCTGCGCAGGGCGCCGATAAAGCGGGTGAAGCCGGGATGACGGGTCCGAAAGCTGTTGAGTCTTTCCTTGAGTTTTATGATCTGCATCGGGTTAAGTCCCATTCTGACTCCTTCTTGTGTAATCTATTTCTTATATAATGATGTAAAGGTCAAAAGTATCGTAAAGGCTCTGAGACTCGTCAAGTTGCA
>CAMNFJ010000018.1:0-26222 GCA_946536955.1 uncultured Lachnospiraceae bacterium
CCGTCATCGCCAACGCCGAGGGCGCGCGCACCACACCTTCGATCGTTGCGTTCACCAAGAACAATGAGCGTCTGGTCGGCGAGCCCGCAAAGCGTCAGGCCGTCACCAACGCCGACAATACCATCGCTTCCATCAAGAGAGACATGGGCACGGACCACGGCCGCACCATCAACGGCAAGAAGTACAGCCCCCAGCAGATCTCCGCGTTCATCCTGCAGAAGCTGAAAGCAGACGCCGAGAGCTACCTGGGCGAGAAGGTCGACAAGGCCGTCATCACCGTCCCCGCCTACTTCAACGACGCCCAGCGTCAGGCTACCAAGGACGCAGGCAAGATCGCCGGCCTGGAGGTCGAGCGTATCATCAACGAGCCCACCGCGGCTGCTCTGGCCTACGGCCTGGACAATGAAAAAGAGCAGAAGATCATGGTCTATGACCTGGGCGGCGGTACCTTTGATGTCTCCATCATCGATATCGGCGACGGCGTCATCGAGGTTCTGTCCACCAACGGCGACACCCACCTGGGCGGCGATGACTTCGACCAGAAGATCATGGACTGGATGGTCCGCGAGTTCAAGGCCAAAGAGGGCGTTGACCTCTCCGGCGACAAGATGGCCATGCAGCGTCTGAAAGAGGCCGCCGAGAAGGCCAAGAAGGAGCTGTCCAGCTCTCAGACCACCAACATCAACCTGCCCTTCATCACCGCGACTGCTGAGGGCCCCAAGCACTTTGACATGGATCTGTCCCGCGCCAAATTCGAGGAGCTGATCAGCGACCTGGTCGAGAGGACCGCCATCCCCGTGCAGAACGCCATGCGCGACGCCGGCCTGAGCAACTCCGACATCGGCAAGGTCCTGCTCGTCGGCGGATCCACCCGTGTTCCCTGCGTCCAGGAAAAGGTCAAACAGCTGACCGGCCACGAGCCCTCCAAGACCCTGAACCCCGATGAGTGTGTCGCTCTCGGCGCTTCCATCCAGGGCGGCAAGCTCTCCGGTGACAAGGATGCCGGCACGGATATCCTGCTGCTGGATGTCACCCCTCTGACCCTGTCCATCGAGACCATGGGCGGAATCGCGACTCCTCTGATCGAGAGAAACACCACCATCCCGACCAGAAAGAGCCAGGTCTTCTCCACTGCGGCCGACAACCAGCCCGCTGTTGACATCAACGTCCTGCAGGGTGAGCGTAAGTTTGCCCGCGACAACAAGTCCCTCGGCCAGTTCCGTCTGGACGGCATCCCGCCCGCAATGCGCGGCGTGCCTCAGATCGAGGTCACATTCGATATCGATGCCAATGGTATCGTCAACGTCTCCGCCAAGGACCTGGGCACCGGCAAGGAACAGCACATCACCATCACCGCAGGTTCCAACATGTCCGATGAGGAAATCGAGAAGGCTGTCCAGGAGGCCGCTCAGTATGAGGCAGAGGACCGCAAGCGCAAAGAGGCCGTCGAGGCCCGCAACGAGGCTGACTCCATCGTCTTCCAGACCGAGAAGGCCATGAAGGAGGCCGGCGACAAGATCGACGGCGCCGTCAAGGGCACAGTCGAGGCCGATATCGCGGACCTCAAGGCAGTCCTCGACCGCACCAAGGACCAGACCGACCTCAGCGACGCCGACATCGATGCCCTCAAGAGCGGCAAGGAGAAGCTGATGAACGACGCACAGCAGCTCTTCGCCCAGATGTACCAGGGCGCCCAGGGCGCTGCAGGCCCCGACATGGGCGCAGGCGCCGGCGCAGCAGGCAATTATCAGGAGACCCAGGGCGCGGCTGACGACGATGTTGTCGACGGCGACTATAGAGAGGTTTGATCGATTCAGTTCAGACGCCCACGAAACTCGAGGAGTTTTTCGCGGCATTTTCGCGAAAAACACGAGTTCAACGCCGCGCGGTGCACGCGAAGCGTATTGGAATCACCGCGCGCAAGCGTTACATGTTCACGTCCTCGATAGGGCGTGAACATGTAAGGTCTGATCAGGCAGAGTAAAAACTGCAAAGCTTTACAAATAAGAGCCGTTATGGTATAAAAATCAATTGTTGCCGATCAGGGCAGCACAGTGCCCAGGCCGTATTCGCGGCCTGGGCTCTATGTGCGTTAAAGCGGACCCATTCCCGGCCTGTCCCCCGGCAGACCGGACCGGACACAGAGAACCGCAGGAGGCGGACAGACCGGACCGGATACAGAGTTCCCCGCAAAAAGCGGACAGACCGGACCGGATACAGAGACCTTCGGAAAAAACGGGCAGACCGGATCAAATATACATACCTGCAGAAGCAGTGGATTGGACAAGTCTATGGCAGAACAGAAAAGAGATTATTACGAAGTCCTGGGCGTGGAAAAAAACGCCACAGAGGAAGAGATCAAAAAGGCATACCGCAAGCTGGCCAAGAAATACCACCCGGATATGAACCCCGGAGACAAGGATGCCGAGAAAAAATTCAAGGAGGCCTCCGAGGCTTACGCGGTTCTGAGCGACAAGGAAAAGCGCGCCCAGTATGACCAGTTCGGGCATGCGGCCTTTGACGGGACCGGCGGCTTCGGTGCCGGCGGCTTCGATTTCACAGGCGCTGATTTCTCGGATATTTTCGGAGATCTCTTTGGCGGTATGTTCGGCGGCCGCAGCAGGGGCGCTTCCAACGGCCCCATGAAGGGGGCCAACATCCGGACCAGCGTCCGCATCAGCTTCCTGGAGGCGGTCTTCGGCACCGAGAAGGAGCTGACCCTCAACCTCAAGGACCCCTGCCCCAAATGTAACGGGACCGGTGCCAAGCCCGGGACCTCTCCCCAGATGTGCCCCAAGTGCGGAGGCAAGGGCCAGGTGGTCTTCACCCAGCAGTCCTTCTTCGGCACGGTCCGCAACGTCCAGACCTGCCCGGACTGCGGCGGCAGCGGCAAGATCATCAAGGACAAGTGCCCGGACTGCGGCGGCACAGGCTACATCACCAGCCGCAAGACCATCAATGTCACGATTCCGGCGGGCGTCGACAACGGCCAGAGCGTCCGCATCCGCGAAAAGGGCGAGCCCGGCATCAACGGCGGCCCCCGCGGCGACCTGCTGGTCGAGGTCATTGTCTCCCCTCACGAGATCTTTGAGCGCGAGGGCTTCGATATTTTCTCCGTCGTCAAGATCTCCTATCCCGTGGCGGCCCTGGGCGGCAGCGTCATGATCGACACCGTGGACGGCAGGATCGTCTACGACGTCAAGGCAGGGACCCAGACCGGGACCCAGATCCGCTTCCGCGGCAAAGGCGTCCCCACCCTCCGCAACAAGGACATCCGCGGCAACCACTATGTGACCCTGGTCGTCGATATCCCGACCAAGCTCAGCAAGGAGGCCAAGGAAGCCCTGCGCAAGTTCGACCAGCTCACGGGAGACTCCCTGACCGCCGTCGAACGGGCCTCCGCTACAAAGGAGGACAAGCCGGACCAGGAGGGAGAGCACAAGGAAAAGAAAAAGAAACGCTTCTGGGAAAAATAAAAGGCAGCACCGGTTGTCAGGGGTGAAAACCACTCCTGACAATTTGTTGTGTAAGAGAAGCTGTTAGCTGTCAGCTGTTAACTGTTAGCTGTTTGCCACAAATTTCCAGTTACAAGGCTAAAGGCTAAAAGCTAAAACCCCATATATACTGCAAGAAGAGGTATACATACATATGAAATGGATGAGATTCCGGGTCCGGACCAGGACCGATGCCGAGGATATACTGATCAGCTTCATGGAGGACATAGGCCTCTACGGTGCCCAGATCGAGGACAATGTTCCCCTGACCGCGGCCGAAAAGGAGCAGATGTTTGTCGATATCCTTCCCGAGGGACCCGCTGACGACGGCACGGCAGTGCTGAGCTTTTTCCTGGAGGAGACAGAGGACGGCCGCCTGGTCGTCGATGACGTCCTGCGCACACCCGAGGAGGTCCGCGCGCAGATGCTGGAAAAGATCGCGGAGATCCGCACCTTTACCGAAGTGGGAGAGGGGACCGTCACCATCGACGAGACCGAGGACATCGACTGGATCAACAACTGGAAGCAGTATTTCCACCAGTTCTGGATCGATGACATTCTGGTCATCCCCTCCTGGGAGAAGCCCGAGAAGGTCATGGACGGCGGACAGGAGCGGGTGCCCCGCCTGGTCTTCCATATCGACCCCGGGACGGCCTTCGGAACGGGCATGCACGAGACGACCCAGCTCTGCATCCGCGAGCTGCGCAAATACATAAACCCGCAGACAGTCCTCCTGGACGTGGGGACCGGCAGCGGCATCCTGGCCCTCCTGGCCCTCAGGCTGGGCATCCGCAGGGCGGTCGGCACAGACCTCGACCCCTGCGCTGTCCCGGCTATCGAGGAGAACACGAAGGTCAACGGCGTGGATCCCTCCCTTTTCAAGGTGATCCTGGGCAACCTGATCGACGATCCGCAGGTCCAGGCCGAGGTCGGAGAAGGCTGCTATGACGTGGTCCTGGCCAACATCCTGCCCGATGTCCTGGTCCCCCTGACCCCCCAGGCCGTGCGCTGCATGAAGCCCGGCGCTGTCTACATCACCTCGGGGATCCTGATCGAGCGCGCGCAGAGCGTCAAGGACGCCATGCTCAAAGAAGGGCTCGAGATCGTCAGCCAGACAGACCAGGGCGAGTGGTGCTGCGTGGTCGGCAGAAAGCCCCTGGCCTGAGCCCCCGCAGACACCGGAAAACCTGTCCCGGCCTGAGCCCCCGCAAACACGGAAAACCGGTCCCGGTTCGGGTCCGATGCAGGCGGCAGCGGCGACACCCCGCGGCCGCAACCATCCCCCATGGAGAAAATCCCACCTATGCTACAGATTTTTGCGGATCTTTCCGCCATGCAGGACGGCCTGCTGGAGATCGGCGGAAGCGACTACAACCACATCAAAAATGTCCTGCGCATGCATCCGGGCGAAGAACTGATCGTGCGCCCCGGAGACGGGGGAGAGACCGGCGGGGAATACCGCTTTGAGATCGTCTCCTTTACGGACAGCCGGGTCCTCTGCCGCCTCCTGGAAGTCAGACAGGCCGATTCGGAGCTCCCGGTCAGGGTCCTCCTCTTCCAGGGCCTGCCCAAGGCGGACAAGATGGAACTCATCATCCAGAAAACCGTCGAAATGGGCGTGACAGAGATCATTCCGGTGGAAATGCACCGCAGCATCGTCAAGCTGACCGGGGACAAACGCAAAAAACGGGTCGCTCGCTGGCAGTCGATCGCGGAAGCCGCGGCCAAGCAGAGCCGGCGGGGGATCATCCCGCAGCTGCATGACATCCTGACCATGGACCAGGCCCTGGCTTATGCGGCGGACCAGGCGGACCTGATCCTCCTGCCCTACGAATGTATGGCGGAGGAAAAGGAAAACGGCACCAGGTCCCTCCTGGAGCAGCTCCGGCCCGGACAGACAGCCGCCGTCTTCGTCGGCCCCGAAGGGGGATTCGAGGAGAGCGAGGTCGAAGAGGCCGTCGAAAGAGGCGCGAAGACCATTTCCCTGGGCAGGAGGATCCTGCGGACCGAGACCGCCGCGATCGCCTTCCTGGCCTTCCTGATCTACCGCTTTGAACTGGACTGATCTGAAAAACGGAGCAGCCCGCAGCCGCCGGAACGAAAAACGGAGCAGCCCGCAGCCGCCGGAAACGCATGGAAATCGGGAAAAGGACCGGTACAAACTGTAAAAGACTTCCCTCAGGAAAAATAAATGAACGAAAAAAGAGATATCTACCTTGATAATTCCGCGACGACCAGGTGCTTTCCCGAGGTCGCCGCACTCATGAATGAGATCTATCTGGAGGACTACGGCAACCCCTCCAGCATGCACCACCGCGGCGTCACGGCGGAGCGCCGGATCGCGGAGGCCAAAAAGACCCTGGCCGGGATCCTGAAGGTCCGGGAAAAGAACCTTTACTTCACCTCCTGCGGGACCGAATCGGACAACATGGCGATCATCGGCGGAGCCCTGGCGGCCCAGCGCAGAGGAAAGCACCTGATCACCACCGTCATAGAGCATCCCGCGGTCCTCGAAGCCATGAAGCACCTCGAGAACCTGGGCTTTGAGATTACCCGTCTGGGCGTCGACCGGGACGGCCTGGTCTCCCCCGAGGCCGTGGCCGCCGCCGTGCGGCCCGACACGATCCTGGTCTCCGTCATGCACACCAACAACGAGATCGGCTCCGTCCAGCCTGTCGCGCAGATCGGGGCAGCCATCAAGGCCGCCAATCCCTCCACCCTCTTCCACGTGGATGCCGTCCAGGGCTTTGGAAAGGCCGCCATCCTCCCCAAACGGATGAAGATCGACCTCCTGGCGGCCAGCGGACACAAGATCCACGGACCCAAGGGCACGGGACTGTTGTATGTGGGCGAGGGCGTGCGCCTGGAACCCCTGATCTTTGGCGGCGGCCAGCAGGGCGGCCTGCGCTCGGGGACAGAGAACGTCCCCGGCATCGCCGGCATGGCCCTGGCCGCAAAGATGCTCTGCGGCAGCCTGGATGAGGACAGGGAAAAGCTCTATGCCATGAAAGCCCGCCTGGTGGAAAGACTCTCCGCCATCCCCGACCTGGAATTCAACGGCCGCACCGACGGGACCGCGGCTCCCCACATCCTCAGCGTCCGCGTCAGGGGCGTCCGCGCGGAGGTCCTGCTCCATGCCCTCGAGGACCGCGGCATCTACGTCTCCTCCGGCAGCGCCTGCGCCTCCAACCGCCCCCACCTGTCCGAGACCCTGGCGGCCATCGGCACCCCCGCCGCCGAGATGGACAACTCCATCCGCATCAGCCTCTCTGTCATGAATACCATGGAAGAGATGGACACCACCACCGCCGCCATCGCTGAGATCGTACCTTTTTTGAGAAAATTTGTGAGAAGGTAAGGAGGGAAGGACCCAACCATGAACAACAAATACGACGCATTTCTGATCAAATACGCCGAGATCGGCATCAAGGGCAAAAACCGCCACGTCTTCGAGGAGGCCCTGGTCCGGCAGATCCGGATCGCCCTGCGCCCCTGCGAGGGCCGCTTCAACGTGATCCGCACCTACGGCCGGGTCTTTGTGGAGACCACGGGAGACTATGACTTCGACGAAGTCACCGAGGCCCTGTCCCATGTATTCGGCATCTGGGGCATCTGCCCGGTCGCGGTCTATGACATCATGCCCCTCGACAGGCTGTGCGAGACAGCCGCCGCCTTCATGCAGGCGGAATATCCGGAAGGAAACCACACTTTCAAGGTCCGCACCAGGAGGATGAACAAGGCATATCCCAGCGACTCGCTGGAGATCAATGCCGAGGTCGGCCACGCCGTGCTCGAGGCCTGCCCCGGCCTGTCCGTGGATGTCCATAAGCCCGAGATCACCTTCAGCGTGGAGGTCCGCGAAAAGATCTACCTCTACTCCCAGGTCATACCGGGCCCCGGCGGCCTGCCGGTCGGCGTCGGCGGCAAGTGCATGCTGCTCCTCTCCGGCGGGATTGATTCCCCCGTGGCGGGCTACATGGTCGCCAAGCGCGGCGTCCGGATCGACGCGGTCTATTTCAACGCCCCGCCCTATACCAGCGAGCGCGCCCTGCAGAAGGTCGTCGACCTGGCAAAGGAGATCTCCGTCTACACCGGGCCCATCCGGCTCCACAACATCAACTTTACGGAGATCCAGCTCTATATCTATGAGCAGTGCCCCCACGACGAGCTGACCATCATCATGCGCCGCTACATGATGCGGATCGCCGAGCGCCTGGCCAGGGAGAACGAGTGCCTGGGCCTGGTCACCGGCGAGAGCATCGGCCAGGTCGCATCCCAGACCCTGGCCGCCCTGGCGGTGACCAACGAGGTCTGCACCCTGCCCGTCTTCCGCCCCCTGATCGGCTTTGACAAGGAGGAGATCGTCCAGGTCTCCAAGAAGATCGGCACCTACGAGACCTCCATCCTGCCCTATGAGGACTGCTGTACCATTTTCGTGGCCAAGCACCCCGTGACAAAGCCCAAAGCGGAGGTGATCCGCAAGCACGAGCACAACCTCGATGAAAAGATCGAGGAGATGGTCGAGCGCGCCATCGCGACGGACGACATCATCCATATCGGCAGCTACAACCCCGCAAAGTAAAGAGCGCGGGACGCAAAAAAGGCACAGTCCGGATCCCCCTCAGAGGAACCGGGACTGTGCCCTGCAAAAGCGCAGAAGGACTGTGCCCGCTGAAATACTGGCTGCTTCAGGCCCTGATCACTTCTTGACCATATAAGGCTCCAGAGCCTTGAGGATCTTGTCCATATCCTCGGTCGCGTGGATGTTCAGGTCGATGGGCCTGGACAGATCCAGGGAAAAGATGCCCATGATGGACTTGGCATCGATGACATAGCGGCCGGAGACCAGATCGAAATCATCATCAAATTTGGTGAGGTCATTGACGAAGGACTTTACCTTGTCGATGGAATTGAGGGAGATCTGAACTGTTTTCATACGTGTTTCCTTTCCAATGCAGACTGGTGAGCGGCGCCCTGCCGGCCCTCTGACCGCGGAAGGACTCCGCGGGAAGGAGACGGACCCGCTGCACAGGTAACTGAGTTATATAGTTATATCTGAAATTGCGAAGGCACGGCCCGGACGGCCGTACAGCAATTGTTGTGATATATAAAATATAAAATCGGAATATATAAAAGTCAAATGAAAAAGGCAGCTTTTCACAACCTGGGCTGTAAGGTCAACAGCTATGAACTGGATATCATGCGCCAGATCCTGCGGGACGAAGGATTCGAGGAAGTCCCCTTTCAGGATAAGGCGGATATTTACGTGGTCAACACCTGCACCGTGACCAACATCGCGGACAGAAAGAGCCGGCAGATGCTGCACCGGGCCAAAAAGACCAATCCCGATGCGGTCGTGGTCGCGGTCGGCTGCTACGTGGAGACGGACCCCGCCGGGGTGGAGAAGGACGACGCGATCGACCTGGTCATCGGCAACAACCGGAAGACCCGGATTGGAGAGGTCCTCACCGCCTTCCTGAAGGAAAAAGACCTCTGCGCCGGAAAAGCCCCGGCAGAGCAGGAGGAAACGCAGGGAGCAGCCGGAGGGGAGACTCTTTCCGGCGGGAAGGAACTGACCTCTGAGAAGAAGCTCTCCCCCGGAAAGCCGGTCCTTCGCGAGGACCTGAACTGCGCCCCGGCCTATGAGGACATGCAGCTGACACAGCCGGGCCACACCCGGGCCTATATCAAGATCCAGGACGGCTGCAACCAGTTCTGCAGCTACTGCATCATCCCCTACGCGCGCGGCCGCATCCGCAGCCGGGCAAAGGAGGAGGTCCTGCGCGAGGTGGCGGGCCTGGTCCGCGGCGGGATCCGCGAGATCGTCCTGACCGGCATCCATATCAGCTCCTACGGACTGGACCGGAACGCCGAAGGCCCCGTCCGCTTTGACCCCGTCAAGGCCGGCAGAGCCCTCCTGGACCTCTTCACGGACCTCAATGCCATGGAGGGCCTGGAGCGGATCCGCCTGGGATCCCTGGAGCCCCGGATCATGACAGAGTCCTTCATCGCCGGCATCGCCGGCCTGAAAAAGATCTGCCCCCACTTCCACCTCTCCCTTCAGAGCGGGTGCGATGAGACCCTGCGCCGCATGAACCGCCACTACACGACCGCGGAATACGCCCGCAGCGTGGACCTGCTCAGGCGCTACTACGACCGGCCCGCGATCACGACCGATGTGATCGTCGGCTTCCCGGGCGAGACAGAAGAGGAATTTGAAAAGACCTGCGCCTTCCTGGAGAAGATCCGGTTTTATGAGATCCACGTCTTCCGCTACTCCCGCAGGAACGGGACCGTGGCGGCCAGGATGAAGGACCAGATCCCCGAGTCCGTCAAGGCCCTGCGGAGCGACCGCCTGCTGGCCCTCACCGCCGCCCAGGCGGAGGCCTACCGCATGCAGTTCGCCGGCGGACCGGAGACCCTGCTCCTCGAGGAGCTCTGCGAACACGAGGGCAGATCCTACTGGACCGGCAGCACGACCCGCTATGTGACCGGAGCCGTCCCCGCTGACCGGCCCCTGACCGGAAAGACCGGAGAGACTCCTGTGGAGGGACAGGAGCCGCTCCCCGGAAAAGCACAGGAAAAAGACACCCTGACCCAGGGAATGCTCCTGGAGGGAACCTTCGGGAAAGAGACCATCCGGTTTTCAAAGGGAGACGCCCTGGTGTTCCACTGATGTTTCCGGCCACACCCTGACCAGAAAGAATGTTGAATCATCAGGCCAAATAGAGTAAGATAAAGGGTAGGCTAAAAATCCATTTGCGGCAGACAGTCTGCCGGGGTGTGATTCTGCAGTGAGGCGTATATGGAAAAAAGAAATATAACAAGAAAGGACCTGGACAGCACACAGTTTTTCAGAGTCCAGCCCGAACCCGCGAACGGCGTGCAGAAGATCCTCTCCGTCGTCTACGAGGCACTTTCCGAAAAGGGATATGACCCGGTCAACCAGATCGTGGGCTATATCATGTCGGGAGACCCCACCTACATCACCAACTACAAGGGGGCCCGAAGCCTGATCATGAAGGTGGAGCGCGACGAACTGGTCGAGGAGATCATGCGCAGCTACATTCGGGCAAACCACTGGTCCGAGTGACCGGAGACGGTGAAGAAGAGTATATGAGAATCATGGGATTGGACTTTGGCGGAAAGACATGCGGCGTGGCCCTCAGTGACCCGCTGGGGATGACAGCACAGCCAAAGGAAATTATCCGCAGAGACAGAGAAAACAAACTCCGCAGGACCTATGCGCGGATCGAAGAGCTGATCAGAGAATACGAGGTCGGCCTGATTGTTCTGGGCCTGCCGCTGAATATGGATGATACGCAGGGAGAGCGGGCACGCAAGACACTGGAATTCCAGGAAAGTCTTCACAGGAGAACCGGTCTCCCCGTTGTGTTGTCCGATGAGCGCCTGACCACCGTCGAAGCGGAAGAGATCATGCACAGACAGGGAATACCGCGCGAAAAATATCACGACTACGTCGACATGATCGCCGCCTCCATCATACTCAGCGACTACATGGAAAACGAAAGGCTGAACCGGGAAACGGGGGACGGCAGCAGGTGACTTGCCCGGAATTGTGACGATAAGCCCGGAGACAGTGAGTCCGGGGACCTGCCGGCCGCCTTACAGATTGTGACGATAAGCCCGGAGACAGTGAGCCCGGTACAGAGAAGGACCAGGGGGGGACGACCATGGAAAAAGTGCAGTTCATGCCCGAAGGAGAAAAACATCCGGTGGATTTTTACGTGCTGGAGGAGACCAGACTGGCGGGAAAGCAGTATCTTCTGGTCACTGACAGCGAAGAAGGCGATGGAGAAGCCCTCATCCTGCGCGCGGACAGGAAGGAAACGGCTTCCCCGGATACGGATACTGCCATGACGAAGACCGCAGATCAGGATCCGGAGATCACCTATGAGATCGTAGAAGATGAAAAGGAGCTGTCCGCAGTACTCCTGCTGATGCGGGACAGCCTGGAAGAACTCGGCATCGAGATCGAGGAATAAATGCCCTGAGCCTGCCGCGAAGAGATCCGAAGGGCAGGAGCGATGAGCCATGCGCCCCTGAAGGCGGCGCCTGCCTCAGATGCCGGCGAAAAAGATAAGAAGAGAGAATAGAAGAGAGAACAGAAGAGAAAATTGAAGACACAGACCAAAAAAGACAACAGAAGAAATATCGAAAAAAGAAGTACAGAGAAGAGAAGCACAGAGAAAAGAAATATTGAAAAGAGCGCTGAAAAAGGCGGAAAAAAAGAAGTCAGAAAAGACCTGAAAAAAAAGATCAGCAAAAAGAAGGATCTGAAAAAGGAATATACGACCAGAGAATTAAAGCATCAGGGAGTTAAAAAGAAAGACCTGAAAAAGCAGGATGCTGTCAGAAAGACGGCCTCCGGCGGAAAGAGCACGGGACAAAAGCCCTCCGGCGGAAAGAACGAACTGAGGACCTCCTGGAACAGAGGAGCCAGAAATGAGCTGCAGGTCGTAAAGGACAGCGGCAAAAAGGAGCTTCAGGTTATAAAGGACGGCGGCAAAAAGGAGCTGCAGGTCATAAAGGACAGCGGCAAAAAGGAGCTGCGCGTCATAAAGGACGGCATCCGGGCAGATCTGCGGGGGGCAGGCAGCTCACAAAAGGCAGAGCCCGTCAGAGACAAGGGCAGAAAAGGATTCGGATTGAGAAAAAAGAAGGATGAACATAAAGGTACTGCGCCCTCTGTGAGGATCATCCCCCTGGGTGGTCTGGAACAGATCGGCATGAACATCACCGCGTTTGAATACGGGGACAGCATCGTGGTCGTGGACTGCGGCCTGGCCTTCCCCGAGGACGATATGCTCGGGATCGACCTCGTGATCCCGGACACCACCTATCTGGAGGATAACATTGACAAGGTCAAGGCCTTTGTGATCACCCACGGACACGAAGATCACATCGGAGCCCTCCCCTACGTGCTCAAAAAGATCAACGTCCCGGTCTACGGCACCCGCCTGACCATCGGGATCATTGAAAACAAGCTCCGTGAGCACAACCTCCTCGGCAGCACCGAGCGCCACGTGGTGGCCTTCGGAGATGTCGTCACCCTGGGCGATTTCCAGGTGGAATTCATCAAGACCAACCACAGCATCGTGGACGCCGCCGCCCTGGCCATCACCTCGCCGGCCGGCACCATCGTCCACACCGGCGACTTCAAGGTCGACTACACGCCGGTCTACGGTGACGCCATCGACCTGCAGCGCTTCGCGGAGCTGGGGCGCAAGGGCGTCCTGGCCCTCATGTGTGACTCCACCAATTCGCTGCGCCCCGGACACACCCCGTCCGAGAAGGCAGTCGGCAGGAGCATTGACCAGATCTTCCGCGACCATCAGGATACCCGCCTCATCGTCGCGACCTTCGCCTCCAATGTCGACCGCGTGCAGCAGATTATCAACCACGCCTACAAATACGGCCGCAAGGTCGTCGTCGAGGGACGCAGCATGGTCAACATCATCGAGACCGCGACCAAGCTCGATGTTCTCAACGTCCCGGAAAACACCCTGATCGATATCGACCAGCTCAAAAACTACCCCGGCGAAAAGACCGTCATCATCACGACCGGCAGCCAGGGCGAGAGCATGGCCGCCCTGAGCCGCATGGCCGACGGCATGCACCGCAAGGTCACGATCGGCCCCAACGACACCGTCATCTTTTCCTCCAGCCCCATCCCGGGCAATGAGAAGGCGGTCACGGGCGTCATCAACAAGCTCATCCTCAAAGGGGCGGACGTCATTTCCCAGGATGTCCACGCCTCCGGCCACCCCTGCCAGGAGGATGTCAAGCTGATCTACCACCTTGTCCAGCCCCGGTATGCCATTCCGGTGCACGGCGAGTACCGCCACCTCAAGGCCCAGGCCAAGCTCGTCAAGGAGCTGGGCTATGACAAGGACCACATCTTTATCCTGGGCTCCGGCGATGTCCTGGAGCTGAGCGAGGACGGAGCCGCCGTCCGCGAGAAGGTCCAGGTCGGCAATATCATGGTCGACGGCCTCGGTGTCGGCGACGTCGGCAACGTGGTCCTGCGCGACCGCCAGCACCTGGCCGAGGACGGCATCGTGATCGTGGCCTTCGCCCTGGAATCGGGCAGCTGCAGACTGCTCTCCGGCCCGGAGATCACCTCCCGCGGCTTCGTCTACATCAAGGAGGCCGACGACCTCATGGCCGGCGCCGCCAACGTCGCGGAGGACGCCATCGAACGCTGCCAGGAGGCCCGGAGCACAGACTGGAACCGCTACAAAAACGCCGTCAAGGACGGCCTCAACGATTTCTTCTGGAAAAAGACCCAGCGCCGGCCCGTCATCCTGCCCATGATCCTCGAGGTCTGATGAAAAAAGCGGCAGCTGCGCGGCCCTGAGCGGAT
This sequence comes from uncultured Lachnospiraceae bacterium, assembly GCA_946536955.1. Taxonomy (GTDB): domain Bacteria; phylum Bacillota; class Clostridia; order Lachnospirales; family Lachnospiraceae; genus CAG-791. Next base: position 13,882 of record CAMNFJ010000018.1, read on the forward strand.
CGACCGGCAGCCGGGCCCGCCATCCCGCGGCACAGGGCCGGGAATAGCGACAGACAAGTCCGGCCTTCCACGGCCAGGAGCGGAGAAAACTATGAAAAAAAGAACAGGGTTCCCGGAGATCGCGGAAGCGGTCCTCGGCATATTGATCTACCTCATCCCCATCGTCTGCGGGATCTATATCCTGTCCTGGGCCGGCCGCGCCTATCACGAGGGCTACAACCTGTTTGCGGAGGAGAGCCTGGACAGCCCGGCCACAGCCCACAGCGAGCTGATCACGGTCTCGGAGTCCGAGGCCGGCTCGGCGCTCGCAGTCGGCAGGATCCTGGAGAAACAGAACCTGGTCAGCAGCGGGGTCACCTTTGCCATCAAGGCCCGTCTGGCCGGCTACAGCGACAAGTTCCTGCCCGGTTCCTTCCTCCTGTCCTCGGATATGACCATGGTCCAGATGATGGAAAAGCTGTCCAGGGAGCCCACCGCCGAAAAAGCGGATCCGGCTGCCGGCGGCGAGGAGACGGCCGGAGATGAGGACAGCCAGACCGGCGGGAAAAAGAAGGAGAACAAGGATGTCTGGGGACAGTATTGAGCGCGTGGACGCTGAGCGCATGGAGGTCTTCATCGAGGCCATGACGCCTCCCGGACCGCCAGGCCTGCGCGGACTGGAGCAGGAGGCCCTCTCGGAGGGCGTCCCCATCATAAGGCCCCAGACGCAGAACCTGATCCGATTTTTTGTAAAAATGAAAAAGCCGATGCGTATTCTGGAGATTGGAACGGCGGTCGGCTTTTCTTCTCTTTTTATGCAGTATTACGCGCCGCCGGGCTGCAGGATCGTCACCATCGAAAAAGACCCGGCCCGCGCGGCCAGGGCCAGGGACAACATAGCCCGCCTGGGCAGGCCTGTCCAGGCCTCGGAGGGAGACGCCGCTTGCGTGAGCAGGCCGCTTCAGGCCCCGGAGGGAGACACCATCGAAGTCCTGGAGGGAGACGCCGCGCAGATCCTGCCCCGGCTGGGGGAGGACGGGTCCTACGACCTGGTCTTCATGGACGCGGCCAAGGGACAGTATATCCGCTTTCTGCCGGATGTCCTGCGCCTGCTCGGGACCGGCGGGATCCTGCTGACCGACAACATCCTCCGGGAGGGAGAGGTCCTGTCCTCCCGCTTCGCGGTCACACGCAGGAACAGGACCATCCACCGGCGCATGCGGGACTACCTCCATGCCCTGGCTGAGGAGCCCGGCCTGGAGACCCTGCTCCTGCCCACGGGGGACGGGGCCGCGGTCTGCGTCAAACTGTGAACAAAGCAGCACATGGCTCCGGCCATGCATGTCTGTGACCGGAAGGCCGGCGTCATGCCTTCGCGCTGACGCAATCCGGCATGGCATTCGAGTATGATAACAACGGATTTTATTTATGAATAAAAGATGGAAGACCAACCGCAGCCGTCCGGAGCTGCTGATCCCGGCCAAGGACCTGGAGGTCCTGCGCACGGCGGTCAACTTCGGGGCGGACGCGGTCTATATAGGAGGAGAGGCCTTCAGCCTGCGGGCCAAGGCCAGAAACTTCAGCCCGGAGGACATGCGGGCCGGGATCGAATATGCCCATGCCCGCGGTGTCCGCGTCCATGTCGCCGCCAATATCTATGCCCACAACCAGGACCTGGACCAGGCGGCGGATTATTTTGAATTCCTGGAGGAGATCAGGCTGGATGCGGTCCTGGTGGCGGATCCCGGCATGTTCATGCTGGCCCGCAGGCACTGCCCGGACGTCCCCGTCCATATCTCCACCCAGGCCAACAACACCAACTATGAGACCTTCCGCTTCTGGCACGACATGGGCGCCGAGCGCGTCGTCTGCGCCAGGGAGCTCTCCCTGAAGGAGATCGCGCAGATCCGTGAGCGGACGCCGGCGGACCTGGAGATCGAGGCCTTTATCCACGGGGCCATGTGCATATCCTACTCGGGCCGCTGCCTGCTCTCCGCCTGGTTTACAGGCCGGGATGCCAACCGCGGCGCCTGCACCCATCCCTGCAGGTGGAAATACTCCGTCATGGAGGAAAGCAGGCCGGGAGAGTATTTTCCTGTCGAGGAAAATGAGAGAGGGACCTACATCTTCAATTCCCGCGACCTTTGCATGATCGGCCATCTGCCGGAGCTGGCGCAGGCCGGGATCGACAGCCTCAAGATCGAGGGCCGCATGAAGACCGCCCTCTACGTGGCCTCGATCACGCGCGCCTACCGCCATGCCATCGACGACTATCTGGAGAGCGATGAAAAATACGCCGCGGGTATGGACTGGTACATGCGGGAGATCCGCAAGTGCACCTACCGCGACTTCACGACCGGCTTCTATTTCGGACGGCCCGACACCCTTTCCATGGTCTATACGGACAACACCTATTCCAGCGACGCGGTCTTTCTGGGCATCATCGAAGAGGCTGAGGAGACGGACGGCCGCTGTTACGCGCGGATCCACCAGAAAAATAAATTCTCCGTCGGAGACTATGTGGAGATCATGCGCCCTGACGGACAGGATATCAGGACCCGGGTCCTGGGCATGTGGAACGGGGAGGGGCAGGCAGTGCCCGACGCGCCCCATCCGGGAGAAGAGATCCGCCTGGAGCTGGACGCCGGCGCGCAGGCGGGAGACCTGCTCCGCTCTGCGGGCGGCCCCCTGTAAACCCCTAATAAACGCAAAAGACCGGAAAAGGGCCCGGCATGGAGGACAGAACATGAAAATCATAGTGATCGGCTGCGGCAAGGTGGGCTCCGCCCTGGCCAGACAGCTCAGTGAAGAAGGACACGATGTGAGTGTCATCGACAGAAACCAGCAGGTGGTCAATGAAGTGTCCACCAGCTGCGACGTCATCGGCCTCGTGGGAAACGGAGGCAGTCATTCCGTGCAGAAGGACGCCGGCGTCGAGGACGCCGACCTCCTGATCGCCGCATCGGATTCGGATGAGCTCAATCTTCTGGCCTGCCTGATTGCCAAAAAGGCCGGTGACTGCAGCACCATCGCCCGTGTCCGCAACCCTATCTACAACAGTGAGGTCGGATTTATCAGGGAGGAGTTGGGTCTCTCCCTCACGGTCAACCCGGAGTACGCGGCGGCTGTGGAGGCCTCCAGGCTCCTCAAGTTCCCCTCGGCGATCAAGATCGAGCACTTCGCCAGGGGCCATATCGAGCTGCTCAAGTTCGCTGTACCGGCCGGCTCCGAGCTGGACGGCAAGACTCTGGCGGAGACCGCCGGGATCACAAGGGGAGACGTCCTGGTCTGCGCCGTGGAGCGAGGCGCCAACCACGAGGTCACCATCCCCAACGGATCCTTCCGGATCCATGCCGGTGACACCATCAGCATCGTGGCGGGCCCCCACAGCGCCCGGGCCTTTGTCGAAAAGGTCGGGCTCAAGAGCCGCAGCGTCACAAACTGCATGATCGTCGGCGGCGGCACGATCGGCTACTACCTCGCCCAGCTCCTGTTGGAAAACAAGATCCGCGTGACCATCATTGAAAAGGATATGAACAAGTGCAGGATGCTCAGCGAAGAGCTGCCCGAGGCCACGGTCATCTGCGGCGATGCCGCCAACCAGAATGTCCTCCTGGAGGAGGGAATCCAGAACACCGAGGCCTTCGTCAGCCTGACCGGCATGGACGAGGAGAATATCTTCCTCTCCCTCTACGCCCGCAAGGCCTCGACCAGGGATGCCAAGCTGATCACCAAGGTCAACCGCATCAACTACGATGACATCATCGGAGATATGAACCTGGGCAGTATCCTCAACCCCCAGCACATCGCGGCGGAATACATCGTCCGCTATGTCCGCGCCATGGAAAACTCCATCGGCAGCAACGTGGAGACCCTCTACAACATTATTGAAAACAAGGCTGAAGCCCTTGAATTCCTGATCCAGGCGGGCTCACCCGTCATCGGGATCCCGCTCGCCAGCCTGCCTCTCAAAAAAGGCGTCCTGGTCGCCTGCATCTACAGGAGCAGACAGGTCATCATCCCCAATGGACAGACCATGATCGAAGTAGATGACAGGGTCATCGTGGTGACGACAACGATCGGCTTCCAGGATATCCGCGATATACTGGATACAGATCGGAGAAGCGGTCAGTGAGAAGGAAAAAATCCACTGCCGTTGTGAGGTGTGCTAAATGAATTATTCCATAATACGGCGAACGACCGGACTGGTTTTGAAGTTTGAAGCCATCTTCCTGCTGCTGCCCGCCCTGACGGGATTTATATACAGGGAGAGGGCGGGCTTCATCTACCTGATCCTGGCTATCGTCTACTACCTGGCGGGGACCCTGATCAACCTCAGGAGCGAGACCGACGAGATATTCTATACCAAGGAAGGCTTTTTCAGTGTCGCCCTGGTCTGGATCGTGATCAGTATCTGCGGCGCCCTGCCCTTTGTGCTCTGCGGCGATATCCCCAGCTACCCGGACGCTCTCTTCGAGACCATCTCCGGCTTTACGACCACAGGGTCCAGCATCCTGCCGGATGTCGAGGCCCTCAGCCACGCCAGCCTCTTCTGGCGGAGCTTCACCCACTGGGTCGGCGGCATGGGCGTCATTGTCTTCGTCCTGGCCATCATGCCCATGCGCAAGCGCAGGATGATGGGCAGTCAGATGCACCTGATGCGGGCGGAGAGCCCGGGCCCGGTCGTCGGCAAGCTGGTTCCCAAGATCCGCGACACAGCCAAGATCCTCTACCTGATCTACTTCGGCATGACCGTTGTCGAGATCGTCCTGCTCCTGCTCGCGGGCATGCCCCTCTTTGATACCCTCTGCCTCAGCTTCGGCACGGCCGGTACCGGAGGCTTCGGCATCCTCAGAGACAGCGTGGGCAGCTACCCCGTGATCCAGCAGGCGATCATCACGGTCTTCATGATCCTGTTCGGCGTCAACTTCAACGCCTACTTCTTCCTCTTTCTGGGAAAGGACAAAAAGGAAGCCTTCCGGCTCACCGAGGTGCGCTGGTACTTTGCCATCATCGCCTTCTGCATCATAACGATCACGATCAACATCAGAGGCCTCTTCGACAACATCTTCCTGGCCTTCCACCACGCCGCCTTCCAGGTCGGCTCGGTCATCACCACGACCGGCTACGGGACCGTGGATTTTGACCTCTGGCCCCAGTATTCCCGCTGCCTGCTCGTCCTGATCATGTTTATCGGCGCCTGCGCGGGCTCCACCGGCGGCGGCATCAAGGTCTCCAGGATCGTCATCCTGATCAAGGCCGGCCTCCAGGAGGTCCACCACTATGTCCACCCCCGCGCCGTCACGGCTGTCCAGATGGACGGCAAGCCCGTCGAGCGCGAGACCGTCCGGTCCGTCGTCATGTACGTCGGCGTTTATGTGGTCATCTTTACGGTCTCTGTCCTCCTGGTCACCCTCTTTGACGGCGGCCAGAGTCTGGAGACCGTCTTCACCGCTGTCGCGGCGACCTTCAACAACATAGGTCCCGGCCTCGCGGCGGTCGGCCCCGCGGCCAATTTCGGCCACCTGTCCCTGCCCTCCAAGTTTATCCTCATGTTTGACATGCTGGCAGGCAGACTTGAGCTCTATCCCATGCTGCTCCTTCTCTACCCCGGCCTCTACAGGAACAGATAAGCAGGCCTCTCCGAAGGAAGGAACAGACAGGCAGCTTCGCCGGAGCGGACAGGCAGGTCCATCCGCGGTCACAGATCAACAGACGGGCAGGCCCTCTGCGGAGACAGATCGGCGGGCCTGCAAAAATGGCGGACCCGGCACAATAAGGATCCGGACACATCAAACGCAAAAACACGGCCCCGGGGCAGCGGCCTGCCCCGGGACTGCCAATGGACCAGCCGCCTGTCAGCGGATGACCCGTGAACTGAAAAATGCATAAATAAATGCGATAAAAAAAGTGTGAAAAGAATTAAAAAAACACTTGCTTTTTTAAAAGCGATGCACTATAATCTACATTCGTAGCCGAGAGATAAACGGCTCAAAAAATGCAATGGGCTATAGCCAAACGGTAAGGCAGCGGACTCTGACTCCGTCATTTTGCAGGTTCGAATCCTGCTAGCCCAGTAACCCGAAAAGCTTCCTGCAGAAGGATCTGCAGGAAGTTTTTTTGTGCCCGCCCGGCGCGACACACTTGTGAAGCAGATGTGTCGCGCACAGCAAGGCATATCACAATGTTTCGTATTGTCGAATCGCCATCGCAAAAACAGGAAACTGCGATTCTCCGGACATGGCTTTCTGCCGGGCGCAGATTGACGGTGGGGCAGGGCGTGGGGCAAAAAGTGCCTGTACCATGTCAGCGAAAAATCCACTGAAAACCGCATAAACAATGGAGATTCTGACTTTTCTTTTTTCACGGCAAACAGGATGGGGCATGATTGTTACGAAAATATTACACATATTTAAGCCTTATTGCAGGTAGACATGGCGTTTTTTTAAGTATATAATAAAGTATCACCTTGTTTTTCCTGTATTTTTTTTAGTGCTGAATGCATGACTGTATCGAGAAGAAACTCTCCCGAAGACCGGACAGAAAAAAAATCTCATACAGGGATGCATTTGTTTTGTGCAAAAAACGCATCAGGGAAGCAGAAACGTTACCGAAGCGTATTGATAATGCGAATTTTTTTCGCAGCGCAGTGCTGCATGGCCGTGTCCCCCCAGGGAGGCGGACAGCGGCGCAGTATTTCAGTGTAACGCGGAAACTGCGGCAAACTGCCCCCCGGACAAGCGGTGCGGCTTCCGGGAGCCTTATGCGGGCGGTTTCCTACCAGGCAGGACGGAATAAAGAGTGACTGCTCCGGCAGGACAGGGGGTATTTTGGAAACAGTAACAGAGAAGTGGAAACGGATCCTTCAGAGCACTGTGATCGCCATGGCCGCAGTGCTGATCGCGGCAGGTCCCGCGCCGGTTTACGGTGCCGGAGGCCGGACCGGCGGCACGGCCGCCGAAAAGACCGCGGACAGGGACGCTGCGGACAGCAGAAAAAAGACTGAGACAAAGGATGAGACAGTGCCTTTTGAAGAGGCTGTCGAATCCTTTTACAGCAGCTCCGGAAACATGACCGACGGAGAGATCCTCGAGTCGGCGAGAAAGATCCGTTCCGACGGAGATGTACTGTATTCCGAACTGGGAAAAGATACCTCCGAGAGCGTCATGGCAGTCATGGATGCCTATGAAGCGGCCAAGGCCGATTATATTGCCGCGCAGATCAACGGAGAGATGGCTTCCGAACAAAAAAGGAAAGAGAAGGAGTCTGAGACCGTAAAGGCTGCGGGGCTGGAGATGTCCGCCAGCGGCGGGATCTGCCGGGAGTGGGACCGCCAGAGCGATTATACCCGGCTCATGATCACCGAGGAAGCTTCGATCCGCGAAATGATCCCGAGATATCAGATCACGGCCTGCGAATACAAAAAGGGCGTTCTGAAGATCGATGTGGATGAGTGGATGACCCAGGGCTACGGGGAGACCAACGCTTCGGATGTGGAAAATGCCTCTGCTTACAGCTACAGCTTTTCCATTTCGCTGAAGCAGAATTCAGAAGGTGTCTGGACTCCTTTTTCTATTAATGGGACGGATGTTAACTTTACCTGGAGAAATGCTGCCGCTAAAGACCCCGAACTTGAGACAGAGGATGCGCCGGCAGCCCTCTATGAGGTAAAATCGGACTACAGTCCGGAAGTCGTCGCCTATGCGCAGATCGCTTCCGACAGTCCGGCTGCCGGAACCGGCGTCCCCGCCTCCGAAGGAGGGGACAGGCTGGATGTGGACAGCCAGGGACAGACGAAGCAGCTGACCTATGAGGTGGACAGCAATGCTGTCGTCGTTGCGGGAGGCACCGCGCAGACGCAGAGAGCTGAGACGGATCCGGAGATCCACAGGACGGCATCTCTCTCGACCAGCTCCTACAGCGGATACGATGCCGGCAAGGCCATCGCCTACGCTGACAGGTACTGGAAACACTATAACCGCAGATATGTTGAATACAGGGGACTGGACTGCTGCAACTTTGTCTCCCAGTGTCTGTACGCGGGCGGCATGCCGCAGACCTCCAGCTGGTTCCCGAATTCCGTGCCCTGGATCAATGTCCCCGCCGCCATGAAGCACTTCAAGCAGTACGGGGCCTATGTGACAGCGGACAACGGCAGCGTCAGACGGGGCAACCCCGTTTACTATGACTGGCAGGGGGACGGCGTTTACGACCACACGACCATCTGTGTCGGCACCAACGCCTCCGGCATGCCCGTAGTGGACGGACATACGACCAATGTCTTTCACGTTCCGTGGAGGATGGGCAGCGGAGGGAGACGGCGCACGATCCTCCTCAACAGCAGAGCCTCCTCGTCCACGGCTTCCAGGTCCACCTGGAGGACAGTGAACGGAAAGGTCTACTACATCGACAAGAACGGAAAGACCGTCAAAAACAAATTCCTGAATATCGGCGGCAGGAGATATTATTTCAACAGATCCGGCGCGCGTGTGACAGGATTTTTCAAAGTCAGCGGAAAATGGTATTATGCCTCCGTCAAAACCGGAAACCTACTCAGAGGCTGGCAGTGGATCGGCGGAAATATCTACTATTTTTCCTACAAAAACTACGCCCGTTTTCAGGGCGGCCCCAAATGGATCGCCGGAAACACCTACTACTTCAGCAGCAAGGGGATCCGCAGGACCGGCTTTATCAAGTACAAGGGCAAGTGGTATTACGCGGACAAATCCGGCGGGAAATTTGTCACCGGCTGGAAAAAGATCAGCGGCAATTGGTACTACTTTGACCCGAAGACCAAGGTCAGAGCGACCGGCTGGAAGACCATCAAGGGCAGAAAATGCTACTTCAATTCCAAGGGTGTCCTCAAAAAAGGAAAGCATGGCTGAAAAACCATTGCGTGAAGCTTTGTGCGATGAACTTTGCGCGGACATTCATGTAAGCCGTCAACAGGCATGGCAGCTGATGTTACGGTACCCACAGCTTATCGGAAATACCATTAAACAGACAAAGACAGGCGGAGATACGGATGTATGTTTTTGAGAGCCGGATCCGTTACAGTGAGATCGATGCTGACGGAAAACTTACGCCGGAAAAGTTGATCGATTATTTTCAGGATTGTTCCACCTTTCAATCGGAAGATATGGGGATCGGAATAGGTCCCCTGCGTGAAAAAAATCTCGCATGGATCCTGGTCTACTGGCGTGTAGAGATCCTCAGAATGCCCGGCCTTGGAGAAAAGGTCAGGATCGGGACCCTCCCCTACGAAATGAAAGGGGGGATGGGGCTCCGCAATTTTCTGATGGAGACCTGCGACGGCGAGAGACTTGCAAACGCCAACTCAGTCTGGACACTCGTTGATATCGGGACGATGCGCCCGGTCCGCATTCCTCAGGAGATCCTGGAAGGGTATCCTCTGGAGGAGCGGATCGACATGCAGTATGATTCCAGGAAGATCCGCATTCCAAAGACTTCCGGGATCGACGGGCCGCAGGTGGTCGTCCAGGAGTATCATCTGGATACGAACAGGCATATGAACAACGGACAGTATGTGCGGATAGCCGTCGGCTGTCTTCCGCCCGGAGTGGAGTTAAAGACCCTCCGGATCGAATACAGGCGCCAGGCCCTGCTGGGCGACCGGATCAGCCCGGTCCTCTACGGGATCCCCGCGCCGGCCGGAGACGACTCCGGAACAGAGAGAAATATGTCTGTGGAAATGATGGATGACGGCAAGCCCTGCGCAGCAGATACTGCTGCCGGGAGACCGGAACCGCTTCAGACAGCCTGCATTGTGCTCAATGCGGACGACGGCAGACCCTACGCCGTCCTGGAGATCGGATTTTTCCGGACTATTTCGGGAAAGGGAAAACATGCTGAAAATTGGAGAAAAACAAGTACTAAAAATAGATAAACAGGTGCCCTTCGGGGTCTACCTGACCGGGGACGTTCCGAACGAGCGCGTGCTCCTGCCCCGCTCGCAGGTGCCGGAAGGCGCCGCGATCGGCGATGAGCTGGAGGTATTTCTGTACAAGGATTCCGAGGACAGGCTGATCGCCACCCGCAAGGAACCCAAGCTCACCCTGCACCAGGTCGGTTACCTGACCGTGATCCAGGTGAGCCGCATCGGAGCCTTCCTGGACTGGGGACTGGACAAGGACCTCCTGCTGCCCTACCACGAGCAGCCCAAGGAGAGAGTGAAAGAGGGCCAGACCGTTCTCGTCGCCGTATATATCGACAAGAGCGAGCGCCTCTGCGCCACCATGAACGTCTACCCCTGGCTCAGGACCGACAGCCCCTACCGCACCGGAGACCAGGTGACCGGCATCGTCTATGAGACCAGCCGTAACTTCGGTGCCTTCGTCGCCGTCGACAGCATCTACTCCGCGCTCATTCCCCGCCGGGAACTCGTGCAGGAATACAAGGCCGGAGACATCGTCCAGGCCCGCGTCACAGGCGTCAAGCCCGACGGCAAGCTCGACCTGAGCGTCCGCGAAAAGGGCTACCTGCAGATCGATGCCGACGCCTCGGCCATCCTCAAGATGCTCGAGGAAGGAGACGGCGTCATCCCCTTCACGGACAAGGCCTCCCCGGAACTCATCCGTGAAAAAGCCCACATGAGCAAAAACGAGTTCAAGCGCGCCGTGGGCCACCTCCTCAAGGACAACAAGATCTCGATCGAAGAAGACCGGATCGTCCTTTTATAAGGTATATACAGAGAATATAAGAACCACAGCCGCCATAGCTGTGGTTCTTTTCTTTCCCCACGGTCCGGCCTTTTCTCCCCTTGGGCAAACTGCCATCTCCGCGAAAAACAGTTTGTGTATTTTCGACAAAAAAATATAAGAAATTTGTGGATTATTATCGCTAATTGCATTAAAATAGAAAGACAGGGACCTTACAGATGTTTTCATGCGGAGGGAAACCGCAGGAAAGAGTGGTATGATGGTATCAAATCAGGTTTTACAGAATACAATCGAAGGGATCAAGGAAATCACAAGGCTGGAAATCTGTATTATGGATGCTGAGGGAAGAGAGGTCGTCTCGACGGCCCCTGTCTTCGCCGACGCCGTGCATGCAATACCCGATTTTGTCGTCTCGCCCGCCGATTCCCAGTCCGCGGGAACCTTTCAGTTTTTCAAGGTCATGGAGGACCAGCAGCTCGAATATGTCCTGGTCGTCAAGGGCGATACGGACAATACCCTGCTGGTTGGCCGCATGGCCGCCTTCCAGCTCCGCGGCCTCATGGCCGCCTTCAAGGAGCGCTACGACAAGGACAGCTTCATGAAGAACCTCCTGCTGGACAACCTCCTGCTCGTGGACATCTACAGCCGGGCCAAAAAACTCCGGATCGCTCCCGACGCCAGCCGCGTCGTCATCATCATCGAAAACGGATCCGACCGCGACCGCAACGTCCTGGAACTCATGCAGGAATACATCGGCGTCAGCAACTCCGACTTCGTCACCGCCGTCGATGAATCCAACGTCGTCATCGTCAAGGAGATCGCCGACCCCGGCAGGGAAAAAGAGATCGAGAAGACCGCCGTCGGCATCGAAGACCAGCTCCACAAACTGGGGATCAACGACATCCGCGTCGCCTACGGCACCATCGTCGAGGAGATCAAAGAGGTCAGCCGCTCCTTCAAGGAAGCCAAAATGGCCCTGGACGTCAGCAAGATTTTCTTTGAAGACCGCACCGTCATCGCCTACAACGAACTGGGCATCGGCCGCCTGATCTACCAGCTGCCCATCCCCCTGTGCAAAATGTTCATCCGCGAGATCTTCAAGGGCAAAAACCCCGACGACTTCGACCAGGAGACCCTGACCACCATCAACAAATTTTTCGAGAACAGCCTGAACGTCTCCGAGACATCCCGCCAGCTCTTCATCCACAGAAACACCCTGGTCTACCGCCTGGACAAACTCCAGAAGAGCACCGGCCTCGACCTCCGCGTCTTCGAGGATGCCATCACCTTCAAGATCGCCCTCATGGTCGTCAAATACATGAAATACATGGAACAGTACGACTACTGAGCGAGTCACCGGGGACGGTTCTACTGACTCATTTGTGAGTCACCGGGGACGGTTCTGCTGACTCATTGGGTTGAGTCACGGGGACGGTTCTGCTGACTCGTCGGGAGTCACTGAGTCACGGGGGGCAATTCCTCCCTCACCTGGATTTGAACGCCGCCCTGTTTATGGACAGATCCCCCGTATTATATGATGTAAGGGTCAAAAGGTGGTCAAGTAAACCCCGACTCGTCAAGTTGCACAAACGCCTTGGGCACGCTCTCGCTCTACCCTCGCTGGCATGCGGTAACAAACTGCTTTGCAGTTTGTATAAGGCCGCTAAAAACCAGCGGCCAAGT